>ONIQ01000003.1 GCA_900317925.1 uncultured Bacteroidales bacterium | reverse complement strand
CAAAGATGGGACGGAATATCCGTGTAAACTAAATTTACACGGATAATTGCAAAAAGAGGCCACACAGGATGCTGTGTGGCCGATTTTATCTTTGGAAAACGAGGCGTTTTATATAAAAAACGACCGGCGGCCCGGACGGCCTGCGCGTGGCTATTTGACGCGCAGGCAGAGGAGGGTGAGGTCGTCGTTGGGCTCGGCACCGTTACGGTGCTTCTCTACGGCTTCCTTGATGGCTTCAACCACGTCTTCGGCACTCTTGTCCAGCAAGGTTTCGCTGAGGGCCAGCAGGCGCTCATCGCTGAACTGTTCGTGCTCCGGATTTTCAGCCTCGTTCAAGCCGTCGGTATAGATGAGCAGGAGCCGGTCTTTCACATTCTCCAGGCTGGCACCCTCGAAGGTTGCCTCTTCCCAGACACCCAGCGGCATGTTGTTGTGCTCGATGGGCAGGAAGGCGCCGTCCAGCAGCGGCGGATTGTGACCGCAGTTGCAGAAGTGCATCAAACCGGTTGCCAGGTCAATCACGCCGAGGAACATGGTCACGAACATGTTCTGGTCGTTGTCGCGCGAGAGGGCAATGTTCAGTTGGGTAGCAATCTTCTCCGGCGAAAGACCCAGTTGGGCCTCGACCCGGAAGAGGTTGCGCGTAACAGCCATGAACAAGGAGGCCGGGACGCCCTTTCCGCTCACGTCTCCCACGCAGAAGTAGAGTTTTTCGTTCTGGATAAAGAAATCGTACAAGTCGCCACCCACCTCTTTCGCCGGTGTCATGGACGCGTACAGATCGATATCGGACCGGTTGGGGAACGGCGGGAAGATTCGCGGCACCATGCTCATCTGGATGTCGCGCGCAATCCGCAGTTCGCCTTCGATGCGTTCCTTGTTGGCGGTGGTGCGGGTCAGTTCGTCGATATAGTTCACCAGCGAGTGCTGCATGTTGCCGAAGGCTTCGGTCAGCTGGCCGATTTCATCCACGCGGTGCGTCTCGGGCAGCTCCACGTCAAAGCGGCCGGAGGCGATGGTCTCGGCCTGGTTGGCCAGGGTCTGCAGGGGATCCAATTCCTTGGTAATCAGCGAGCGGAAAATCCACAGCATGAGAATCAAGCTGATGATGACCAGGCTCAGGATGGTCCGAACCAGCCGGTAATAACCGCCGAAAATGTCGTCTTTGGGGCAGATGATGGCCGTGCTCCAGCCGGTGGTACTGAGCGGCCGGAAGAAGACGAAACACTTTTTCCCGTCTATCCGGAGTTCGCGCATGCCACGCTCTCCGTTCTGCATGGCGTGTCCCAGTTCCGTGATGGCCGGATTGGGCTTTTCAAGCGTTTCGGTGAAGATGGTCTGATAGAAGAGCTTGGTGGTATCGGGATGGACGAAATACGTACCGCCCTGTCCCACCATGATGCTATAGGAATGCGGGTAGGGTTTCATCTCAGAAATGGTATTGGACAACCATTGCAGGGAGATATCGTTCGAAACCACACCGCAGAATTTTTTGTTGTGGTCGTAGATGGGCCAGCTATAGGAGGAAATGATTCCGGGCGAGTAAGCATCGTTCGGGGAATAGTCCATAAAGGGTTCGATCCAGGTGGGCTGGTCCAGAAGTTTGGCCTGGAGATACCAGTCCATATAGAAATACTGGTAGAGGTCGTCGCCCTCCTGGGCAGTTAAAATGTCCCCGTCATCTTCTCGGTGGGAATAAATGGAGAAATACCTTCCCCGGTTAGGATAATGGTACGGTTCAAAGGAAATGGAACAACCTGAGAGGAAGGGAAGCTGGTCCACGACGCTCCGGCTGTAAACAAACATGGAATCGTCCGACTCCAGATGGCGCTGTACCACCCACGCCACGTTTTTCGTAGACATTTCCACCTTGTCCAGGATCACTTCTACCCGCTGGGCGGTATTGTCCAGGACCTGGGTGGCGCGGCTGAACGCTTCTTTAAATATGGTGTCCTGGGATTGCTTGAACAAGAAGGACAAGGCGCCCAGGAAGAGGACGGCGGCAAAGATCACGGTAAGCCAGCTGAGCCGGGCGGAAAGCGATGTCCGCAAGAGGGTTAACCATTTTTTCATAGCGGAAGATCTAAGAGCTGCTCATATGAAACTTCATCGAAAATCAGGTTGTTGTCCAGCATCAGCTGGTTGGCCTGGTCCACAATCTCCTTGCGGAGCCGGTATTCCCGCCGGCCGGTTTCTTTATCTACCAACAGGTTGAGGATCTCCTCCAGCATCAGTTTCTGCAAGATGCGGTTGGTGGCTACGTGATTCTTCTTGACGACGTCCATCACAATTTCAAGGGTCTCATTGGGATGCTCCGCCGCCCATTCCCAGCCCCGCTTGCAGGCTTCGGCAAATCGCTTGCAAATATCGGGATGCTCGTCATAGAACGTCCGGGTCACATAAACCCCGTCTTCCTGGATGTTATAGCCGTGGTCACGGAAACGGTAGACGGATTCTTCGGTAATGGGCAGGCCGGTCTGCAGCAACTGGTAATACTCGTTGTAACTTGTGGCCAGGGTGGCATCCAGGGCTCCACTGATGAAAAGGTTGATGTTGGATGCGATGGGAATCCATTCATAATCAAGACCATCCTTGATGCTCATGCAATACGCCAACTGGCCGAAACCGGCACTCCACACACCCACGCGGGCTCCTTTCTGCTCCATCGGATTCATTCCGCGGCGCGACACGATTACCAGGGAGTTGTTCATCGAAGTCTGGAGGATGTTGACCAGCGGAATACCGAAGTCACACAACTCCATGGCCTCCATCAGCTGCAGCGTGGTGGCCTGGCTCTTGTCTTCCTTGATACGGGTAAGGGCCGGTTCGGAAGCCGTGGGATGGACAATTTCCACGTCCAGCCCGGCCTCTTTGAAGAACCCTTTTTCCTGGGCTACGTAATAGCCGGCGAATTGTGCCTGGGGCAGCCATTGCGGCGTAAACACCAGGTGGTCCATCTGGGCCATGGCGGAAAGTGCCGGCCAGAGGAAGCAGAGGAGAAGGAACGCTTTTTTATTCATGCGGAAATCCGTTTTATTTGCATAACATAATATCCATAATCATCCGGTCGGCATGCTTCATGCCCGCGGAGCCGATGGCCCCCACGTTGCGGATGGTTTTTTCCACGTCGTCGTCGATGATCCCGTCGGTCGAAGGGATGCAGGTGCCGCGCAGGGCCAGGACGGCGCTCTGTACCGCACAGGAAACCCCCGAGGCCACCTTCATGGCACAGCCTACCTTTGCGCCGTCGCACACCATGCCGGTAATATTTCCGGCCATGTTCTTGATGGCGGCGCAGATGGCATCGTATCCGCCGCCTTGCAGATACACGATGCCGCAGGACGATCCGGTCGATGCCACCACGCAGCCGCACAGGGCGCTCAGTTTGCCCAGGTAGTGTTTGATATGGATGGCCACGAGGTTGCTCAGGATGAGCGCCCGGGCCAGCCGTTCGTCATCAATGTTGTATTTCAGGGCATAGGCGATGACCGGCATGCTGGCGGTAATGCCCTGGTTCCCGCTGCCGCTGTTGCTCATGGCCGGCAGGGTGCTGCCCGCCATACGGGCGTCCGAGGCTGCGGCCGTCAGGCCCATGGCGAAACTCAGAAAATCGTCCCCAAAGACCTCCTGCTGGTTTTCCCGGATGGTCTTTCCCACGTTCATGCCGTAATTACCGGCCAAGCCTTCCCGGGCCAGGGCCAGATTGAGGGTGCGGTCTTCCAGGATAAAGGCAATATCGGCGAAGGGGGCGTTGTTTGCGAAATCCAGGATTTCCCGGACCGATGGCGTGTCTTCCCCCTCGTCCGGTCCGGAGAGGCCGGCGGCCGATTCGGAACTCATCAGGATCCGGTCTGCAAAGCAGGTTTCCACGATGCGGTCGTGGTCGTCTTCGATGATGGCGTAGGCCTGGGGATTCACTTCGGCGCTGGCCTGGGCCTGTCCGTTGGCGCAGACGGTGGCTTTGACGTAGAGCAGGTGGTCGGTGTCGGCCACGGAAATGGACACTTTCTGGCCCTCTACCAGTTCCAGCGCCCGTTTTACGGCCACATCGGTCAAGTTGGCCAGGACTTCCAGGTTGCGGCGGGAATCGCCGCAGACGGCTCCCAGGGCGGCGGCCACCGGCAGGCCCACACGCCCCGTTCCGGGGATGCCCACGCCCATTCCGTTTTTGAGGATATTGCCGCTCACGGCCACGTCGATGCGAAAATCGGCCGTCAGTCGCCAGCCTTCCGGGCAGCGGGAGGCGCAGTTGTCGGAGATGATTTCTACCGCCTTGGAAACGGCCAGGGCCACCGCGATGGGTTCCGTGCAACCCAGGGCGGGCTTCACTTCGCGGTGGAGAAGGGCAATAATCTTTTCCGGGTTCATACAATATGCAAATATAATCAATAATTGTTATCTTTGTCTAGTATAATACACCAAAATATCATGCCTCAATCCATTATCGGCATCGGAGAGACGGTGCTGGATATCGTTTTCAAGGAAAACCAGCCGCAGGCGGCTGTCCCGGGCGGTTCCACCTTCAATGCAATGATTTCGCTGGGACGCACCGCCGGCCGGCAGAACAAGGATCTTACATTGTTGATGATCACCCAGATCGGGGACGATGCCGTGGCCGATATCGTCACGGATTTCGCTGCGCGGAACGGCCTGGCTCCCGAAGGAATCCGCCGCGTTCCGGGACAAAGCAACGTTTCGCTGGCCCTGCTCGATGAGCAAAACAACGCCCACTACGAGTTTTTCCGGAACCCCACTCCCCAGCCCTTCCAGGTGCCCCAGGTGGCGGTGAATCCCGGCGACGTGGTGCTGTTCGGCTCCTTTTTCGCCATCAACCCGGAAACGGCGCCGCAGACGAAAGCCTTCGTGAAGGCGGCCCGCGAGCAGGGAGCCATCGTTTATTACGACATCAATTACCGCAAGGGACACGCCATGAGCCCGGAGGCCCTGCGGGCTTCCATCGAGGAGAACATGGCGTTGAGCGATATCGTCCGCGGATCGGACGAGGATATCGAGGCCCTGTACGGCTCGGCCGATGCCGCGAAGGTGTACGCGGAACACATCGCCCCGTTGTGCCCGAACTTCATCTGCACCCGCGGCGCAGCGGAAACGACGGTTTTTTCGCCCGGGGTGCAGGTTTCCTTCCCGGTCCCCCGGGTCGCGAAGGTGGTGACGACCATCGGCGCGGGTGACAATTTCAACGCCGGAACGGTGTATTCGCTGGTGAGGAATGGTTTCGAGAAGGACCGTGTGCGTCATCTGGGCGCGCAAGACTGGTCACAGTTGGTTCCCGTGGCGCTCAAATTCAGCGCCGAGGTCTGCGCCAGCCTGTTTAATTATGTAGGAGAAGATTTTTTGGAAAAGATATGAAAAAGAATTTGTTGTTGATGTTGATCCTGCTGCTGCCGGTATGGCCGGTGCAGGCGGGAAAAATCGTAACGGACAGCCTCCGGAGCGAGATTTTGAACGCAACGGTCAAGTACAATGTCTATCTGCCGGACGGCTTTGCCGAGGGGTCGGACCGCTACCCGGCGGTCTATCTGCTGCACGGCCTGTATGGAACCTACAAAGACTGGTCGAAGCAGGGCGGCATGAAGACGGTCACCGACGAATTGATGGGTACCGGCGAGGCGTGCAAGATGGTTATTTTTATGCCGAATGCCGGCCATCCCGACGTGCACAACGAGTGGAACGGCTATTTCAACATGCCGGGCTGGTCGTATGAGGACTTCTTCTTCCAGGAGTTCATTCCGGCGGTGGAGGCCAAATACCGCTGCATCGGGGATAAAGGCCATCGGGCCATCATGGGCCTGTCCATGGGCGGAGGCGGCTCGACGGTTTATGCACAGCGTCATCCGGAGATGTTTTCCAGCTGCTATGCCATGAGCGCCTGGCTGGACAACGGCGAGAACCAGGTGGCGGCCCGCGACGTGAAGGATCCGGCCAAGGACAAACTCTACATTGTCTCCCAGTCGGTGCGGGATCATTCCGCCCTCAAGTTCATCGACGAGGCCGATGAGGCCACGCTGGCAAAACTGCGTACGGTGAAGTGGTTCATTGATTGCGGGGACGATGATTTCCTGCTGGATCTGTCCACCGGGCTGCACCAGAAGATGCGCGATAAAAAAGTGAAGAGCGAACTGCGCGTGCACAACGGGGTCCACAACTGGGAATACTGGCACCTGGCGCTGCGGGACGCCCTTCCGTTCGCCTCGCGAAACTTCAATTAGCGGCACTCCGCCAGGAGTTCGTCCAGGGCTTTTCGGTCGGCCGCCTGACATGAGCAAACAACCGGACAATACCGGTCAAAAAATACGAGAGATGAAAAAATACGGAATAACCCTGTTGGTGTCCTGCCTCTTGTGCGGAGGGGTGCAGGCGGGCGATTATGCGCACCTGTATCAGAACCTGCCCGAGCCGCAGGCCCCGCAAATCCCCGTTACGCGCGTATCCCTGCCGGATTTCGGCGGATGCGCGGATGGCATCGGCCTGAATACGGACGCGTTCCGGAAGGCCATTTCCGCCCTCGAGAAGCAGGGGGGCGGGCACCTGGACGTCCCGGCGGGCATCTGGCTCACCGGCCCCATCGGTCTGAAAAGCCGTATCGACCTGCATTTGGACCGCGGAGCGATCATCCTGTTCACGCCCGAAAAGGAAGCCTTCCTCAAGGACGGGAAAATGGTTCCGGGCATCACCGCCAGCAAGCGGGAAGACGTGAGCATCACCGGCGAGGGCGTCATTGACGGAAACGGAGAATGGTGGCGGGCGGTCAAGCGCGGAAAGGTGAGCGATACGGAATGGAAGGATTACCTGCGCATGGGCGGCACGGTCGCGGAGGAGGGGAGCCTGTGGTATCCTTTTGACCTGACGCATTTCCCGAACGTCGCGCCCTCCTATCGGGAGCAGGAGCGCCTGCGTACCCACCTGGTGCGGTTTACAGATTGCAAACGCGTGCTGGTTCAAGGGGTTACCCTGCAGAATTCTCCCAAGTTCCACCTGGTTCCGCAGCGTTGTCAGCAGGTCATCATCGACGGGGTGACGGTCCGGTGCCCGTGGAACGCGCAGAACGGGGACGGAATAGACCTCATGAATTCGCAGGACGTGCTGGTGACCCGCTGTACCGTGGATGTGGGGGACGATGGCATCTGCCTGAAGGGCGGAGCGGGGGAGGCGGGCGTGAAAGCCGGCCCGTGCGCACGCATCCTCATCTGCGACAACACGGTTTTCCATGCGCACGGAGGCTTTGTCATCGGATCGGAATTTTCCGGCGGGATGGAGGATATCCTCGTGCAGCGCAACGTGTTCAGCGGTACCGATACCGGGCTGCGTTTCAAAAGCGGACCGGGTCGCGGCGGGCGGACGAAAAACGTGGTCGTTTCCGATATCGTCATGAGCGATATCCGCGATGAAGCGGTGGTGTTCGAAACCGTCTATCAGAACGCCTCCGTGGGCGAAGCGCCCGATGTGGCCCGCACGCAGGCCTTCCAGCCGGCATTCACCGGCATCCGCATGTCGCGGATTACCTGCCGCGATGCACGTGTGGCGGTGGCGGTTCGCGGTACCCTCGCAACGGTTTTCGATAATTATTTGGAAGACAGCACCTTCTTCTATTCCGAACAAGGGGCGCTCCTTCCCGAAGAAGGCATGATCCGCTTCAGCGATGTTACGCTACGGACCTATGAAACCGTAAAAGAATCGCAAAATGGCAATTGAGAATACCTCCAACGAACGCATTAGGGAGCTGGTTGAAAAGCAGCGGGCGTTTTTCGCCACGGGCGTGACCCGAAACGTGGACAGGCGCGTGGCGCAGCTGAAGGCTTTTGCCGCCGGCCTGAAAAAATGGGAAAAACCCTTGTGTGATGCCCTGTGGGCCGATTTACACAAGTGTTACGAAGAGGCCTACATGACCGAAATCGGCCTGGTGTATGCGGAAATCCGCGAAGCCGTCCGCAAGACGGCCCGCTGGGCCCGCCGGCGAAGCGTGCCCACTCCCATGACCTGCCTCCCTTCTAAGGGATACATTGTCCGGGAGCCGCTGGGCTGCACCCTCATTGTCAGCCCGTGGAACTATCCCGTACAATTGCTGCTGAACCCCCTTGTGGGTGCCATTTCGGCCGGATGTACGGCCCTGTTGAAACCCTCGCCCTATGTGCCCACGGTGTCCCGGACGCTGGAAGCGTTTGTGGCCGACACCTTTGCGGAGGAATTTGTGGGCGTGGTGCAAGGAAACCGGGAGGTGAACGCGGAGCTCTTCCGTCACCGTTACGACCTGGTTTTCCTGACCGGAAGTCCGTCCCTGGCCCGCATTCTCATGGAGGCCCAGGCCCCGTTCCTGACGCCGGTGGTGCTGGAACTGGGCGGCAAAAGTCCTTGCATCGTGGACAAGGAGGCCGATTTGAAGATTGCGGCCCGGCGGATTGCCTGGGGAAAGAGCCTGAACGGCGGTCAGACCTGCATCGCTCCGGATTATCTTTTCCTGCACGAGGATATCAAGGATGCCTTCGTCCAGGCGTTCCGACAGGAACTGGCGGGCCTGTATCCCGACGGAACAGAGCAGGCGCACGACTATGTCCACGTGGTCCGGGATGCCGCTTTGGAGCGGCTGACCGGCTACCTGAAAGACGGAGAAATCCTGCTGGGAGGCCGCTACAACCGGGAAACGCGCTGGATGGAAACCACCCTGCTGGGCGGGATCTCTCCCGATTCGCCCGTCATGCAGGAAGAAATCTTCGGTCCCATCTTCCCGGTCCTGACTTTCCGGGACCGTGCCGAGGTGGCCGCGTTTGTGAACAGCCGGGAGAAACCGCTGGCCTTCTATTATTTCGGCAAACCCGAAGCGGGCTGGGAGCTGGTCGGGCAGACTTCGTCGGGCGGTGCCTGCATCAACGACACCATCATGCACATCGCCAACAGCCACCTGCCCTTCGGCGGCGTAGGCAATTCCGGGATGGGCAGTTATCATTCCGAGCGCAGTTTCCTGGCGTTTTCCCACGAACGCGCCGTGGTCCGCACGCCCGTCTGGCCGGATCTCGCTTTCCGATACATGCCGTATAAGTTTTTCCGCCTGGTGAAAAAACTCCTGTAATCCCACCCCGTCCGTTTGCTTGCAGCGAGCCAGGGCGGCACCGGCGACCCCCGCCTGCCTGGCCTTTGCTTTCAGCGAGTCCGGGCGGCACCGGCGACCCCCGCCTGCCCTGCCGCTGCGAGGCCGTCGCTTCGCAGGCACCCCCTAGCCGGGGGTGGCATGTCGCCTCATGCCGCCCCGCCCCGCTTTTCGCCCTCGCCATCCACCAAAACGGCACTTTCCGTGGATTGCCCCGTCCAATTAACAGCTCGGTTCCGAAAAACCACCCTTTTTCAGGACTCGCACGACACCTGCCCCAGGACCTTCCATGCTAGGAGCCATTTTCCCGGAAGGTCCTGCGTTTTTCCGGGGGACCTTCCATGCCAGAGCCCGTTTTCCTGGAAGGTCCTGCGTTTTTCAGGGGGACCTTCCATGCCAGGGGCCATTTTCCTGGAAGGTCCTGCCTTTTTCCGGTGGACGAACCGCCACTTTGTCTTCACCATCCACCAAAACGGCTCTTTTGGTGGATGAACCTGGCAAGTTCGGGGCTGGTTTTGTCAGGGCATAGGGCGGCGGGCGTGTTCCTGGTCCAGCGCGGAAAACGGGGGGAGAGCGGTAATTGTTGATAACTTTTTTTCTATTGTTCATATCTTTTCTTTATTTTTGTTTCCCGGAAAGTTCTAATCGGGATCTTCATGGCTATTCATCAATCCGCCATCCGCCTGCAGGAAGCAGGAGTTTTGGGAAGCACGAAGATGTATTCAATGCATGCTCCGGCGTTTTCCAACCGGTATTATCTTCTTTCGTCAAGTGAATCCCGTCCGCTATTGGCTTCGCCGGAAGTCGTTGGATTTGAAGCATATAAGGCTGTTTTGCCGGCAACGGCGGCAGCCTTCTCTTTTTTGCACGCGCAGGCGAATGTGACCGATGTGGATATTCTGACCATCCTGCGGGGCGGACTGAATTATCCCCTGGAAGAGGCTTGCTATCAATGCGGTATCCGGGTGGGCGACATGCATTTCCTTTCCTGTGAGCGGAAGATTGTGGACCATGTCATTACCGGCCTGGATATCAAATATGAAAAGGTCCGCGCCAAAAAGGGCCGGGTGCTCGCCATCGGCGATATCCTGGCAACGGGCGATACCTTCCGCTACTGCCTCCATCATTTTATCGACCAGTATTTCCAGAACGGCGGATCCCTGAAGCGATTGGTTTTCATTACCATCGGCGGGTCGCGCGCCATTTCCATCATGGAGGAAACCGCCGCCCGCCTGAAACGCCGCAACCCGGATTTCGAGGGCGTGGACTGCTTCTTCGTGGAGGGCATGTTCACGGTGTACGAGGATAAGGGCGTGAGCGGCATCAATGTGCCGGATATCGATTTCGGCTGGAAGGGGGGTGTGGTGGCTCCCGAGTTCCGGTCCTATATCGTCGACCGCCCGGATGCACTGCTGGAAAAATGCATCATTTACGATGGCGGTGCCCGCCGATACGAGATTCCGGTGCATTTCGAAGAGGTGCTGGATTACTGGGAGGGCATCCGCAGCCGTGCCGGAAGCATCGATCCGAAAGCGCTGGTGGGAGAGAAACTGGGCTATGACAGCCCGCTTCCGTTCGATGACTGGAAACAGGTTACCGGCCTGGATGGCCTGGATGAGCAGGCCCTCCGGCCTTTGTGGAAAAAAGAAACGGCGCTCCTGGAATCGGCTCCGTCTCTGGATTTGAAGGCCGTGGCCGAACGTCGCATCGCATCGGTAACAACAAAACAAAAACAATATGAATAACAACAAACTCAGCAACACCAGTATCTTTATGGTGATGCTCGGCTTTACCTTCTTCTCTGCCAGTATGTGGGCGGGGCAGAACCTGGCGGCCGGTCTCGATTTCAAGGGTTTCATCCTGGCCTTGCTGCTGGGCGGTGTGATTCTGGCGGCTTATACGGGTTCGCTGGGATTCATCGGCGCAGAGAGCGGCCTGTCCCTGGATGAGTTGGCGCGCAAGAGTTTCGGCAGCCGCGGCAGCCTCCTGCCCAGCGCCATGATCAGTTTTACGCAGATTGGCTGGTTCGGTGTGGGTCTGGCCATGTTTGCCATCCCGGTAGCCAAGGAACTCCTTCAGTTGGAGGTGACGGCCGATTACATGCCCTGGCAGGGGTACCTGCTGATCGTGGTTGCGGGTTTGTTGATGACGGGGAGCGCCTATTTCGATATCAAGGGCCTTACCGTGGTGAGTTATGTGGCCGTCCCAGCGGTGGCCATCCTGGGTACAACGGCCATGATCCTGGCCATTAAGAATGGGGACGCTTCGTTGGTAGAGCAGTTCTCCCAAGGCAGCAAGACGCTGGGCGTCCTGGCGGGAGCCGGCCTGGTGGTGGGCAGCTTTGTTTCGGGTGGTACGGCTACCCCGAACTTCACCCGTTTCGCCAAGAACGCCAAAGTGGGTTGCATCGTCACGATCATCGCTTTCTTCCTGGGCAACAGCCTGATGTTCTTCTTCGGGGCCGTGTCCAGCATCTATGCCGGCGGCAATGACATCTTCGAGGTGATGCTGAACCTGAACATGTTCTACTTCGCGGTGCTGGTTCTGGGCCTGAATATCTGGACCACCAACGACAACGCCCTCTTTACGTCCGGCCTGGGCCTGTCCAACATTTTCGGCCTGCCCAAAAAACGCATGGTGCTGCTGGCCGGTATCATCGGAACGGTTGCGGCCGAGTGGCTCTACTGGAATTTCTGCGGCTGGCTTTCGGCACTGAACTGCACCCTTCCGCCGGTTGGTATCATCCTTATTATCAGTTACTTCTCGAACCGGAAAGCCTATCGCGACGGGACCCTTGCCGAGCCGAAGGTGTGCTGGCCTGCTATCGTAGGCGTCATCCTGGGCGCCCTGGTGGCCAACCTGGTCAAGTGGGGCCTTCCTTCCATCAACGGTATGGCCGTGGCCGCCCTGTGCTATCTTGTCGGAAACAAAATCAGTAAATAATCAGCGATATGTCCAAAGAAATGCAAGGAATTTACGACGCCCGAACCCTGGGGCGCGGTAAAATGTTCACCCTGGGCCTCCAGCACATGTTCGCCATGTTCGGGGCCACCGTTCTGGTGCCGGTCATCACCGGCCTTTCCATGTCGGCCACCCTGCTGTTCGCAGGTCTGGGTACCCTGATTTTCCACTTGTGTACCAAACTGAAAGTGCCGGCCTTTCTGGGCTCCTCCTTTGCCTTCCTGGGCGGTTATGCGTCCGTTGTGCAGATTGGTCAGGCAGGCGGTCTTACGCTGCAGCAGGCCCTTCCGTATGCCTGCATCGGCGTATTCTGCGCCGGCCTGATGTACTTTGTGCTGGCCGGTTTGTTCGCCGCCTTCGGTCCCGCGAAGGTCATGCGTTTCTTCCCGCCCATCGTGACGGGCCCCATCATCATCGCGATCGGCCTTACGCTGTCCGGCTCGGCCATCAACAACTGCACCAGCAACTGGTGGATTGCCCTGCTGGCCATCGCCATCATCATTGTCATCAACGTCTGGGGAAAGGGTATGATCCGGATCATCCCCATCCTGCTGGGTGTGCTGGGCTCCTATCTGGTCGCGGCCTGCTTCGGCCTGTGCGACTTCTCCGGCGTGAAAGAGGCTGCCTGGATCGGTCTCCCGTTCAAGATGGAAGATACCGCCATCGCCGTGTTCAAAAACCCCGACTGGCGCCTGATTGTGGCGGCCATCATCGCCATCCTGCCCATCTCGCTGGCTACCATGATGGAGCATATCGGGGATATGTGCGCCATTTCTTCCACCACCGGGGTGAACTACCTGGAGAATCCCGGCCTGCACCGGACCCTGATGGGTGACGGTCTGGCGACGGCCCTGGCCTCCCTGTTCGGCGCTCCGGCCAACACGACCTATGGCGAGAACACCGGCGTGCTGAACCTGACGAAGGTGTACGACCCGCGCGTGATCCGCATCGCCGCCTGCCTGGCCATCGTGCTTTCGTTCTGCCCGAAATTCTCGGCCATTATCAGTGCGATGCCCGCCGCTACCATCGGCGGAGTCTCCCTGGTGCTGTACGGTATGATTTCCGCCGTGGGCGTGCGCAACGTGGTGGAGAACCGCGTGGATTTCACCGCCTCGCGCAACGTGATTATCGCCGCGCTCATCCTGGTTCTGGCCATCGGCATCAAGTATGGAGCCAACGACGCGCTTTCGCTGGGCTTCACCTCGCTTTCCGGTCTGGCCGTGGCCGCCATCGTGGGCGTTGTCCTGAATGCCGTCCTGCCGGGGAAAGATTATACCTTCGGCGACAATGAACTGGGCGACAAAGCCGTTGATTTTGAAATGAATCCATCGCTTCGGAAATAATGACACTCGATCAGATACAGGCCCTTATCCGGACCGTTCCCGATTATCCCCTCCCCGGCATCCTGTTCTATGATGTAACCACGATGTTCAAGGACCCGGAGGCGCTTCGTTCGCTGGTGGACATGACCTATGAACTATACAAGGATAAAGGGATTACCAAGGTGGTTGGAATCGAGTCGCGCGGTTTCGTGCTGGCTTCGGCGCTTGCCGTGAGACTCGGCGCGGGTTTCGTTCCGCTGCGAAAGCCGGGGAAACTGCCCGCCAAGGTCTTTTCCGAGGCCTATGACAAGGAGTACGGCAAGGATATCGTGGAAATCCACCAGGATGCCATCTCGTCCGATGACGTCGTGCTGATCCATGACGATATTCTGGCGACAGGAGGTACCGTGGGCGCAGCCAACCGGCTCGTGCAGCGGTTTCAGCCGAAAGCGCTCTACGACAACTTTATCATCGAGCTTCCCGCCCTAAAGGGACGCCGTCATATTCCCGCCGGCATCGAGGTTACGGCCCTGCTGGAACTCGAAGGTGATTAATTAGATTTTTACTCCTATTATTATAAACGTTCATAAACTACATTTTATGTTCAAAAAAGCTATTCTGGTTGCCTTTGCAGCCGTTGGTTTTGGCTTCATGGCCAATGCCCAGGTCAATCTTCAAACCTTCTACGATTTCGGAAAAGATCGCCAGTATCTCACGACGACTTTCGAAATGTTCAAACCGGACAAGTTCGGTGACACCTTCTTCTTCATTGATCACTATTACAATCCGTTCAACAAGAACTTCAGCCAGAAAGACGCTGATGGAAACCGTCTGGGCGGCGCTGTTAACGGTAGCTACTTCGAGATCGAGCGTGGTTTGAACTTCTGGCAGGAGACGTCCCTGAAGGACCTCAGCGCCCATATCGAGTATGACGGCAGCACCTGGGGCGCCGCAATGGCCTGTGTCGGTGCGAAGTATTTCTTCCATTCGGCCGATTACTCCAAGACGTTCACGATCGAATTGATGTATGACTTCCATATCGGAATCGGCAAGGCTGACGTTCCGCTCAAGGTGACGGGTGTCTGGGGCCTGAACAACCTTTTTGGTGTAGAAGGCCTTACCTTCAAAGGTTTTGCCGATTTCTGGGGGAACAACAATACTTGGGGTGACGAAACCACCAAGTTCTCCTTCCTCACTGAGCCGCAGCTGTGGTTCAACCTGGGCCAGGTCTTCGACAACCACCTCGATATCGGTGGCGAGATTGAGCTTTCTTATAACTTTGCAGGAAACAAGGGCTTCATGTGCAACCCTTGCGCAGGTCTTCGTTGGGTCTTCTAATCTTTCGGGATTATGTCTCCATTCTTAGCGAAGCTATTTGGCTTTGACGCCAACAAGCACAATGTCCGCACAGAGATCGTCGCGGGTATAACGACCTTCCTGACGATGGCCTATATCCTGGCGGTCAATCCCGGCATCTTCAGTGCCCTTGACATGCCCGGCGGAGCCGTCTTTACCGCGACGGCCCTGTCCGCCATCGTGGGAACCCTGGTCATGGCCCTGTATGCCAAAAAACCATTTGGTCTTGCTCCCGGTATGGGTCTGAACGCCTTCTTCGTATTTACGGTCTGCCTGGGAATGGGATACAGCTGGCAGTTCGCCCTCACGGCCGTCTTGATCGAAGGTGTTATCTTCGTCATCCTGACGGTTACGAAGGTGCGCTCCTGGTTGCTGAACGCCATCCCCGGAACCTTGAAGAAAGCCATCGGCGCCGGTATCGGCCTGTTCATCGCCTTCATCGGCCTGCAGAACGCCGGTATCATTGTCAACAATGACGCCACGCTGGTGAGTCTGGGCGACATTACGCATGGCAAGGCCCTGCTTGCCCTCATCGGCCTCGCCATTACCGCCGCCCTGGTGATGGCCAAGGTGAAGGGTGGTATCCTCATCGGTATGCTGGCTACCGCGGTCCTCGGTCTGGTGATCAAGGATCCCGCCACCGGAGCCGCCATTACGACCCTGCCCAGCGCAGTGGTATCCATGCCGCACAGCCTGGCTCCTATCTTCTGCAAGTTCGAGTGGACGCAGGTGCTGAGCCTCGATATGCTGGTGGTGGTGTTCACCTTCCTCTTCATTGATATGTTCGATACCATGGGAACCCTTATCGGCGTGTGCCAGGGAACCGAGCTCGGCGAGAAAGAAAACATCGACGGAATTGAAAAAATGTTTCTGGCCGACTCCGTGGCAACGGTGGCCGGCGCCTGCTTCGGTACTTCCACCACCACGACTTACGTGGAGAGCGCCTCCGGCGTGGGTGAGGGAGGCCGGACGGGCCTTACCGCCTTCTCCATTGCCTGCTGTTTCATGGTCGCCCTCTTCTTCTCGCCGATCTTCCTGGCCATCCCCGGCGCCGCCACGGCCCCGGCCCTGGTCATCGTGGGTGTGATGATGATGCACTCCATCAAGGTGATTCACTGGGAAGACTACTGCAGGAGTATTCCGGCCTTCCTGACGATCATCCTCATGCCGCTTGCGTACTCCATCTCCGATGGTATCCTGATCGGCGTCATCGCCTACGTGGTGACCCATGCCATCAGCGGCAAGGCGAAAGATATCTCCATCACCATGTGGATTCTCGCCGCGCTGTTTATCTTGCGGTATATCTTTATCTGATAAAGGAACCAGACCTTTTTCTAACCCCAACTAAACCTGTTGCACGATTTTCTGTCAAAGAAAGTGTTGCAACAGGTTAGTTATTGTTAACCGGGGCGGCCATTCGCCC
This sequence comes from uncultured Bacteroidales bacterium, assembly GCA_900317925.1. Lineage (GTDB taxonomy): Bacteria > Bacteroidota > Bacteroidia > Bacteroidales > UBA932 > Cryptobacteroides. Next base: position 55,065 of record ONIQ01000003.1, on the reverse strand, counting down.
CATAATTAAGAGAAAATGAAAAAGGTATTAATGATGATTGCCATAGGGCTTATGACGGGAGTCATGGCCATGGCGCAGGAGAACAAGCCCTGCAAAGAGAATTGCTGCAAAGGGAAAGGCAAAGACAAAACCGAGATGGTCCGCTGCCAGACCCAAAGAATGGTGGAAAAATACGGGCTGAATGAAGATCAGGCGGTGCGCTTGCAGGCCCTGAACGAAGCATATGCCGGCAAACTGTCGAAGCCCGGCAAGCATGGTCCGGGCATGCGCCCCGGTCCCGGCGGCCATGGCAAGGGCCCTCGTCCGCAGTTGACGGAAGAGCAGAAGGCCGCCCGCAGGGCCGAGATGGAAAAACGGCACGAAGAGATGAAAAAGATCTTCGAAGAGCGGGAAAAGGCCCAGGCCGAATACGATGCAGCCCTGAAAGACATCCTTACCAAGAAGCAGTTCAAGGCGTATCAGAAGGATCGTGAGCAGCGCCAGGAGCACCGGCCCGGACCTAGAAAGTGATTTTTTCTAAAAAATTTATTGTTTTTCGGTATTTATTTCTAAATTTGCAGAAAATAAATACCGATTTTTTATGATTGCATCTTGGTGGGCTTCCTTAAGCCTGATTATGAAAATCCTCTGGGGCGTCACCCTGGCGGCGTCCCTGGTGTTCATCATCCAGAGCGTGCTGACCTTTATCGGCGCAGATACGGGCGGCGATTTCGACACCGATTTTGATATCGGTGCCGATTTTTCCGCCGATGGAGATTCGGGAATGAACCTCTATTCCTTCCGCAACTTTGTCAACTTCCTGCTCGGTTTCGGCTGGTCGGCCATCCTCCTGCAGGACACAATCTCTTCCACCGGATGGCTGCTGACCCTCTCCGTTCTTATCGGAATCGGCCTGGTCGTATTGGTGATGTATTTGTTTAAATGGTTGAGCAGCATGCAGCAGAGCGGCAACATCGATGTCTTTTCGGCGGCCGTGGGCTGCACGGGCAAGGCCTACCTGACCATCCCGGCCGATCGCGCGGGGGAAGGGAAGGTCCAGATCACCATCAACGGTTCCGTGCGCGAATACAATGCCCTGTCCGACGGGGAAGAAATCAAGACCGGCACCCCGATCAAGGTCGTCGAAGTCATCGACGCCTCCACCCTGCTGGTCGAAGCCCAGAATTCACTGATAATCTGATAGCATATGGAATTTTATCTCATTCTGATCATTGTGGCGGTGGTCTTTGTTACCTTCTCCGCCATCCTCCGGCGCTATCGCCGCTGCCCCTCTGACAAGATCCTTGTCATCTATGGTAAAACCGGCCGGCACGCTTCGGCCAAGTGCATCCACGGCGGCGCCGCCTTCATCTGGCCCGTCTTTCAGGACTATGCCTACCTCGACCTGAAACCCATCAGCATCGAGTGCAACCTGCAGAACGCCCTGTCCAAACAGAACATCCGCGTCGATGTGCCCTGCCGCTTCACCGTGGGTATCAGCACGGAACCGGAAGTCATGAACAACGCGGCCGAACGCCTCCTCGGCCTCACCACGGACAGCATCCAGAGCATCGCGACCGATATCCTTTTCGGCCAGCTGCGTCTGGTGATCGCGACGATGGATATCGAGGAAATCAATGCCGACCGCGACAAGTTCCTCGCCAGCGTGAGCGCCAATGTTGAGGCGGAACTCCGCAAAATCGGTCTGAAACTCATCAACGTGAACGTGACCGATATCCGCGACGAGAGCGGCTATATCGAGGCGCTCGGTAAGGAGGCTGCCGCGAAGGCCATCAACGACGCGAAGAAGAGCGTGGCCGAGCAGAACCGGTACGGTGAGACCGGAAAGGCCATGGCCGACAAGGACATGCGTGTAAACGTGGCCGCTGCCGATGCCGATGCCGTGAAGGGCGAGAATGCCGCCAAGATTGAGATCGCCAACTCCGACGCCCTGCGCCGCCAGAAGACGGCAGAAGCCGACCGCCTGGCCGTAGCCGCCGAAAAGGTGCAGGCTGCAAAGGCCCTCGAAGAGGCCTATCAGAGCGAGCGTGACGCCGAATTGGCCCGTGCCGAGCGCGAAAAAGCCACGCAGCAGGCCAACATCGTGGTCGCCGCCCAGATTGAAAAGGAGAAAGCCATCATCGAAGCGGAAGCGGAAGCCGAGCAGATCCGCCGCAAAGCCAAGGGTGAAGCCGACGCCATCTATGCCAAGATGGATGCCCAGGCCCGCGGTACGCTGGAAATCCTTTCCAAGCAGGCCGATGGTTTCAACCAGATGGTGAAGGCCGCAGCGGGAGATCCGCAGAAAGCCGTCCTGATGCTCATCGCCGACAAACTCCCCGAACTGGTCAAGACCCAGGTGGAAGCCGTCAAGGGCATCAATATCGACAAGGTAACCGTCTGGGACACCGGAAACGGAACCGACGGCAAAACGGCCACTTCCAACTTCATTTCCGGGATGATGAAGTCTGTCCCCCCGCTCGAGGACCTCTTCAAAATGGCCGGCATGGAACTTCCCTCTTACCTGAAAGGCGGCGAGAAGACTCCTGAAAACCAATAGGATATGGCCATTGTAATCAATATTGATGTCATGCTGGCCCGCCGGAAAATGGCTTCCGGCGAGCTGGCAGAGAAAATCGGGATTTCTCCGGCCAACATGTCCATCCTGAAAACAGGAAAGGCCAAGGCCCTTCGCCTGACAACCCTGGACGCCATCTGCAAGGCCCTGGACTGCCAGCCCGGAGATTTACTGGAATATCGGGCGGAATAACACCTTTATTAAGACGCAGCGAAGACATCGGGCTTCTGGGGCTGACCAGATCATAGTGTCCCAAAAAAATGCTGAAAAATAATGCGCCAATGGTTATTCTACAACTTTCCAGTCCTCGATGCAGCGGTTTTCCGTAGAAAAGCGGACCCCGATTTTGAAAAGCCTACGTTTGTCGCCCGCAAAGCGGCGGGCATAGGCCTTGTCTTCAATCTGCTGCAAAGCGGCCTCCACGGTGTCGTTGGTCTTGATTTCTATGATGTAGATATACTCCTTGGTCTGGAGCAAGATGTCAATCCGGCCATTGGAAGTGGCCTTCTCTACCTCGACATATTCTCCCATGAGTTCCAGGATGATGTACATGGCATACTGGAAATCTTTCTCCGAATCACCCTGAATCTGATAACTGGTCTTGGCAAAGAGCGCTTCCAGTCGCTGCATGAAGCCCTCGGCGTTGCCGCTGCGGATTTCCCTGAGCATTTTGGAAACCAGCATCATACCGGAATCTGTCCTGGAAGGAGTATAGTATCTTGACAGGAAGTTCAGGAAGCCGTGCTTGACCTCCCGGTTGGGGAAGCCCAGATGATACAGGCCTAACTCCGGCTCATATCCCTTGATGGTAAGATAGCCGGCCTGGTAAAGCAGGGGTACGGGATTGTGATACACCGTGTCCACATCCATCAGGGAAGTAGCGTCAATTTCCTGGTCGGAAAGGCTTGTAACATCATAATCCGTCTCTTGCATCACCTTGACCAGGAAGGTAGGCGTGCCGGTTTCAAACCAGTACTCTTTGAATCTCAGCGAATCAAAGGTATTGAGCAGGCTGAAAGGATTGTACATGCCGGCCGTGTTCTCGCAGAAATGGTAACCGTCATACATATCGGCCAACTGCGCATAGCAGGCTTCCACGCTAAGGTCATTGGCATCTGCCAACTCTTTGACGCTCTCATCAAAATATTTCTTGAGGTCTTCTTCAGAGATGCCGCAGATGTCCGTGTAGCGGGCGTCCATGGAGATGTCCTTGAGATTGTTGAGGCCGCTGAAAACAGAGAGCTTGCCAATCTTGGTGACACCGGTAAGGAAGCCGAATTTGATATAGGCGTCTTTGGCCTTCATCACACTGTAAAAGCCCTGGAGCTGCGCCCGGAAAGCCTCGGTGAGCGTATCGTTTCCCAGGTTGTCCACAATGGGCTTGTCGTATTCGTCGATAAGGATGACTACCGGGCGGCCTGTCTTATTGTAAGCCGCTTCTATGAGAAGTCGAAACCGGGATGCGGCAGAAACGGCTTGCTCCTCTACGTGGTACTTTTTCTCCAGGGAAATTAACTGTGCGTTTAGTGTGTCATCCAAAGCGGCGGCATCCGAATAGGACTGTCCCGTCAGGTCAAACCGGAGTACAGGATACTGATTCCACTCCTTCTCCAGTTCGGCTATAGCCAAGCCATCAAACAACTCTTTACGGCCACAGAAGTATGCTTCCATCGTGGAAACCAGGAGGCTCTTTCCGAAACGGCGGGGCCGGCCGAGGAAAAAGTACTTGCCGCTCCCGTGGGAAAGATTGTAAACGAGTTCCGTCTTGTCCACATAGACGTAATTGTCTCTGCGGATGCTTTCAAAGTCTTGTATGCCTATTGGATAAAGCATTCTGCTCATGTGTTTTGATCCAGTGCAAAGATAGTAAATTTTTCCGGATACGGTGCAAGCTGCCGCCAACGAAAAAGTCGGCACAGGTAAGAAAGCCTGTGTGGCGTATTTCAAGCATATACCGGCTCCAGACAGGAAACCCCCAGCGTCGCTTCAATCTTTGCAACACTCTTGATAGAGAAGTTCTCCGTTCCGGAGAGGATGCGGCTCAAATACTGAGGTGACACTTCCAATGCTTTGGCCATTTCTGCACGGGAAAGGTGATTTTCCTGCATGTAGTCCACAATTGTCAGGGCTACGCTGCGGGACATGCGGAGCCAGATTTCGTTCTCTTGTCTCCAACGGGACGAGAAGCGTACGCCCCGCCCGAAGCACCTTGATAGCGATGGACCGCCCTTACGCTTAGACAGATGGGAGGGCGGCATCCCCTCGCCGTGGCGAGAGGGCCGCCCTCCTTGGTGGTTTCTGACCTCACAAGGTGTCAGACTCCTTGCGAGTATGTGGGTATGGGCACCCGATGCCGTCACTCAAGCGTGAACACGATGGACGTGATGCCTTCTATTTGGCCCCAACCAGTATTTTCTGGCAGTTTGACCGTTTCAACGGGCGTACCTTCCCAGGTGAACGTTCCACCTTCTGCATCATAATCACTTGGCCAGCCATCAAATCCTTCGGCACCATACCAGGAGCCTAAACCGCTGTGTTTTATTTCGATTTTCTTGATATTGCCCAGAGATGATGTGAATGAAATATCGCCAGACATGGAGTAAAGGCCGGACCCATTGAACTCAACATTACCATCACACGCAAATGTGATGCCGCCGATTTCTACAGAACCTCCTTCCCATGAGGTATGAATCCCACTTATGTCGGTAGAATTCCAGAAGACGCCATGTACAGGGCGGCTGATGTTGTAGATGTGGCCCGCTTCGGTTGTCTTCGTTGGCATCGCGATGTTGTTGCCGTCCACCGTCAGGGTGCAACTCCCTAATGGTATGTCAGCATCCAAGCCTATGGCAAATGTCGCAACGCCTTCAGCACTGGTTGTAACACTTTTACTGATTACTCCACACAAGTATGTATCAAAACTTACTGCGACTTCTTTGTTTGCCGTCAGTCCGCTGATGGTGAAGCTGACGATGGCATTTTGGGGACTCAGTGTAAAGCCGGATGAATATGTTTCTGCAAGCTCGAAGCTGAACTGCTCCACGGCAGCAGCCTTCGTGAGGGCAAAGGCATTGGTTTTATTTTGGTAATATGAAGCGTCTGGGGCGATGTCATCCAGTTCAAAGTATTCATAGCTTTTATATCCAGCAGGAATCAGTAAGGCTTCTGCGCCATCAGTGGCAGAGGAAAGCAGTTCTTCCGCTGTGCCGTCGTACTTATTTTCAGTCATAATAGTGCCGCTGAACGTTCCTTCCGACTGCCATGCCAACAATCCGGCAAATTCTCCAGCCTTGCTGTCAGAACCCTGCACGAACAGCTTGTCGCCCGTACTGAAGGACAGTTTCTTGCTCTCGCCGTCGTATGTGGCGCGAGTGGCGGCATCGCCCTGACGGGTTACGTTGATGGTGACGGGCAGGGTATAGCCTTTAAAATCGTTGTCAATCTCATTTTTGCTGCAGGCGCTGACAAGTACTGCGGCCAATACCAGGGTCTTGAAGATATTCTTTGTTTTCATTGTCTTCTTCTGTTTTTGTTGGTTAGATATCCACCTCCGTCCATGTTCCCTCCATTGTCGCATCCATTGTCGCAGGAATACTTTGGCAGACGACGCCTACGATTTTCACCTCGACGGTCTTGACCTCCGGTGAGAGGTACAGTTCTTTTTTGTTTCGTTCCATAAGCTTATTTGATTGATTTTGTGTTCATCAAGGCACACGAAAAGCAGCGGAACTCCTTGCGGAGTCCGCGATAAAATACTGATATGTTATTGATTACAAGATAGTTATACCCCCCCCCTGAACGCGGAAAGAGTATCCAAATTAACGGAATATGATGCGATAAGCGTCACTACCAATGCTTTAACCGGAAGCAAAAATACTGAATTCCAGCCAAAATACCATGGTTCTCAGCGATAAGCTCTTCGTAAGTCATTTAGACAGAGAATATATCCGTTCAATTACATTTTCTGGATTGTTCAATTCCTCTACCAGCCTGTAAACAGTAGTACTTGGCTTATGTGTAGCGTAGTCGGCATCTTTATATCTGCTCTCCAAGGCTTTAGCGCTCTTTATTGCCTGCTCCTGGTTTCCAATTTCGGTAAAAAATTTACGCAGAGTCAAATTACAGTTTTTCAACAACCGGAAGTCTCTTCTCGCAGACGGACTGGACTTGCCGGATAATCTCCAGGCAACGGGATTCCGGAATGCGGATTCCCGTTCCGGCCTTCAGGACCAGGTCCAGGCCTGGATTGCCATGGTAAAAGAGCGACGTAGCGTGCTCACCGTTTGTGCCGGCCGGCGAATAGGTGATGTCATAGGCCGGGGCCAAAGACCATTTTCCCGCATCAAAGATGAAAGAGAAATTCTTGGCATGGTCGTCCCTGTTCACTGCCACCAGGTTCATCACCATTCTGCGGAACATCTCCTCTACTTGAATGGGATCCTGTGTAAGATAGCCCGTGAGGGCCAGTAAGTTAGTGTAGTCTACATCCTGGTTCCGGAAATCGGTTTTGAGCAGGGCCGATGCCGTAAGAACGTGGAGCCTTTGCCCGTCGGGAGCATAATCAAAGCGCTCAATGGCAAAATACTTGTCCCGCACAAGCCCGATACGCGGGATGGTGATTCCGCACTCCCGGGCGGTTTGCATATACAGCAACTCCGTTTGGCCGATGTCGGCAGGGTCATAAGTATGCCGGAACTTGACCAGCCAGTGGGATCCGTCCTGTGCTCTCATGACCGTTTTCGGACGTGCCCCGCCGGAATTGGAACTGTTGTAGTACAGGAGAGAAGCATCTCCGCCGGACTTCTCGGAGAGCACCTTGAGGGCTTCTTCCTGCAGATAGTCCAGTTGCTGCTCTCCTTCCAGTTCCGCCTGTGCCTGGAAGCCCGTCATCACGGGCTGGTAGGTAAGGGCACCCATTCCGCCGTTGCCAATGATGGAAAGCCGCTGAAGTGGAGTGATTTCCTCAAGCGAGGAACCTTGTTTGCGAAGAATCCGGTCCAGCAGGTACAGACCATATCCGTCGGGCAGGCTATCCTCAAAGGTGGCAAATACCCCGCCCAACTTATCCTTATCGGCATACATAAGACCGCTCTGCAAGGGGAGCTCAGTTGGAGAGAGGGAAAAACCATCGGCCAGCCAAGACTTTTCATATTCGAAGACACAAACGCCCTGGGAGGCATCCATTTGCAGGATTCCCACCGGCAAGTTGCGGTATAGCACCTGAATCTTTTTTACGTCTACCATTATCGGCCGTTCTTTCTGTTGTGATTCCTGTTGATGGTTTCAAGCTCCTTGGAGGTGGAGTATTTGGTATGGTTCAGCAGGGCGGCCACCTCGTCGAAATAGTCGAACAGGATGGCTATTTGGCAAAAGGATTCAAGGGAGATCTTCCCGGTCCTTTCAAAGCGCTCGATAGTGGGCGCGGGAATGCCGGTCAAGTCCGAAAGCGTCCTTCTACTGTATCCCTTCTCCAGCCTGCGGGCCTTGCAGTTAGCGGCCAGCCGGTCCAACAAAAATTGCGGATTTCTGGTGTAATTATCTAGCCGATATTCCATACTATATTATATAAAACAAGCATATAATGGCATATTTTAAATACCATGATATGCAAATATAGTAATAATTGCCGATAATTGCAACTATTCGAAGAAGTCCAGAATGCCTTCCGGCGAGCGGGCAGAGAAAATCGGGATTTCTCCGGCCAACATGTCCATTCTGAAAACGGGAAAGGCCAAGGCCCTTCGCCTGACAACCCTGGACGCCATCTGCAAGGCCCTGGACTGCCAGCCTGGAGATTTACTGGAATACCGGGCGGAGCCGGATTAGAAGACTTTATAGAACTCCGGAAGTGTTAACGCAGCGACGACGTTGGCGATCTGGGCGCGCATCCGCCCGACGGCACCGTCGTCGTTCGGATGTACCCGGTTGGTGAGAATGATCAACGCGGTTCTCGATTCAAAATTGATCAAAACGGACGTGCCGGTATAACCGGTATGCTCGATGGTCATGTCCGGGTTGAAGTAATCGCCCTTCAGGCCGCTATGGTCGCTGTTTTTATCCCAACCCAGGGCGCGGCCCACCTTCGGGTCGTTCTCCTTGGGAATGGTGCACATCATCCGGACGGTAGCCGGCATCAGCAGCGAGGGATCCGATTTCATCGCAATCTTGACCGGCCGGGTGCCGCGATTCAAGATCATCTGGCAGATGACCGCCAGGTCTTCAGCATTGGAAAAGACGCCCGCATTGCCGGATACGCCCGCATTGATGCGCCGGGCGATGGGATCGTGGACGGCAGCCACCAACGGCAGCCCGTTGGCCTGGACCTCCGTGGGCGCGCAGAGCGGAATCAGCTCCTGATGAGCCACCGGCGTGCGCAGATCGGCCCCCAGCGGGAAATAGCAGGTATGCTCCAATCCCAGCGGCTGGAAAATATTTTCCTCTACGTATTCGTTCAGCGGCCGGCCGGATACCTGCTGGATGATATGCTGTAACGTGATATAATTCAAGCAACTGTACATGAATTCCGTCCGAGGGCGGAAGTTCCGTTTCACCTCCGTGGCAATGAACCGCATCAGGGAATCCGACTGGTTTTCGCCATATTGCTGCACGAAGGATTCCACGTTGATATAGGGTGACAGGCCGGAAGAGTGGCTCATCAGGTCCTGGATGGTAATGTGCACCTTTTCACCGGTTTCCGGGTCAATCCAGGGCCGGAACTCCGGGAAGAAATAGCGGACCTCGTCTTTCGGGCGGATTTCTCCCCGCTCAATCAGCTGCATCGCCGCCAGGGTCGTTCCCACACATTTGCTGACCGATGCCAGGTCGAACATCGTTTCCGTTGTCATCGGAATCCGTTCAGGCACCACCTGCTTGTCTCCGAAGGCCTTCAGGTACACGATATCGCCCCCGTGTACGACAGCCACCACCGCGCCGGGTATATTCCCGCTGTGGATGTTGCGGACCACCAAAGTATCAATCCTGTCCAAATGGGACGGATCAATGCCGTGCATCTTGGGAGATACGACTTTCAGCTGGGCAGAAGCGAGGCTGCACAGCAGCAGGCCGGCGGCCAGGAGAAGGCTCTTTCTCATGGGATTAGAAGATTAAGGTAGCTTGGATGGGATAATGGTCCGATACGAACGTCCGCTCCAGGTAGGGCTTGGTAATGACCTCAAACATCGTGCAGGAGGAGAAGCCGGAATACCAGATATAGTCGATGGTCTCTTCCGCCTTGCCCCAGCCGTTATAGGTGGGCCGGCGGTCGGTGGTAACGGCCGTTTCGCGGGCGTCTTTCATCTTGGCTTTCAGGGGCGCAAATTCGTCGCGGCCGGCTTCCATGTTAAAATCGCCCGTGAGGACCATCGGGTAGTGGTTCGGGTTGATGGAGGCAATGCGGTCCACGATGAGGGCAAGACCGTTGCGGCGGGCATCCCAGCCCACGTGGTCCAGGTGCGTGTTCACATAAAAGAACTTCTTGCCGCTGGCTTTGTCTTTCAGCAGGGCCCAGGTGGCGCTGCGGAAACAGGCGGCGTCCCAACCCTTCGAGGGAACATCCGGCGTTTCGGACAGCCAGAAAGTGCCCCATTTCAGCAATTTGAATTTCTTGGTTTTGTAGAAAATGGACATGAATTCGCCCTTCTTCTTTCCGTCGTCGCGGCCCACGCCCACGCTCTTATAGCCCTCGCAGTACTCCTCCAGATACCGGACCTGGAACGACAGGGCTTCCTGGACGCCGAAGATATCGGGTTGCTGGTCCTGGATCATCAGGGCCGAGGCCGGATAGCGGAATTCCCAGGAATTGGTGCCGTCCTTGGCGGTACCGACGCGGATGTTATACGACATCACTTTCAAGTCATTTTGGGCCAGGAGGCCGGCGGGGAGCAGCACAAGGGCTGCCAAAAGGAGAATTAGATGCTTTTTCATATCACAAATATATAAAAAATTGTTTATTTTTGCTTTTACATCATTTCGGACATGAAAGAAAGATTTTCAGACCTGGGGCGCGTGGGCGCAATCGAAAAACTATACGAGGGGACGCCCTGGCGGCCCTTTTCCGGGGCCACCTTCACCCCGAAAGACGGAGCAAAGGTGGTGAGCGTTTCGCGTACCTTCATCGAGGGCATAGACTTTAACCTGGTCTATTTCCCGCTGCAACATCTGGGCGGGAAAAGTGTGACGGCCGTGAGCGGGGCGCTGTGCGCTGCGTTCGCCCGTCCGTGCACCTTGAGCGTCCGGCTGGGCATCTCGGCCAAGCTGGATTTCGAGCAGGTGCAGCAGCTGTGGAGCGGCATTGCCTCCGTGGCCCGTGAAGACGGTTACGCGGCGGTGGACCTGGACCTTGCACCATCGCCCAACGGACTCACCGTGAGCGTATCGGCCACCGGCGAAACGGTGCTGCAGACCGCTGCGCCGCAGTCGAAGGATGTGCTGTGCATTTCCGGCCGGCTGGGCAGTGCCTACCTGGGCCTGCAGGTGCTGGAGCGGGAAAGCAAGCGGTTCGATGCCTCGGGCAGCCAGCCCTCGCTGGAAAAATACCGGATGATGATCGGGGCGTACCTGCACCCGGAACTGGATGCTTCCGTGCCGGAAAAACTGGCCGCGGCGGGCATCACGCCTACCGGCGGATGGTGGGTCACGCGGGGTCTGGCCGATGCGGTGCGGACCGCCGTGCGCGATACCGGATGGGGCGCCAAGGTTTATGCGGACCGCATTCCCTTCGAGGGAAATTCCTTCGACCTCGGCCGCGAACTGGGGCTGGATACCATATCGGCCGCGATGAACGGGGGCGACGATTTCCGCCTCCTGCTGAGCGTGCCCATCCTGCAGGCGGAAAGCTTCCGGCGGGATTTCCAGACCTTCGACGTGATCGGCCACCTGGCGCAACACGACGTCGGTGCCGTCCTGGTAGCGCCCGACGGCATGGAGTACCCCATGAAAGCCCAAGGTTGGAACAATGACTAAATATCCAATCATATCATGAAAAAGATTCTTTCCCTTTTGGCAGTAGCCCTGTTGACGGGCTCGCTGAACGCCCACGCCCAGCTGGGCGACCTTCTCGGCTCCCTTTCCAAGGTTGTATATGCCTATACCGGCAACACCGAAGCCGTTGACCTTCCCGGTACCTGGACCTATCAGGGTCCTGCCCTGGCCCTGGGTTCTGACAGCGCCCTGGCCAATGTAACCGGCGCGGCCCTTGGCGCCACCGCCGAAAACAAGGTGGCCGGCTATCTGGAGAAATTTGGCCTTAAGGCCGGCACGGTCCAATTCACGTTCAATGAGGACCTTACCTTTACCTGCACGGTGCGCGGCATCCCGCTCGCCGGTACCTGGCGCACCCTGGACGACGGCAAATCCGTCCAGCTGCAGTTTGGCCGCACCTTGCGTTACCTGTCTATGACCGGAGCCCTGAACAAGACCCTCTCGGGCTGCGAAATGCTCTTTGATGGCAGCAAATTCCTCGCCTTCGCCAAGAACGTCATGTCCGTGATCGGCAAGACGGGCGACACGGCCGCCACCATTTCGGGCCTGGCCGACAGCTACGACAAGATGAAAATCGGCTTCAAGCTTTCCAAATAAATGGCCGATAACTATTTGGAGAAGAAGTTCGAGCAGTTCGGGAAGCCCCGTACGGTGGTGCACCGCACAAACCCTTCGCTGGACACCTTGCTGAAACGCAACCGCAGTTATCGCGGTTACGATCCCGCGCGGGTGGTTTCCCGGGAAGAACTGGTGGAACTGGTCCGGACGGTGACCCTCATCCCTTCCGGCATGAACCGCCAGCCGCTGCGATTCCGGCTGGTGACGGCCGATGAGGCCGGCAAAGTCTTGCCGCACATCACCCTCGGTGCCGCCCTTCCCGAAGAACACCTTCCCCATCCCGGCGAGGAACCGCGCGCCTTCCTGGTGGTTTGCAGCGCCTTCCCGGAGAACAAGGTCGTGGACATCGACCTGGGCATCGCCGCGCAAAGCATCCTGCTGAAAGCCGTAGAGATGGGCCTCAACGGGATCTTTATCCTGAATATGCGTGCCGCTGAGATCCGCCGCGAACTGGACCTCCCTTCCGACCCGCTGGCCGTCATCGCCATCGGGAAGGGGACGGAAAGCATCTTCCTGATGCCCGTCGAAAAAGACGCCGACCTTGCTTATTTCCGCAAGGACGGCGTCCATTATGTTCCCAAACACAAGGTCGAAGACCTACTGATCTGAGTGCTCCGCTTCTTCGGCCAGGCGTCGGGCCAGTTCCAGGAAGGCGGTGGCGTCGGGGCCGGTGCCCAGGGCGGCCGGCTGGCCGGCATCTCCGCTTTCGCGGATGCCCTGGACAAGGGGAATCTGTCCCAGCAGCGGGATGTCGAAGGCCTTGGCCATCTCTACACCGCCGTTCTTGCCAAAGATAAAGTATTTATTCTCTGGAAGTTCTGCGGGCGTAAACCAAGCCATGTTCTCTACCAGGCCAAAAATCTTCCGGTTCACCTTCTCGTTGCGGAACATGTCCACGCCCTTGCGCACGTCGGCCAGGGCCACGGCCTGCGGCGTGGTTACAATCACGGCGCCCTCCATGGGGATGTCGTTTACCAGCGAAATGTGAATGTCACCGGTTCCCGGCGGCATGTCGATGAGCAGGAAGTCCAGGACGCCCCAGCGAACCTGCAGAATCATCTGTTTCAAGGCGTTGCACGCCATGGGACCGCGCCAGATAAGCGCCTGGTCGGGTGCGGCGAAATAGCCGATAGACATCCATTCCACCCCATATTTTTCGATGGGTAGGATGACCTGGGCGCCATTTTCCTCTTCCAGGGCTCCGGGGACGGCTCCCTCCGTGTCTGTCATCAGGGGAACGGACGGGCCATAGACATCGGCGTCGGCCAGGCCCACGCGGTAGCCCAGGCGGGTCAGGGCGATGGCCAGGTTGACGGCCACGGTGGATTTGCCCACGCCGCCCTTGCCGGAGGCAATGCCGATGATGTGCCGCACGTTGTTCAACTCGTCCAGCGTAAGGTCATTCACGTTGGGCTTTTTCGCGGCCGGCGCCTCCTCTTTCACCACTGCCTTTACCTCCACTTCCGTGCCGGAAGGGGTCCCGCGGTACAGGGCCGCCCGGGTACTTCCCACCAGGTATTCCGTCAGCGGGTCCCGCCGTTTGGGAAAGCCGAGGGTTACGTGTACGGCCTTGTCGGTCAGGGAAACCTCCGTCACCATACCCAGTTCCACAATGCTTTTGTCGCCTTTCGCGGGGTGGCGCACCTCGGCGAGCAAGGCCAGTATCTCTTTCTCTGTCATTATTTTACCAGTTCCAATTCGTCAATAATATGGCTTGCGCCGCCCAGCTTGTCCACCAGGAAGAGGACATAGCGGATATCCACGCAGATGCAGCGCTGCAGGTCGGGCTCGAACATCACATCGCTGGACATCGACTCCCAGTTTCCGTCAAAGGCCAGGCCGATCAGGCAACCGTCCGCGTCCAGCACCGGAGAACCGGAATTGCCGCCCGTGATGTCATTGTTGGTGAGGAAGCAGGTGGGCACGCGGCCGTCGTCCATCGCATACGGACCGAAGTCCTTCGCCGCATACAGCTCTTTCAGCCTGGCGGGCACGATAAACTCATAATTGGAAGGATCTTCTTTCTCCATCACACCGGTGAGCGTGGTGTAGAATTTATAGGTAACGCCGTCTTTGGGGGAGTAGGCGCCCACCTTGCCGTAGGTCAGGCGCATGGTGGAATTGGCATCCGGGTAGGACGGTTCGCTTTTTTTCCATGCCATCAGACCGGCCGTGAAGGCACGGCTGCCGTTGGCCAACTGCTCGCGGCCCAGGTTGGCCTGCGGCTGGAGTTTCCGATACGCACCGTAGAAGGCGCCGTACAGGGCGAGGGTGGGGTCGGCAAAAACGGCCGGGAGACCGCCCTGCAGGGCTGTTTCCAGTTTCTCGGGCGATGTAAAGACGCTCTCCTCGAATAACTTATCTACAAAGGCCGGGATGTCCATCGTCGCGAAATCTTCTCCCGGAATCTTCAGGAAGTTGGCCGAATCGGCGTGCTCGCGGTAGTAGGTGAGCAGGGCCACCGCTTCCTTGCGGTCCAGGGGTTCGGAGTAATCCTTGTACAGGGCGTCCATTTGTTTGCGGGCGTCCCGGAGGACGGCCAGGGTGTCCTGTGTTCCGGCATCCAGGCCGCGGGAGAAGAATTGCAGGAAATGCGGCCCCATCTGCAGCAGTTCAATCTGATAGACCGATTCCAGCAGCAGGGTGGTGGCGTTGGAGGCATCGGCCGAAGCGGCAACGGCTTCCGCGATGTCGTCCAGGGCCGTTCCGTATTGGGCGGTGCGCTTCTTGTTCTTGCCCACCCAGGCCATGAACGCGGCCTCTTTCTGCTGCTCGCGTTCCAGGATGCCCAATTTCTCAAAGGCGAGCTTCTCGCCCTGCCATTTCTTCCAGCCGTTCGCGCTGCTGGCATATTTGTTCGCATATTGCAGGCGGACCTTCGGGTCGGCTTCCATGGCTTCCCACATGATGTCCTGGCGCAGGGTGCGCGCCTCTACCGAAATGGCCTGGCGGTTCAGCATCTGTTGCAGCTGGGCGGCGGTCTGGAAACGCTGGGTACGGCCCGGATAGCCCATGATCATGGTAAAATCGCCATCCTGGTAGCCTTTGAGGGATACCTTCAGCGCTTGCTTGGGTACGTAGGGAACATTGTCCTCGCTATAGTCGGCCGGTTCGTTGTCGGCACCGGCATAGATCCGGAACATGGAGAAATCGCCCGTGTGGCGCGGCCACATCCAGTTGTCGGTCTCGCCGCCGAATTTTCCCACGGATGCCGGGGGTGCGCCCACAAAACGGATATCCGTATAGGTCTTGGACACAATCAGATAGAAGACGTTGCTGTTGTAGAAAGACGTGATGCGGGCCTGGCTGTGCGGGACCTCGGCTTCGGCTTGCTTCTGCAACGCTTCGCGCGTTTGGTTCACGGCCGCAATGGCCAGCACTTCACGGTTGGTGCTGTCTTTGTACTGTTTCAGTGTGGCGGCGCGAACCTTGTCCAGGATGGCCGTCACGTCCGTCATGGACTCCAGGAAGGTAACCGTCAAGCCTTTGGCCGGCAGTTCTTCTGCCCGCGTCATGGCCCAATAGCCATCCTCCAGATAATTGTGTTCGGGCGAGGAAAGTTTCTGGATATGGCTGTAGCCGCAATGGTGGTTGGTTACCACCAGGCCTTCCCGGGAAATCACCTCTCCGGTGCAACCGCCGCCGAAATGGACGATGGCGTCTTTCAGCGAGGTATGGTTCACGGAATAAATCTCTTCGGGCGTCAGGCGGCAGCCCAGGTCTTTCATGGCTCCGGCATTCATTTTCTGGAGCAGCGGGAGCATCCACATGCCCTCGTCCGCCAGGGCCATCGAGGCCGTCAAGGTGAGCAGCACCAGGCTGCAAAGCATTTTTTTCATAAAACTATCTGCTAAAATAAAGTAGGTTCCAATTCTTTGGGATGGAAACTGCGGCGGTGATACGGGGTGTATCCGTATTGTTTGATGGCGTCCAGGTGCTCCCGCGTGGGGTATCCCATGTTGCGGTCCCAGCCATATTGCGGATACTCCTGTGCCAGGCGGCGCATTTCCTGGTCCCGCCACGTCTTGGCCAGTACGGAAGCGGCGGCAATCGCGGCAAAGGTCGCGTCTCCTTTCACTACGGTCCGATAGGCCTCCCGTCCCCACTTCCCAAACGGGCGGAAGCGGTTCCCGTCCACCAGCAGGAAGTCGGGCGACGGCGTCAGGCGAAGCACCGCGCGCTGCATGCCCGTAATGGAGGCGTTGAGGATGTTGAGGGTGTCGATCTCTTCGGGCTGCACGGCTTCAACCGCCCAGGCAATGGCTTCTTTCTCAATGACTTCCCGCAATTCGTCCCGGTGTTTTTCCGTCATCTGCTTGGAATCGTTCAGCAGGGGATGCCGGAAATCGGGCGGGAGGATGACCGCAGCGGCATAGACGGGTCCGGCCAGGGGACCGCGTCCGGCCTCGTCGCAGCCTGCCTCCAGACGTCCGGGCTCCATAAAGGGCTGTAAAAGAATTTCGCGTGCCATCTTGAAAAATAACACGCGAAATTAATCATTTTTCTTCAAGATTCTGCTTTTTCAGCATCTCAATCATCTCCGATTGGGTGGAGATGGTGGTCCGGAACGACGCGATCAGTTCTTCCTGAAGGGAAACTTTTTCCTGTAATTCGTGGATACGGGACTCATATTGTTCGGTCAACTGTGTACAGGAGTGCTGGTAGAGGGCCCTTTCTTCCGAGAGGAGGTCGCCAACCGATCCGCGCTGGTCGCCGGCGAGCAGGGTCTCCAGCGGAACGTGTGCCGCCTCGGCAATCTGTTCCAGGCTTTTGCTGATCAGGCGGGCGGGTCCGGATTCGATGCGGACATAGTTCGATATGGAAATCCCGCACAGGTCGGCCATCGCTTCCTGCGTCAGGTTCATCTGTTCCCGCAACTTGCGGATATTGATTTTTACAGATTGATTGTCCACGTGGTTCAACGTCTATTCCAATCACAAATGTACAGGTTTCTGAGCAGTTGTAACTGCTTAATAATTGCGTAGTTCTATCATAACTTAAGGGATTTTCTTTAAAATTTCGTTAATTTCTTTAAAAAACATAAATTTTTACGGTCCGGCCACGCTGTTTTTTGGCGGATTGTTTTGCATTTTCTTGAAAGTTTGCCAGATTTGTCACCGAATCAAATGGTATAGGATTATGAAAACGCTTGATGAACAATATCTCCGGCTGGAGAAATTGCTGGATGAGGAAAAAATCTACCTTGTAAAAGAAGTGTCTTTTGCCGACCTTTGCGCAGCCATCTGGGCAGACCGCCAGGCGATGGATGACCGTTTGCAGCAGGAATTGGGGATGGATGGGGAAGAACTGATGCGAACGTTCCGGCAGCGGGATTTTGAACGGTGGGGACAGTGTTTCGGGATACGCGTAGAAATATATTAAAAGGTTTTTTGCGATTCGCGTAAAAATTATGTAGATTTGCACGATATGCCTTTTGCATACACCCAGCAATAAATTAATAACTAACATAGAATGAAACAGTATTCAACCAAAGACATCCGAAACGTGGTGCTCATCGGTAGCTCCAAGTCCGGTAAGACCACGTTGTCCGAAGCCATGCTTTTTGAAGGGAAGGTCATCGACCGCCGCGGTAGCGTAGAAGACAAGAACACCGTCTCCGATAACACCGAGTTCGAGCAGACCAACCAGAAATCCATCAACGCCACTCCGCTCTATGCAGAGTTGAACGGCACCAAGATCAACATCATCGACGCGCCGGGTTCCGACGATTTCTCCGGAGGTGCCCTGAGTGCCTTCAAGGTGGTCGAATCGGCCGTGATGGTGATGAACGGCACCGCCGGCATCGAGGTGGGAACCACCCTGTTCGCCCGTTATGCAGACCAGTATGGCATTCCGATGATCATTGCCGTGAACCAGATGGATCACGAAAAAGCCAACTGGGAAGGTGTGCGTACCGCCCTGAACGAGGAATTTGGCAAGAAGGCCATCCTCTGCCAGTTCCCGGTTACGCCCGGCCCGGGTCTCCAGGGCTTCGTAGATGTCATTACGATGAAATTCTACGACACCAAGAACCAGGAGCAGGACATCCCCGCCGCATATGCGGACGAGGCGGAAACCCTGCGTGCCGAACTCATGGAGAAGGCTGCCGAAGGTTCCGATGAACTCATGGAGAAATTCTTCGAGACCATGGAACTGACGACGGACGAGATCCGTGCGGGTCTGCGCGCCGGTATCGCCAAGGGCGAAACCATTCCGGTGTTCTGCGTGTCTGCGAAGAACAACGTGGGTGTCCGCCGCCTGATGGAGTTCCTGGTCAACGTGGCCCCGACTCCGGAAGGAACCGTCCAGAAGACCATCGACGGCAACGAGGTGGTGTGCAATCCGAACGGCCCCGTTTCCATCTTCATTTACAAGACGGCTGTGGAGCAGCACCTGGGAGAGGTTTCCTACTTCAAGGTGATGAGCGGTACCCTGAACGAGGGCGCCGACCTGGTAAATCCCGAAACCGGCAACGGCGAGCGCCTGTCTGCCATTTATGCCGTCGCGGGTGCCAAGAAGGAGAAAGTTTCCGCCATCAGCGCCGGTGACATTGGTTGCGTCATGAAGCTGAAGGCCGGCAAGACGAATGTAACCCTTGCCCAGAACGGCCAGGAGGCCATTACCCACATGGTCTTCCCGGATTATAAGTATCGTTGCGCCGTCAAGGCAGTGGATAAGAATGACGAAGCCAAGGTGGGCGACGCCCTGAACAAGATTGCTTCCCAGGATGCCACCATCCACGTGGAGTATTCCAAGGAACTGCGCCAGACCATCCTTTCCGGTATGGGCGAGCAGCACATCAACTATGTGAAGTGGAGAGTGAACAATGAGTTCAAGTTGAACATCGAGCTATACGCTCCGAAGGTGCCTTACCGCGAGACCATTACCAAGGTGGCTACGGCCCAGTACCGTCACAAGAAGCAGTCCGGTGGTGCCGGTCAGTTCGGTGAGGTCCATCTCCTCGTTTGCCCGTATGTCGAGGGCGAAGAGGCGCCGAAGAACTTCAAGATTGACGGTAAGGACACGGTCCTGAACATCAAGACGAGCGATATTTCCGACCTCGAGTGGGGCGGCAAGCTGGAGTTCTACAACTGCGTCGTGGGTGGAGCCATCGACCTGAGCTTCATGCCGGCCATCCTCAAGGGTATCAAGTCCAAGATGGAGGAAGGCCCGCTTACCGGTTCCTACGCCCGCGACATCCGCGTGTACGTATATGATGGTAAGATGCACCCGGTAGATTCCAAGGAAATCGCCTTTATCATCGCCGGTCGCAACGCCTTCAAGGAGGCTTTCCGCAATGCCGGTCCGAAGATCCTGGAGCCTATCTACAATGTGGACATCATCACCCCGAACGAGTATGTGGGACCTTGCATGAGTGACCTGAACACCCGTCGCGGTATGATCATGAACCAGGATATGGACAAGGGCTTCACCGTGCTGCACGCCCGCGTGCCGCTTGCCGAGCTCTACCGCTACTCCACCATCCTGAGCTCCCTCACCGGCGGTAGCGCTACGTTCAGCATGAAGTTCGCCGAGTATCAGCAGGTTCCTGCCGACGTCCAGACCAAACTGCTGGCCGAATACGCCGCCCAGGAGCAGGAAGAAGACTAAAAACTGTTTTCCACGGAAAAAGAGTGACCCCGGCCGCCCGGCCGCCGGTCACTTTTTTTGTTGACGCCAGCATGGAGGGAGCCGTTATTGTTTTTTTATTATACGTGCACAAAAAGGCCCCGTTTGCTACTCGGGAGGCCGGTTTTGCACAGATGAAACAAAGTTTTGCGCAGGTGGGACATCCTTCTGCGCTTTTTGATGTTCCTTTGCCGAAGAAAATATAAACAAAACAGATATGAAAACAACGTACGAAGCACCTCAGGTGCAAACCATCGATCTGCGGCTGGAGAATGTCGTATTGCAGTTGTCCCTGAACGCAAACAAGCCCGGTTACGGGGACTGGATAACCGACGAATGGGGGAACTAAGCTATGAAAAGATACTGGATGATTGCCGCGGCCCTTGTGCTGGCCGCCTGCGCCAAAACGGAAGTGGAAGCGCCCGTAGAGAAGGAAAATCCTTCTGAAAAAGTATGGACCGTGAGCGTGGAGGCCACCAAGGTCGATGCCGCCGATGCCACCAAGGCGGCAGAGGCCGATGGTTGGGACGGCGATGCGGCCGAAACCAAGTCCCTGGACAATTCCGTCGAAAGCCGGATAGACTTTTACTGGAGCATGACGGACTATGTGGAGGTGTATCGAATCGACAATAACGGAGAAGCCCTGGAGAAGGTGGGCACCCTGTCGCCTGTCGGTGTCGGCGGCTCTTCCACAACGCTCCGGGGTGAAATCACGGGCAGCTTCCAGGTGGGCAATCCCCTGGCGCTTTTCTTCCCCAAACTTCCTGCCGATGAAACGACCCGCTACGCCAATCAGAAAGGCACGGTGGCCGACATTGCCAAGAATTTTGACTATGCCGTTGCCTTCATGACGGTCACGGCGCTGGATTCGGAGTACGGAGAACTTACCCTGGAAAATGTAAACGGCGGTTCCTCGGCCGAGTTTGAGAGCGCACAGAGCATCACCAAGTTCAGTTTCAGCTATGCCAGCGTGAATTCCGAGGGCATCAGAAAACTCACCATCACCGCGCCCTATATGGCGGGGGAGGTGACCGTGATTCCGGACACCCCGGGCACGGAGTTTTACGTGGCCCTTCCGGATTCCGGCCTGGACCAGAAACTGACCTACACCTTTATGGCCGAGACCGAGAGCGGGATAATCTATGAAGCCACCAGGAAGGCCAACCTCAAAGCCGGCAAATACTACAAGGCCCTTGTAAACGGCATGGCCGAGTACAAGGCTATCGAGACCCCCCTCACCATCGAGGCGCGGGAGGCCGGCACGATTACCATCCTCAACCCGCTGAACCGGCGCATCATGTACAACGCCGAAGGATATGGATTTACCCACATGACCACGAAAGTCACCTCGGACAACCCCATCGAGATTGCAGTGACGGCCGGGCAGCGGGTGATTCTGGGCGGTGAAAACGAGACCTATGCCACCGGCTGGGAAAATTACACCAATATCTCTTTCAGTTCCGACTGCTATGTCTATGGCAACGTGATGAGCCTGGTGAACTGGCAGTATTATGGCAGGCCCGAGTCAGACAGCCGGGTTCGCACGGCCAAAGACTGGGCTTTTACCAGGCTGTTCAGCGGGTGGAACGAAAATGAACACGCCCGTCCCCATCTTCTCAATCATCCGGTCAAAACCATTGAACTTCCGGCCACGTCGGTGGGTAAGGGAGCATACAGAATGATGTTCGCGTATTGTACCAATATGACTGTGGCGCCCGAACTTCCGGCAGCGACTTTTACGGGAGGCCCTTACGATACGACGGAGAATAATCAGCCGTATGGATTGATGTTCTATTATTGCCCTTCTCTTCGCAGAGGGCCGTCCGTTCTTCCGGCCACGACGGTTCCTGCGGCCTGTTACTTCCGAATGTTTGAGGAGTGTACGTCACTGGAAGCTTCCCCTGTTCTTCCTGCGCAGTATCCTGGCAATGATGCCTACAGGGGTATGTTCCAATGGTGCACCAATCTCAAACAAATCACCTGCTATGCCAAGGGCAATTTGGGGGTTTCCGGCGCAACCCGCTATTGGGTTGGCGGCGTTCCCTCCACCGGTATCTTCATCAAAGACCCCGACGCTTCCTGGCCCATCGGCGAAAGCGGCATCCCCACCGGCTGGACCTATGACAATCCGGTGCCCCTCACCGTGGAGGCCGTCGAGGACGGTACCCTCACCATCACAAACCCGCAGGGCCTTTCTATCACCTGGGGCAAAGATATCTCCATGGCATCGGCCACTACCACCAGCCTTACCACCATCAGTATTCAGATGACCGCGGGCGACAAGATTCGCCTCTGGGGCGACAACGCCTGCTACGGCGGAACGGGCGGCGCCACATACAACAATACCAACATCAGCTCCACGGCCGCGCACTACGTGTATGGTGACATCCGCAGCCTCCTGAACAAGAGCGATTACCCCAACGTGAGCAGCATTCCCGCCTGGGCCTTCAACGGCCTGTTCGCCGATGACACCGGCCTCCGGAGCCATCCGGACCTGGCGCTCACCATGGGGGCTTCGGCCGTCGGAGAATATGCCATGGCAGATATGTTCGCGCGTTGCACCGGACTGGTGCGTGCTCCCGAGCTTCCCGCTACCAGTTTGGCTGAAGGATGCTACGCCGGTATGTTTGGTGGCTGTACAGCCCTTACCGAAGCGCCCACGCTTCCTGCCACCACCCTCGCTACCGGCTGCTACATGGGGATGTTCGCCGGCTGTTCTTCGCTGGTGAATGCACCCTCCCTTCCCGCCACCTCCCTTGCAGAGTGGTGTTACGGCAACATGTTCGACAGCTGCTCCTCGATAGTGACCGCTCCCGACCTTCCGGCCGCCACCCTGAAAAACGGCTGCTACAGCTACATGTTCCGCGACTGCACTTCGCTGCGGACGGTAAGGTGCATGGCCACCAACCCCGTCCTGAGCGACTACGGGGTGGAACCAGCGATAGAAGGTAACGTGGACGACTGGCTGGAGAACACCTATGCCACCGGCACCTTCAGCAAGAAAAGCGGCGTCACCTGGCCCGCCGGCAGCATTCCTTCCGGCTGGAGCGTAACGAATCTCTGATCCCCGGGCGTTTCCAATCCATTTCCCGCTCCGGAACACCCGCGAGGGCCTGCAAACACACGCAGGCCCTCGCTTCGCTTTCTATCGGCAGTCTGTGCACAAAAGGGGGGCACGGGGGGCCGATTTTGCACAGATGACACAAAGTTTTGCGCAGGTGACATAAACATCGGCGCTTTTTGTTTCATCTTTGCAGCAGGAAAACCAATCAAAACAAAAATGGATATGAAAAAGATTTTTGCGCTTGCACTCGCGGCCCTTGCCGCCCTGGTGTCCTGCCAGAAAGAGAGTAATTCCCCCGAACCTCAACCCCAAGCTCAGCCGAAGATTGTTTTTGAACTTACGGCCAACTACTCCGGCGACGCCCCGGCCACCAAGGCCATCAAGACCGGCTGGGAGGCGGGCGATGTAATCTTTGTCTTCTTCGAAGGCGTGGAGGCGCCCAAGCACCTGCAGATGCGTTACGACGGTACCGCCTGGACTACCGTGGAGATGAACGGGGATACGGAAGGCGCCATCGGCCTTTCCAATGGCAATGAAGGTCTGATGCGGGCCCTGTATCTCCCCTTCGGAAGCGACAGTAAGATATCCAGCGGCGGATCTTCCGAACCACGCTTTTTTATTGATAATGACAATTACTACGCAAAATGTTCCTATTGGCTTACAGGTACACTCCACTATGTGGTGACCAATAATAAAGTATCCGGAGCGTTTAATATGACCATTCCGGAAGGGTTTGTCCAGTTTTATGTCAAGGATCCGGATGCCGCTACAAAATTGGCTGGAAATGATGAATACACGCTCTCCTGCCCGGCAGTGACGCCTTGCGGCATCAATGCAATTAGTGCTACAGGGCTGGCGATTGAACGAGATTACAGGATGGGTGACCCCGACTATGCCGGTTATGAAATGAGTGCCAATGCTTATAAAGGCGGCTTTCTCTTTTCCGGCTGCCTGGTTGGTGAAGAAGACTACCAGAACACATACGGAAACAGATACTACCTTCGCAGAACCTTTTGGGAATACCATGGAACGATGAAGCCGGTAGAAACAAAAGACTTGTACGTCAATCCCCTCAACCCGCTTGTCAGCCACGACGCCGTTCTCCTGCCCTCAAACGACAGCCCGCGCTGGATGCCGGTTCGCGGCAGCAACAGCGCCGTAGAACTTTCCGGCGCATCCGGCTCTCTGGGCGCTTGGAAAATCAAAAATTACGGCGACTATGTGCCCGCCGCGAGCGAATACCTGACCACGTTCAATTTCCAAACGGCAAACGCCCTTGGTGAGAAGATTCCGTCCAGGGCCGAATGGTTGGCTCTCATAAACGGACTCACCTGGACGCCCATCGTCGTGGACCGCGGGATTAAGGGCATGCTGGGCGTGGACAAGGATGGAAAGTACATCTTACTGCAGAATGGATGTTACTGGACATCCACCCTTAAAGACGAAACAACTGCATTTTGCGTCCAGGTGGAGTCCGGCGACCCCGTAGACAAGCTGGCGATTATCTTCGCCGAACCCACGGAAGCACTCGCCGTCCGTGCCATGGCCGGTCCCACAGATCCCATCCTGAATACCTTCAATCCCGAAATTACCTACTAGCCATGGAAAAACAACGTTATGTTGCCCCGGAAGGCATTGTGATAGCGCTTAAACCGGAAGGCATGATTGCCGTCAGCGGGGAGGATCCCAACTTCAACGGGTTTAACGAAGAGATCTTTTGGTAGTTTCGGCCCGCAATTCCAAAATAATGAGTACATTTGTGAATGCTTGCATTTGTACTCATTCTTTTTTTATGGGCGGCAACGCCCGCACAGACCGCCCGGCAGGCCGATTCCGCCCGTCGTGCCCACTTGGCGGAGCTGTATAATGCCGGGGACCAGGAAGGTTTCCTGAAAGCCTGCAGGGACCTGGTGCAGTATCACAAAGAAAACCAGAACGAACGCGAGCTCTTCAACGCCTACGCCACCCTGCTGGACCGTTTGCAGGTGATGGGCCGCTTCGATGAAGCTATGGCCACCCTTCAGCAGATGTCCTCCGATGCAGAAGGCAGCCCCATCGGCACCGCCGTCACGGAGTTCTGCTTCGGCCAGTTTTATCTGGGGAACCGCCAGCCGGCCGAGGCCGGTCCCCATTATCGGCGTGCTTTCAAGCAGTTACAGGCCCTGGGGGAAAACAACCGGGCTCTCCGGGCCGGCTTCAATCTGCAGGCCGTTTCCATGAACCTGAATGCCCTGGAGGACGGTTTGGACATCAACGACTCCACCCAAACCCTGCTGGAGCAGATAGAGAAAAAAAGCGGCAAGCCCCAGACCGCCAGCCGTTTCAAGCAAAGCCGCTATCGCTTTGTGCTGATGCAGCGGCTGGGCAGGATGAGAGAAGCCGCCGCCCTCAAGGACACCCTGCTCCGCTACCACGCCCTTCTGAACGACCGCAGCCAGGACGAACTGGTCCTCACCGCCGTGGCGCAGTATGAGCAGGCCGTAGGCAACAAACAGGCCGCCTACGCCCATCTGGACACGCTTATCCAAAGAAACCTCCGCCTGGGAAACTACCTGAAGGCGGCCCAGTTCCGCCAGGCCCTGGCCGACTTCCAGACCGACAACGGAGATCTGGCCCAGGCCGTTGCCAGTTACCGCCTCTATGCGGCCGAGAGCGATTCGGCCCAGGTGCACCGCACCAACGAGCAGCTTAACGCCCTCACCAAGCAGTTCCAGCTGCAGGAACTCAAACTGGAAAACAAGGCCGCCAGGCAGCGAAATACCGCCCTTACGGCGGTGGTGGGCCTTCTGGTGGCCCTGCTGGCCGCCATCCTGCTGTATGCGCGTGCGCTCCGAAGGAAAAACCGCGCCCTGTTCCAGGCGCAATTGGAGAGCTTCCATGCGGAAGAACAGGCCGAACAGGTGCTCGTGGAAGAGAGCGCCACCAAGGACTTGTCGGCCGAAGAAAAACTCTATGCCGGCCTGCTCTCGCTGATGCAGCAGGAGGAGCTCTTCAAGGACCCGGATCTTTCCCGCGACACCCTGGCCGCCAGGCTGGGCACCAACCGCACTTACCTGGCCGATGCCGTGAAGTCCTGCGCAGGGCAAACCCTGGGAGACTTTGTGAACCACCTCAGGCTACGCTGGGCCGCGGAAGCCCTGTCACAGGAGTCCGACCTTTCCGTGTCGGCCGTGGGGGAAGACGCCGGCTTTGCTTCCCGCAGCACCTTCTATCGCCTGTTCCAGCAGCACTACGGCATGTCCCCGAGCGCCTTCCGCACCGCCGCCAGAGGTTAGGGGCTATTTTTTATTGCAGGGTGAAGACGGGGCGGATGGGGGGTCCAAATCCGATATCAAATGGCGTCCAAATTTGGAGACACGACCTTGTTGTATAAGCAGCCGGCGGCGGCGAGGAGGGTGAGGAGGATGAGGACGATGGAGCTGGCACGGGAGACGTTCTTGCTGACGGCATAGACTTCCGGCTCAAAGCGGAGGACGAGTTCGCCCTCGCCGGCGGGAAGCTGGGCCGCGCGCAGGATCCAGTTGGCCCGCAGTAGCGGAAGTTCTTGTTGCTGAGCACCTTTCACTTCCGGTAGGATGGAGAGTTTCCATCCCGGATACCAGACTTCACTGAAAACGGCCATGCGGTCGTTCGCCGCGCGGTACCGGTAATGCAGCTCGTTCGGCGCATAGGAGAGCATCTCGATGCCGTCATTTTCATCGGAAGCGGTCTTTGCGGGGACCGTCTCGGCAAAATCGGGCCCGAGGATGGCGGTGGTGCGCAGATCGTAACGTCCCAGGGCGGCAATTTCGTCATCGGGCGAAGCCACCGTGACCAGGGTGTCCACGAACCAGGCAGAGCCGTTCCCGTACGGATACCGCGCCGGGGCGTTTTCCGGTCCCAGGATCAGGTATTTCAGGTTGAGCATGGACAGCACCGGCAGGTCCGGCAGCCGCTCTTCCAGTTCTGCGATGGTCTGCACCCCGTCCATCGACTTGTACAGTCCGTTGATCTCGGTCACGAGATACCGGTCGATGAGGTCTTGGTACCGCTGCAATTTGGCGGGGGAGTATCCGCCGATGTTTTTGTGGTGGTAGGACGGGTGTGAGTCGTTGAACACGTCCACCGTCAGGTCCAGGACGCGGTACGAGGGATCGGGATCTTCCAGGATCTGTTTGTCTACCGTGCGGGCGGTGAACTGGCGGGTAAAATCGCGCGGTGTCGTAAAATCGTCGGCTTTCAGATAGCGTTTTCCTACTACAAAGAGGTTGAGGAGAATGAGCGCGCAGATGCCCGTGGCGGCGATGCCGGACCGGGAACGGCCCTTTCCGGAGGTGTCGGAGGAAGAAGCCATCGACCAGAGAATCAGCACGGTAGCGGCTCCGATGAGCAGGAAGGAAGTGAGGGCGTCGGAACGCAGCAGCATCCGGCGGTCGGCGGCGAGCGCATCGGCCAGCACCTCGGGTTGTCCGGCGTCGGACGCGGCCGAGAAATCGCCTGCGAGACCCGGCATCAGCCAGCATAGCAGGCAGAATCCGCCCGTGATGGCGAATGCCCAGAGGGTCTTTTGGAAAACGGCCTTGCGGTCATAGGTGTTCCTCAGGATGCGGTCCAGCACCAGGAAGCCCAGCATCGGCAGGGTGAACTGCAAGAGTATCAGCGCCATAGACACCGTGCGGAATTTGTTGTACAGGGGCGCGTATTGGAACATGAAGCGCGTGAAGCCCATCAGGTGGTTGCCCAGGGCCAGGAGCACGGCCAGCACGGTGACGGCCAGCAGCCACCATTTTTCCTTGCCTTCATAGAGCAGCAGGCCCAGCAGGAACAGGAAGACGGAAATGGCGCCCATATACATGGGACCGGCCGTAAAGGGCTGCGGGCCCCAGTAGAGCGGGAGGTGTTGGGCAATCTCGGTCAAGTTGGGCTGCCCGGCTTGCTTAAGAAGGGCGTATGTCTCTGATTTTGCAGGGTTTACAGCGCCCGCCGAGGACCCTCCGTTGAAATTCGGAATCATTAGGTTGGGCAGTTCTTCCCAACCGTAGGACCAGGCCGTGGCGTATTCCAGGTCCAGACCGCCTTTGCCGGTCGGGTTCACAGCCGCCTTGTCGCCGCCGTTCCCCCCGTTCAGTTCCGAACCGCCGCGCATCGTGTACTGCGTGTAATCATACAGCGGAGCCAGTTTGATGGTATTCGTGCCGATGCCGATGCAGCCGACCACCAGCAGCAGGGCCGATGCGGCGAAGAACCGTCCGGTCAGCCGCTTGCGGCGGTCGCCATCGGACAGGATCCAAACCAGCAGCACCACGGCCAGCAGCAGGATCATCAGCGCCAGGTAATACGTGATTTGCTGATGGTTCGCTTTGATCTGGAAACTCAAGGCAAACCCGAACAGGGCGGCTCCCAGCAGGGTTTTCCACAACCAGCTGCGGGATTTTTCCTGTTGCAAACGGCTTTTTTCTTCCAGTGCGGCCCGATAGGTATAGATCAGGGCGGCCAGCACCCACGGCAGGAAGGCGATGGCCTGCATCTTGGTGTTGTGGCCCACCTGGATAATCTGGATATTATAGGAACAGAAGGTCACCGCCACCGCTCCGCCCAGGGCCAGGATGCCCTCGATTCCCAGGCTCAGCATGAGCAGGAAGGCGCCCAGCAGCGAAATGAACAGATAGGTGGCCGGTCGTTTGCCCGTGAGCAGGAAATCATAGATCTGCTGCGTCCAGTCACCCTGGCGCGGGGCGCTGATGGAGGTCGTGGGCATGCCGCCGAACATGGCGTCCGTCCAGGCCGTCGGGTCATCGGGATGTGCTTTGTTCCACTCCGTCATCTCGTGCGACATGCCGATATAGCCGGAAATATCGCTCTGGTTTACGATTTTGCCGGACAGGACCTGCGGCACGAAGCCGTATGCCAGAACCAGAAACAGGGCTATCGCCCCCACGAATCCAAGTATCTGTTTTTTCATATCGTAGCCGTAATGTGTAATCTATTAATGATGTTTTATTTGCGAATTACGCTCTCCAGCAGTTCGGCCAGCCGGCGCGTCAATGCCTGTCGCTCATACTGCTCCACCGCTCCGGGAGTGGCCGCCGGGGTACCCTCCGGCGAGAGAGCATATCCCCTCGTTTCAGCGAACGAACCGGAGGGTACCCCGGCGTCATTCGCTGCGTGCGCTACGCCGGCGGCAAACCGCGCCCAGGCCGCGTCCAGGAAGGTGCGGATGCCGGCCTCGTCGTCAAAGGCGCAGCAGGAGCCGGCGCCGGTATCGGCCAAAACGCGCGCCATGGCTCCGTCGGGGGCTCCGATTCCCAGTACGGGATGACCAGCGGCCAGGTATTCGAACAACTTGCCCGGCAGGATGAGCGCATAGTCCGGATCGTTGCGCAAGGGGAGCAGCAGCACGGAGGCGCCCAGTTGCTCCCGGACCGTTGCACGATGGTCCAGATAACCGCAGTCTACCACGTTGCCGTCCAGTCCGGCGGCATGCAGGGATGCATAGATGTTCCGGTCGGTCTTGCCAGCCAGGCGGATGCGCAGCCGGGCCGCGAATACCGGGTCTGCAGCGCACTTTTCGGCCAGCACCTTCCATAGGGCGTGCGGATTGCCATCCACCGGGAAAAGACCGGTATGAACCAGGTTGAAAAAGCCGTCAGACTGAACCGTCTGGGCAAAATCTTCGGCATCGTAGCCGTTGGTAATCATGGCTACGGGCGTATGCGTCCGCGCGGCATAAGCCTCCTGCATCAGCGGCGTGACCGTGAGCACGGCCGATGCGTTGTCCAGCACGCGCTGCTCCAGCCGATGATGCCGCCGTTCCACGCAGGGCAGGAAGGGCATCCGCTTGAACCAGTACATCTGGGTCCACGGGTCGCGGAAATCCGGAATCCAGGGGATGCCGAGTTCGCGGTGCAAGCGTTCGCCAATGAGGTGCAGCGATTGCGGAGGACTGGTGGTAACGATCACATCCACAGGATGTTCCCGCAGGTATTTTTTCAGGAATCGGACCGATGGCCGCACCCAGCCCACGCGCGGATCGGGTACAAACAGATTGCTGCGGACCCAGAGGGAGAGCCGCTGTTTCCAGCTTTTCCCGCCGGGGGTCTCGTCCTCGGTGGAGGTGAGCACTTTCATATCGGTCGTGCTCCCGTGACCCATCAATTTCCGGTAGATACCGTACGGTTCGATAATCGGCCGTTTGACGATTTCCGCCTCCGGGGGGATTTCTTCCTCGAGAGAATGGTCAATTCCTTGATATTCAGGGTTTTCCGGGGTATAGATGACGGGCTGCCATCCGGCCGCCGGGAGATATTTGGCGAATTTCACCCAGCGCTGAACGCCCGAACCGCCACAGGGCGGCCAGTAGTACGTGATGATGAGAACCCGCCGGGACATGTCTGCCTAGACATTGAAAAGGAAATGCATGATGTCTCCGTCCTGGACCACATAGTCCTTGCCTTCGATGCCCATCTTTCCGGCCGCCCGTACGGCGGCTTCGGTTTTGTAATGGACAAAGTCCTCATATTTAATCACTTCCGCGCGAATGAAGCCCCGTTCAAAATCGGTATGAATAACGCCGGCCGCCTTGGGAGCCTTGTCCCCTTTGCGGATCGTCCAGGCACGGCATTCGTCGGCGCCGGCGGTGAAGAAGGTCTGAAGACCCAGCAGGTGATAGGCGCTTTGGATCAGGCGCACCACGCCGGAATCCTCCAGTCCCAGTTCTTCGAGGAACATCTTGCGGTCTTCATAGTCCTCTATTTCAGCGATTTCCGATTCTGTCTTGGCGGCGATGACCAGGATCTCCGCGTTCTCCTCGCGTACGGCCTCGCGTACGGCCTCCACATAGGCATTGCCCTTGGCGGCCGAAGCGTCATCCACGTTGCAGACATACATGACCGGTTTGTTGGTGAGCAGGTAAAGCTCCTTGGCCATCTGCTCCTCGTCGGGATTCAGGAGCTCCACGCTGCGGCAGTTCTTGCCCTGGTCGAGGGCGGCCTTGTAACGGAGCAGCAG
The DNA here is from genome assembly GCA_900317925.1 of uncultured Bacteroidales bacterium. GTDB lineage: Bacteria > Bacteroidota > Bacteroidia > Bacteroidales > UBA932 > Cryptobacteroides. The sequence continues at coordinate 24,232 of ONIQ01000003.1, read as the reverse complement.
CTCCAGGAGTTTCTTGGCTTCCTTATCGCCGCCGGTCGTGGCCTGTTTCTGCACCTTTGCGATGCGGGCTTCGATCATCTCCAAATCCTTGATTTGCAGTTCCGTATCCACCACTTCCTTGTCGCGGACCGGATCCACACTGCCGTCCACGTGGACCACGTTGCCATCGTCAAAACAGCGGAGCACGTGCAGGATGGCATCGGTTTCGCGGATGTTGGCCAGGAACTGGTTGCCCAAGCCTTCCCCCTTGCTGGCGCCCTTTACCAGACCGGCGATATCCACGATATCGACCGTGGCGGGCACGACGCTCTTGGGCTGGCACATCTCGGCCAGCACTTCCAGCCGTTTATCGGGCACGTTGGTGGAACCCAGGTTCGGCTCGATGGTACAGAAAGGGAAATTGGCGCTCTGGGCCTTGCCCGAGCTCACGCAGTTGAAAAGGGTCGACTTGCCCACATTCGGCAGTCCCACAATCCCGCACTTTAAACTCATACTAAACTGATTCTATCTTTGCGTATTTTGGCAAAGTTACTCATTCTTTTTAGAATTACCTAAAAGACCAGGCACAGGCCGAGGCCTTCCGGGGTGGCACCGTAATGGAGCGACAGGCGGTCCAGGCCGGCTTCTTTCAGGCGATGATGCCCTTTGAGGGATTGGAAGCCGTAGGTAAACTGGCAGATACCCAGGTTGGCGACCAGGGCGCCGGCGGCCACCCAAAGCCATTCATTTCCAGGCTTGTTCCCCTCTTCGAAGACGAGGTCGTCGTGCAGCCTTTCGGGATTGAACCGCCATTCCTGTTTCCAGTGCTTCCCCTGGTTCATCCGGGCAATTCCGTAACCCGTCAGGGCCAGTCCCGCTCCGGTCAGGGCCAGTCCGCAGCCCACCCGGAACTTGCTCCGTCCGATGGAGGGGAGGTTGATTTGTCCGGCATGCGAGCCGATATAGCGGACGAAGAGCGCGGAGGAAACCATGTTCGCTCCGGCGGAAATCAAGGTTCCCACACCGAAGGCTTTCAGGCCGGTCATGTAGGGATTTCGATAGCCGTATTCGAGATAGCCCACTTTTTTATCGTCCACTTTGACATCCTCCCAATCGGAGAAGGTGTCGTCGCCGAGCATGCCGCCCAGGACCATAACCAGCCCCACGCCCCCTTGCCAGGCGGAAAGGGTGAAGGTTTTGCGGGCCGGGACAAAGACGCATTCATATACGGGTGCGCCCAGATAGGTCCGGCTCTGGTCTTCCGTGAGCGGGAAAATGCCTTCTGCGTAGATCTTTCCGAATCGCCCGACCTTGGTGGGAGCCTGAAGGACATCGTTTGGGACGGGGACGCCGTTTTCGACGGGAACCCGGAAACCGTCCTTGAAGACAATCTCGCGGACAAAACTTAGGTTGATTTGGTTCAACTCCTTGTTGTTCAATTCAATCCAACTCTTAAAGGTGGCTTTGTAGGAGTGGTTGATGGCATCTTGGCGGATGTCGTCGATGTTAACCCCCACCGCCTGGTTGTCCCGCGTATAGAGGGTGTCCTTCCGCGCCTGGGCGAGTAGGTTTGCCGGAAGGAGGAACGCCGAAAAGAGGATGGCGACAGCCTTTATTGGGAAAGAATGCATGGCTTTCATGGTCTTTTGTATTTATCCCCGCAAATATATGAAAAAAAGCCAGATTTCTTGAATATAAAAATGCGCCTGGATGCCGTTCCCCGGCCTTTTTTTGCAAATAGCCGTGTAAAATTGGTTTACACGGATAATCCTCCCGAACTTTGCTGGATGAAAAAGAAAATTGCTGGATGGATGCTGGCCGGCCTGCTGTCGGGGGCTCCGGCCATGGCGGCGCACCAGGCGGATACGCTGGATGTGCTGTTCTGGAACCTGGAGAATTTTTTTGATTACCGGGATCAGGGAACGAGCGAATCGGATGCGGAGTTCTCGGGAAGGGGACTGCGGCATTGGACAAAAAAGCGCTTTCTGACAAAGTGTAACGCGGTGGCAAAGACCCTGTTGTGGACGGCCGGTCAAACGGGTCGCATGCCCGATGTTGTGGCCGTGGCCGAGGTGGAGAATCGGTTCGTTCTGAAGCAGTTGCTTCGGGAGACCGCCCTTCGCAAGCAGCCGTGGGGGATCGCCCATTACGAATCGCCCGACCATCGCGGGATCGATGTGGGACTCCTGTGGCGAACCGACCGATGGGATACCGTCTGCACCCGTGCGTGTCACGTTTTCGGGCCGGATGGGGCCGTCCTTCCCACGCGGGACATCCTGCTGGTGCAGCTGCAACGCCGCGCCGCCCCGGCTCCCGCGGTCGACCGATGGGCGATTCTGGTGAACCACCATCCGTCGAAGTACGGGGGTTCATCATCGGCATGGCGGCGCGAGTCGGCGGTGGACCGTCTCCGCGAGCTCTGCGATTCCCTCCGGGCTGCCGGCTGGAGCCGGATTGTCGCCACGGGCGATTTCAACGACACGGCCGATGCTCCGCTGTTTCAGCGCTTGGATGCCCTGGAGAACCTGGCGCTCCCGCTGGCGGCACGCGGCCAGGGCACCATCCGCTTCAACGGGCGCTGGGAGCTGATCGACCTTTTCTTTCTTTCCAACGTTCCCGCTCCTGCTTCTTCTGGTCTCGCTTCTCCTGGCTCCGCCGCACGGATGACCATCCTCCATCCTCCCTTTCTGACCGAGCGCGACAAAACCCACAGCGGCGAGAAACCCCGCCGCACCTACATCGGCCCCCGCTACAACGGCGGCGTTTCCGATCACCGGCCCATCCACCTCCGCCTCTGCTACCCCTCCCTTGCGCTGGACCAGGTCCAACAAGGAGGCGTTTCTTTTTGCGGACAGGGGTATGGAAAATAGATTGAAATGATTATATTTGTAAAATGATCGTGATTAAAACGCATAAAAAGAGTTTCAATATGGAAATGAAAGAAAAAATCCAGGAACAATTCCGGACCCTGTTCGGACAGGACGGTGCCATTTTCGCATCGGCCGGACGCGTGAATCTGATTGGCGAGCACACGGACTACAATGGTGGCTATGTGTTCCCGGGAGCCATCGATAAGGGTATTATGGCGGAAATCATGGTGAACGGAACGGAGAAGGTCCAGGCATATTCGATGCATCATGACGAGTATTGCGAATTTGGCCTGAACGAGGAAGACAAGCCCAACCAGAGCTGGGCCCGCTATCTGTTCGGGGTGTGCCGGGAGATGATCAAGCGCGGTGGCAAGGTGCATGGTTTCAGCACGGTTTTCGCGGGTGACGTCCCGCTGGGCGCCGGCCTCTCCTCTTCTGCAGCCCTGGAAAGCACTTTCGCTTTTGCCTTGAACAACCTGTTCAACAACGGTATCGACAAGTTCGAGCTGGCCAAGATCGGCCAGGCCACGGAACACAACTACTGCGGGGTCAAGTGTGGCATCATGGACCAGTTCGCCTCCCTGTTCGGCAAGGCCGGCAGCCTGATCCGTCTCAACTGCAAGACGCTGGAGTACAAATACTTCCCCTTCAATCCGCAGGGGTACAAGCTGGTGCTGATTGATTCCTGCGTCAAGCACGAACTGGCATCGAGCGCCTACAACAAGCGCCGCGCTTCCTGTGAAAACGCAGCGGCGGCTATCCGCAAATATCATCCCGAAGTTGAATTTCTGAGCGATGCAAAGCGCCAGTGGCTGGACGAGGTCCGCGAGGAGATTCCTGAGGAGGATTTCCTGCGGGCGGAGTACGTTATCGGCGAGGTTCAGCGTGTGCTGGATGTCAGCGATGCCCTCGAGCGCGGAGACTACGAGACCGTGGGTGAGATGATGTATCAGACCCATTTCGGCATGAGCAAGTTGTACGAGGTAAGCTGCGAGGAACTGGATTTCCTGAACAAGCTGGCCCGCAAGATGGATGTGACGGGTTCGCGTGTCATGGGCGGCGGCTTCGGCGGCTGCACCATCAACCTGGTGAAGGAGGAACTGTATGAACCGTTCATCGCTGCGGCGAAGGAACAGTTTGCTGCCCGTTTCGGTCACGAACCGAAGGTGTATGATGTGGTCATCAGCGATGGTGCCCGCAAAATCCAGTAAACCCGTTAATTCCAGTAAATAAAATGAGTAAGTCCAATCTTTCAGACCTGTGGAAAAAAGAGGACTGGCTGGCCGTTTGGATCGGCTTTATCGTGATTGCCCTCGGTTGCGTGGCGGTCTTGACGGGCGCGTTCGATTTCGCCGCCGCCAAGTTCTCCACCTGGCATCTTTGGGAGAATGTTCCGGAGAAAAAGTCCCTCCTGGCACAGCTGAACGCTGCTTTTTGGATTAAATTGCTGCGCACCTTCCTGGTGCTGGGCATCCTGTTTACGGCCGGTGTGAAACTGCAGGGCGGTAAGGTTCGGGAGTTCCTGCCCGCCTTTGTCGTACTCTTTGTGCTGGCCATCGTGGTGCGTCTCATCAGTGCGGAATTCACCCTGAACCGTTATCTGGAATGGGCTTTCTGGGCCTTGATCGTGGGCCTGCTCATCTCCAATACAGTAGGGGTTCCCGACTGGCTGAAGCCCGCTATCCGGACCGAATTCTATATCAAGACCGGCCTGGTCATCATGGGTTTCTCGGTGCTGTTTTCGAACATCGCCAAATTTGGTCTTTATGGCCTGGGCATCGCCTGGGTCGTGACGCCCATTGTGATCCTCTTCATGTGGTGGCTGGGTACGAAGGTGTTTAAGATCGAAAATAAACCCCTGGTCATCACCCTGTCTGCGGCCACGAGCGTGTGCGGTACTTCCGCCGCCATCGCAACGGGAGCCGCCTCCGGTGCCAAAAAGAATGACCTTTCCATCGCCATCTCCATTTCCATCATCTTTACCATTTTGATGATGGTGTTCGAGCCGATGATCATCCGCTGGTCGGGCATGTCCCAGCTGATGGGCGGTGCGTTGATCGGCGGTACGGTTGATTCCACGGGTGCCGTGGTCCTGGCTGGCAACGCGCTGGGTCCCGAAGCCGAACAGGCCGCCGTGCTGGTGAAGTCTATCCAGAACATCCTGATCGGTTTCATCGCCTTCTTCGTGGCCGTTTTCTTTGCCACAAGGGTAGAGAACAGCGGTGCCAGCAAGGTGGGGGCCTCGGAGATCTGGCGGCGCTTCCCGAAGTTCATCATTGGCTTTTTCGTAGCCTCGCTGGTGGCCTCTTTCATCGTCCTTCCCAATACGGACGGCGCAACGGTGAAAGCCATCAATGGTGTGCTGGACCAGTATAAGAACTGGGCCTTCGTGCTGGCGTTTACCAGCATCGGCCTGGACACCAATTTCAAGGAGCTGGGCGCGGCCCTTAAGGGTGGCAAGGTCCTGTGGCTGTACATCATCGGTCAGGTGTTCAACATTGCCCTTACCCTCTTCGCGGTTTGGTTCCTGTTGAGCGGCGTGGTCTTTGACATCCCGTCATTGGATCTCTTCAAATAAAGATGAACGCCGGACGCATATACAAGGCAGTGACCATCGCGACGGTGGTCATTGTCATATTGTGCGCCCTCTATATCATGGCGGCCCGGCTGGGTCTGGCCGACGGGCTGGATTTCGGGGCGGGAGCCTATTACTATACCGATATCCCGGATTATGAAAAAGTGATTCCGGACGATGTTTATCAAACCTCGGTTCCCTATTGGGTGCACGTGGTGCTGTTTCTGGCCTGGGGCTGGCTGATGTACCGGCTGTGGGTCTGGATCGACAGCCGCGGCACCCGCAAAAACGGAGAAAAGCATGACCGGTAAAGCCCAGATGCGTTGTTCCCACTGCGGGGAACTGCACGAAATCACCCTCCATTCCAGCATCAATGCGATGCAGGAACCCGCGCTGAAGGCCTCCGTAAAGGACGGTTCCCTGTTCGTGTGGGAATGCCCGCATTGCGGAACGGCCAACCTGGCCCGGTATGCCTGCCTGTATCACGATCCGCAGGAGCGGCTGATGATCTGGCTCCTCCCGGACGGACCCGTTCCCGAGACGGCTTCCGTCGCCGCCACGCTGGACAGCCTGGACGGCTATACCCTGCGGCGGGTGAAGGATGTGGGGTCACTGATTGAGAAGGTAAACCTGTTCGATGCCGGCCTGGAGGATACCGTGATGGAGATGTGTAAATATGTTACCCGCATGGAACTGGCCGAAAAAGACCGTTCGCTGGCCGATATCGCCCTGAAGTTCCTCCGCCTGGACGGAGCCGACAACGAACTGCTGTTTTCCTATCCCAAGGACGGTCAGATGCATGGCGCCCGCACGGGTTTCCATGTCTATGAAGACTGCCGGGGCATTTTGCAGCGCAATCCCGCCGTGCATCCCGACAAGGGTTTTGCCCAGATCGACCAGGATTGGATTGCCCGTTTTTTCCGATAAAGACCCATGCGCAGCTTCCTTGAACTCCTTTTGGCGATGGCCGTCGGGCATGCCTTTACCGGGAACCCCTTTTTCGGGGCGGCCGTCTTCCTTTTTGCAGATATCCTAAAGACCTATCTTTTCTGCAATATCTCCAAGCTACGCCACGCCGACGGAGCCAACTACACCTCGACCTTGCTCTTGTCGCTTGAGGCGGCGGCAGGCTTGTCCCTGGCCTTCCTCTACCCGTATGTGGCCGATGCTCCCGCGGCCGGCCTGGCATCCCTGACGGTGATGCTGATCATCATGCGGGACGCCCTGTGCTCCATGGCCCTGTATGACAAGACTGTGGGGAAGGTGCGCCTGTGGTTTTTCCTGATCCTGGTACAGATCTTGTTCAATACCCTTTGCCTTGTCCTGTTTTGGCGGGTGGCATCGCAGGAAGAATTCTGTCTACTGGCCGGCTTGACGGTGCTCACGGGCATTATCCGCCTCGTTTTCCCAGACCGAATCCTGCGCGGTCCGCTGGAAAACCGCTTCGAGCAGGTATCCTCGTACCAGATTTTCACCAACATGAACCTCTACGCCACCATTGCCATGGATTTGGGCGTGATGATGTGTTTCCTGTTGGGCGTACTGATTTTCGGGCCGGACTTTTCCTATCGGATCTATCTTTATATGGTGGTTTGGCTGGCATTCGTGAATGTTATCCTGGAAGTGGGGACCTACCTGATCCGCCGCCAGCGCTGGACCACCGGACTTTCCGGGTTTATCCTGGGTGCCGTTTTTTGGGTGGTGGGCTTCCTGTTCGTGTCCCGGACGCGGACACCGCAGGGCGTTTTCCTGTGGGCGACGGTCTGGGGGAGCGGCGTGGCCCTTCTGACGGCATCTGTCCGGCGATTCCAACGGGATTTCGCGGCCATCGGGGAAGTGACGGATGATCTGGGCGTAAAAGAACTGAAGGTGAGCAACATCATCTCATCCACGGTGGCCTATATCGTTTCGTCCTCTATCATGCTGGTGATCGTGGCCCTGGGAACCTTCCTGCCGCCGGACATCGAGCCGGGCGGGCACCTTTCCTGGCCGGAAAACGCCCTCCTTCTGTTGCCGGTCGGCTTTATGCTGGTGGCCTTGGTCTTTGCCCTGGTGCATCCGCTGGATAAACGCAACCGCGAAAAACTGATGCTGTTTATCGACAGCCGCACCCGCAAGGAGCGTGTCCGGGAGAGTTTGCAGAAGATGTTGGTCCGGAAATACCGCATCCGTGCATCGGCTCGCTTGGTGTGCTTCTTCCTGCGCCCCTTCCTCCGGCTTCGGGTTTCCGGTCTGGAGAAGCTTCGCAAGGACGAGTACCCGTCGGTCTTCGTATGCAACCACGGTTTCATGTACGGGCCGGTGGCGGCAACCATTTATCTGCCCACCTATTTCCGGCCCTGGATACACGACGTCATGCTCTCCCGTCAATCGGCCACGGAAGAGATCGCCTGGTCGTTCCCGGGCTTCCTCAAAGTCACGGGCAAGCGTCTGGGGATGTGGATCATCAGCCAGGCGGCGGCCATTGTCAGCACCCTGATGAGCGCTTTCTATCCCATTCCGGTGGTTCGGGGAACCTCTCGTGATCTGTTGAAGACCTTTACCGACAGCATCTCGGCTCTGGAAGAGGGCGATAACCTGCTTATTTTCCCGGAACGTCCCGGTGCCCGTACGCGCAGCGGCGTGGGTTCGCAGGACGAGGGAGCCGATGAACTGCGGGAATTCTTTACGGGATTCGCCCATCTGGGCAAGATGTACTATGACCAGACCGGCCAGGAACTCCTGTTCTATCCGCTGTACTGCGATCGCAAAGACCGGGCATTCCGTATCGGCGACCCGGTCCGATACGACAGCTCCCTGCCTTCCCGGGAAGGGAAGCAGGCCCTTGCACAGGCCCTGCACCAGCGCATTGTGGCGCTTGCGGCTAAAAGTTCGTGCTGAACATCAAGCCAACATAGACGTCGTCCACGTGGGTGACACCGGCCGCCTTCAGGAAGGTCAGGTCTTTCCCATTGTTCCACGCCACGCGGATTCCCAGCGTCGTTTCGTAAGGAAGCCAGAAGAAATTGCCCAGTTTCAGGTTGAGGTCGGCGCCGGCGCACCAGAGGACATCCTGGTCGGGAGCCTCCACGGATCCGGTTTTCAGGCCCTCCCGATAGCGGAAGAGGTTCAGGTCGGCAAAGGGAATGAGTTCCAGGTTGCGCAGGTACACCAGCGGCGAAAAGGCGCTGCAGTCGAGCCGCAGGAAGGGGATGGCATAGTCCGCGGTAAACCGGCACTGGTTAGGCGAATACAGGCCCAGTAAGGAAGAGATGGAACTGTCTGCCAGGCCTCTTGTCTTGGAGACGATCCAGTTGTTGGAAAAGAGCGTATTTCCAAAGGTCGGAAAATACTTGTGTTGCCACAGGGCGCTCAACCGTAGTCCCTGACCCGGTCCCAGGCCCGGCAGATAACCGTAACCATATAAATAGAGGGTCGGCGTAACGGCAACCCTTCCTTGGAAGACATGGCGGTAACCTGCCTCCACGCCCACACCGCTCCGCGGAAAGACGGCACGCTCGGCCGTTTTTTGATACGTGTAGGCCCGGGCGGAAATATCCAGGACGACCGGCGTAACGTCATTGCCTTGTTGCACCGAAATCAGTTCGTTTTCCTTCTGACCGGAAGGGTCGATCTTCTCGGCATAGTAGGCATAGCCGGTGTAGAACATGTCGGAGGTGATGTTAAACTTCATGCGCGGGATGAAGCCGTAGTTCCATCCGTTTGAAGAGGACGTCAGGGGAAGGTACGTCTGGATGGATGCATCCAACAAGGGATTGGACTCCTTCAGCAATTCAATACCCGAGCCGATGGTCTTTCCGGTACGGGATTTAACGATGAAGGCACGGTAAGTGTGGTTAAGCCGTTCGTTGGCGTGCAGGGTCAATTCGAAAACGGGATACCAGGCCGCAAGGGTGAGGTGCAGGTGGGCGGAAGGCCGCCAGCCGTCGTCTCCTTTGCCATAGGCCAGTCCTGCCGTGCCGTAGAACGTTCCGAGGTCGTTCTGGAAAAGGCCGGTTATGCCGAATTTCGCTTCCTGCGTGGTGGTCTCGAAACTGGCTTCGGCAATCTTGTCGTAATCAAAATACAGGGGTGCCCAGGAATGGAAGCGGAACAGGTGATCCGCTTTGATATACTGTTCGGCCGGCTGCGGTTCGCCGGGTTCGATGGGAAGGGCGCCCAGCGCGGCTTCCTGGGCGCTCAGGGCCTCCGCTACCGGATAGCGGTGATAATTTTCCCAGCAGACTTCCTTGTACAGCAGGTCGCGTTTCGGCGTAGAGACGGGACGATGACCGGAAGGCGTGAGGGCGGTATAAACCAGGGTGCTGTCTTCCAGGGTGGCATCGGTGGCGCCGTAGTGGCTTTCGGTCAGCTGGAGAAGGGTTCCGTCAGCGGGGGAGAAGCGATAGATGTTGTTCACACCATTGTGGTCGGAGGTAAAGGTGAGCGCGCCGTTGGAGGATCGCAAATGATTGATTTTTACCGGGATGGGAGGAAGGAGGGTTTCGATCTTTCCGCCCGTCGCAGGCAGGCGGTACAGGCCGCTTCCTTCCTCCGACAGGGCCGTGAATGCCAGCGAATCGCCCAGCCAGGCCGTTTCGGTCACCTGTAGCCCGTCGGGGATGGCGAGCGTGCGAACGGGTTCGCGCGAGTCGGTCTGGAACAGCACGATGCGGCTGCCCCCTTCCAGCGGATACTCCGTTGCCGCCAGCAGTTGCAGATCGTCCGAAACGGACGGGTTGTAGAATCGACCTTTTTTGGTAATTTTTTGGATGACATCGCCGGACATCATGAAGATGCGTGAGGTCTGCTTCAGGGACCAGCGGGCATCTGGAATAATATCGCTCCAGTAGAGCCGGTCGCCGGCCTTGACCAGTTTGGAGGTGGTCGGAGAAAAGGACTGATGGATCATTTCCCGGTTATCGGGCTGCAATTTTACCAGCTGGGTGGGATTGAACAGCGAGCGTTTGATCACCCAGCCGTCAACGGGTCCGCTGTAGTCGGCATAGCGTTTTTTCGGCTTCAGCAGGGGCGTTTCGGGGGTAAAGGGAGCGCGGAGCGAATCCTCGCGGGCCCAGATTTCGTGCTGGCGGTCCAAAATCTCGTTCCAGGTATCCCGGAACGATTTTCCGGAGCATTCCCGCATGGTTCTTTGGAGATTCCCGAACCGCAGGGGCCGGGTGGTTACGCTTTGGAAATAGCGTTTCATGAACAGCGGATCGTCATAGAATACGCGCATGCCCGCCACGGTCAGATAGCCGACGGCATAATGGTCGGGGGTGTAGCGGTTGAAGGAACCGTACCGCCACTGGTACCAGCCACGCCGGTCTCCCTGGTCGAGGCTCATCCGGTACCAGGCCAGGAAATCGTGGGTGCGGCCCCTTCCGGAAGCGGTAAGGGCCGTTTCGGCCACCACGGCATCGCCTTCCAGCAGATGCAGGGAAGGGTAGACCCCGCTCATGGCACCGGCAAACATTTCTCCGAAAAGGTAATGGAATCCTTTGAAGACCCCGTCGCGGCCAAATTGCAGCTGGGCCAGGTGGCGTCCCTCATGGATGGCCAGATTGAGTTCCCAGGGCATCGGGATGGGATTGTTTGCGTCATAGACCGTGTACAGGTCCATGCGGCGCGGGGCCAGGACCACGGAACCATTGGACCGGGCCAGGTAGGGATGCAGGATGACAGGAGAGACTTTCTTGTATTTTTCTCCGGGAAGGTAGCCGACGGATGCGCCGGTGGCCGGATACCATTTTTCCAGCAGATGGCCATACACCCGGGCCAGGGAATCGCTTCCGGCTGCGTAAATGAGTTGGTAATGCTTGGTCTGAAAGGTATTCCACTGGATCTGGGCCGGATCGGTTCCGGTGATGGAAATCTGAGCCTGGAGCGGAAGCCCCAGGGCTATGGTCAGGATCAGCGTGGATAGGTGAATCCAGGAAAGTCTCATGATGGCGGTTTATAATAAAAAGGCCGGGCTGCGAAAAGCAACCCGGCCTTTATCTTGGTTGGGTTGTCTTACTTCTTTTCAGCTTTCCGCTTGGCGGCGGCAACGGTGGCATCATACATAATCGGGGTACCGATCATGATGGAAGCGTAGGTACCGATGACGACACCCAGGCAGAGGGCTACGGAAAGACCGCGGATGCTTTCACCACCGAAGATGGCAATGGCGAGCATGGTTACCAGGGTGGTCACGGACGTGTTCACCGTACGGGTGAGGGTCGCGTTGAGGGCCTTGTTGACGGTCTCCTTGAATTCGGCCTTCGGATGCAGGCCCACCATTTCACGGATACGGTCGAAGATAACCACGTTATCGTTGATGGCGTAACCGATGATGGTCAGGATAGCGGCGATGAAGGTCTGGTCCACGTCCAGGTTGAAGGGCAGGATTCCGCTGAACAGCGAGAAGAAGCCAATCACGATGATGGCCGTGTGGGCGAGGGAAACGACGCCACCCAGACCCCAGGTCCAGCCTTTGAACCGGAAGGCAATATAACCGAAGATAACCAGCAGGGACAGGAGCACGGCGATGATGGCATCGCGTTTCATGTCATTGGCGATGGTCGGTCCCACCTTGTCAGAGGAAATGATACCGTTCGGGTTGTCCAGGGTGGAACGGAACTCGTCCAGGGTGATACCCTCGGCGAAGAAGCCCTTGACGGCGTTGTAGAGTTTGCTCTCGACTTCGGCATCCACATCGGTAGATTCCTGATCGTTCTTGTACTGGGTGGTCACCTTCATCTGGCTCTCGCCACCGAACTGCTTCACCTCCACGGCACCGTCGAACTCGACGACGGCAGCTTCGCGGATGGCTTCGGCGGTAACCGGCTGGTCAAAACGGATCACGTAGGTACGGCCTCCCGTGAAATCGACACCGTAGGTAAAGCCCTTGGTGAAGATGGAAACGAGGGAGATCAGGATCAGGGCACCGGAAAGAGCATAGGATACTTTCTTCTTGTCGATGAAGTCGATGCTGGTGTTCTTCAAGAAGTTCTTGGTAGCGGCACTCTCGAAGGTGACGTTCTTGCCTCTTGCCACGCGGGCCTCGAAGATAAGGCGGGTGATGAAGATGGACGTAATCACGGAGGTGATGATACCGATGATGAGGGTGGTGGCAAAGCCCTGAACCGGACCGGAACCGAACACGAAGAGAACGATACCGGTAAGGAGGGTGGTCACCTGGCCGTCGAAGATGGCGGAGAAAGCGTTGCTGTAACCGTCGGCGATGGCCTTTCCAAGACCCTTGCCCGAAGCAAGCTCTTCCTTCACGCGTTCATAGATAATAACGTTCGCATCCACGGCCATACCCATGGTCAAGACCAAACCGGCGATACCCGGCAGGGTAAGGACGGCACCGAACGATACGAGGGTACCGAAGAGGAATAGGACGTTGCACAGCAGGGCGATATCGGCCGCGACACCGGCACCCCGGTAGAAGAGCACCATATAGATGAGCACCAGGATGAAAGCGATGATGAACGAAATCATACCGCTGCGAATGGATTCTGCACCGAGGGAAGGACCTACGACCTGCTCCTGGATGATGGTGGCAGGGGCAGGAAGCTTACCGGACTTCAGCACGTTGGCGAGGTCCTGGCAGTCTTCCATGGTGAAGTTGCCGGTAATCTGGGAGTTGCCGCCGGTGATTTCGCTCTGGACCGTCGGATAAGAATAGACCATGCCGTCCAGCACGATGGCAACCTGGCGTTTGAGGTTGTCCTTGGTCAGGCGGGCCCAGGTGTTGGCACCTTCGGCGTTCATGGTCATGGAAACGTACGGGGAACCGTTGCCCTTGGTACCGTCGGTGTCCACGCGGGCGTCGGTCACGGCACCGCCGTCCAGCGGGGCCAGGCCGTCACGGGAGGTGGACTTGATGGCCACCAGTTCGTACAGGTTGCTGTTCTTGATATAATCCGTCGGTTTCACGGACCACATCGGGATGAATTCAGCCGGGAAGATTTCGGCAATCTGCGGCATGCGCAGGTACTTGTTCACCTTGGCGGTATCTACGCCGGCGGCGAAACCGATGCAGGCGTTGCCGTTCCAACCCGAAGGCTGCAGGACGGCGAACAGCGGATTCTGCTTGCGATAGGCTTCCATTTCGGCGGTGTTCTCCTGGTTGAGTTCCGCGGTCAGGAGGGAATCGGCAGCGGCCGGGGCGGCGGGAGCTTCGACGGCTTCCTCCGTCTCATCGGCGAGGATTTCGGCGAGCTTGGCGTTGGCCTCGGTGAGGTACTGCTGCAGTTCCTGATACTGGAAGGTGGGCCAGAACTCGAGGGAAGCCGTTCCCTGGAGGAGTTTGCGGACACGCTCCGGCTCTTTCACACCCGGAAGTTCCACGAGGATGCGGCCGCTGTTGCCCAGTTTCTGGATAGAAGGCTGGGTGACGCCGAAGCGGTCGATACGGTTGCGGAGGACGTTGAAGGAGTTGGAGATAGCGCTTTCGGCCTCGCTGCGGATGACATCGATAACCTGATCGTCGGTGGATTCCGGTTTGATTTTGTCGCGCATTTCATACGTGCCGAACACCTGGGAGAGGCGCTGGCCGCCGCCGACTTCCTTCCAAGCCTGTGCGAACAGGCTGATGTAGTCCTCGCGGGAAGAGACGCTGCGCTCGGTGGCCAGGTCGAGGGCCTGGAGGAAAGCCGGGGAGGAATTGCCGCCCGCGATGGCCTTCACAAGGTCCTTGAGCTGCACCTGCAGCATCACGTTCATACCGCCTTTGAGGTCCAGACCGAGGTTGATTTCCTTGGCTTTGACATCCTTGAAGGTGTAGCCGAGGTAAACTTTCTCGTTGGAAATGGAATCAATGTAAACACGGTTCTGCTCCTTGCGGATGGAATCCAGGTAGTAAGCCTGCTCCGCTTCGGGAACCTTGCTGAATGCAGCACTGCTCTGGGCCGCGAGGGCAGCCTTCTCTGCGTAGTTGGCGGCTTTCTTCTCCTGAAGGGCCGTTACGGCCGTGAAAGAAAGCTGCCAGAGGCAGGCGATGGCCAGCAGAATCGCTACAAGTTTGATAGCACCTTTGCTTTGCATTTTGTTATATTTTTAAATTATTTTAATTCTTTCACTTTGCCTATGAGGGCAAAATAGGGTACAAAATTACTATTTTTTTCCGAGTAACGAAATTTTCTGCGAGTAATTTGCTATTTTTGCAGTTACAATCAAGCATCGGAAGGGATGACAGAAACAAGAATACATCGGTTTGCAGCCGCGGTTGCAGCCCTTTTGGCGGGCGTGTTGCCCCTGGTAGCCCAGACGGTTCCGGATACGCTTCGCCAATCTGACCGGATCCGGTCCCGGATGGATTCCCTGCAAAAGGTGATGCGCGGACGGAAAGATACCCTCCGCACTCTTCCGGCTTTCTTCGGAGAGCCCCTCAACGAGGCCGCCGATTCTCCCCTTGTTTCCGGAAATCCGGACGATACCCTGCCCGCCCGGCCCGTCTGGTCGGCTCCCCGCCTGCTGGCCCGCGGGGATTCCCTTCGCCGGGCCTATGCCTTTGCCGAGTCGGTAAATGCCTACCGAGAAGCGCTGCGCCTGTGTGATTCCACCCTGTCCGGGCCCTATCAAGACAGCCTCCTGCTGGGCCAGAACGCCTTGCGCATGATGGAATATTGCAGCCAGCCCGTGGTGGTGGCGCGCCAGCGATTCTCACGCAAGGATTTCTTCCTGTACTATCCCTTGAAAGACCGCGCCTGGCGGCCCAGTCCCAACCCGTTGGATTCCCTCGGGAGGGGGGCGATGTACATCGATCCGGATGCGCGGACGCTGTATTATTCCGCGATGGACGAGGATGGCATCCGCAACCTCTACCGGACGCGCGACCTGGATTCGCTGTGGTCGGTGCCCGAACTGATCAACGAGCAGATGACGAGCCAGTCCGACGAGGTTTTCCCCATGCTGTCGCCCGACGGGAAGTCCCTCTATTTCGCCTCCCGCGGACTGTACGGGATGGGCGGCTACGACCTGTATGTATCGCATTGGAACCCGGAAACGCACGATTGGGATGTGCCCATGAACCTCGGGATCCCGTATTCGTCGCCGTTCGATGATTTCCTGTTCATCAACTCCGACGACGGAAAATACTCCATGTTTGCATCGAACCGCGAATGCTCGCGCGACAGTGTCTATATTTATGTGGTCGAATACGACAGCATGCCGGTGCGGCAGGCCTTGTCCGATGAGCGTCAGGTGAAGCAGCTGTCCTGCTTGCTCCCGTCCGAATCCGGCACCTATATCGACAACAAAAATGCTGTGGAGGATCCGGTTCGCGACAACCCCGAAACGCAGGAATACATGCGCCAGATGAAACAGGTCCGTTCCCTGCGGGATGCGATTTATGCCTTTGGACAGGCCCTGGACGAGGAGCGTGCGGCGTTGTCGTCGCTGCCGGAGAGCGAGCGGGCCGCCGCCATGGAAGCCGTTTTGGAGAAGGAACGGGCGCTGCCGGCCATGAACGATTCCCTGAAAAAGGCTACGGCCGCCCTCCAGCAGATCGAGATGGATTTCCTGATGAAGGGTGTGGTTATAGACCCCTCCCGCGTGAAGGCCGATGCCGAAAAAGAAGTGGTGGGCGCCTCGTCGGGCTATGCCTTCACCCGCAAGACAATGGGACCGGCCCTGAATATCCGCGTGCAGAAACCCAAGCCTACGTTTGACTATACCTTCATGGTCCTGCCTGAAGGCCGTTTTGCAGAGGACAATACCCTCCCGGCAGGCCTTGTCTATCAGATCCAGCTGTTCTCCTCCGCCGGGAAGGCCACGGTGAAGCAGTTGCGCGGCCTGAGTCCCGTATTCGAGAAAGCGAGCGGGTCGCGATATACCTATAGCGCGGGCGTGTTCCGGTCCTATAAGGATGTGCTGGCCAACCTGAACAAGGTAAAACGCCAGGGCTTCCGCAACGCCTTTATCGTGGCGTACAATGACGGCAAGTCCGTTTCCGTCCAGCAGGCCCGCAACGTGGAGAAAACCCTGCGTCCGATCTATTGGATAAAGGTATATCCTCCTGATGGCCAGGCGCTTCCGTCGCTCGCCCTGCGTGCCATTCAGCAACAGGGAGCAAAAGATATCATGCGCGGGGTTGAGGACGGTTCCGTCGTCTTCACCTGCGGTCCTTTTGCAAAAAAGGAAGACGCCGATGCGCTCCGGGTTTCCCTTCGCGCCGTTGGCGTCTCCCATGTAGAAATCGAAGAAAAAATTTCCGACTGACCGGGGTTTCTACCACCAGCAGGTGAGGTAGAGATTGTTCACCTCTTTGGTGTTCCAGTCCGGGTTCTGGGAACCGTTCGAATCGACCCAGGACTCGTAGTACGGATAAGCGTCGCTGAAATACATCTTGTTCCAGACATGCTTGGTGAGCGTCGGGCTCTTGAAGCCCCAGACCTGACCGCCCTTGCTATAGTAAGGGATGGTGGCATCCAGCTTGTCGGTATTGGCGGCAAAGACCTGGTCGTATCTGGGTTTGTAACCGTTGGGTTTCTCCTTTACGGCGAAGTCAACGGGCTGATAGCCTTTCAAACCCACGGGCGAGAAATCTTTGTTGACAATATAGAAGTTCTGGTTGGTCGTCACGTTTACGGCGTCAATCATATTCTTCAGGGCCTTTGCACTTTCTTCAGGGCTCATTTCGACACGCGGTTTCATGTGATAGATCACCGTGTAGGTGTACAGACCGCCATCAACGTTCACATAGCCGGGAATGGCGTTGTAGAACGTCTGGCTCTGGATGTATGCCAGGGTGGCAGGCGTCGTAATGTCGGCCAGAGCCGCATCGTATTGCTCGGTCTTGGGTGAGGTCCAGTATTTGTTGACGCGGGGATTGAACACGGTCTTGTGCGTGGTGCCCTTGTCGTCGATACGGGTGTATTCCTCGGTGCCGGCGCCGCGGTTGGCGTCGTTCAGGCGCTGCAGGCCACCAATCTCGATGCAGGGACGCAGGGGATTGGACTCATAGTGCAGCGAATTCTCCTGCAGGGTGCCCACCGTCCAGTTCGGGAGTTCACCGTGAGGGTTCTGCCAGCTGTCCAGGGTCTTGTAATCAGAGATGGATTCCACGTACTGCTGGTCGAAACCTTCCAGGATCATGCCCACGCGCCAGGGAGCCTGGGCGCCGGTAACACGGACGTGGATAACGGCTTTCACCTGCTCGCGCCAGCCTTCGGAGGCGAGGAGGGCGTCCGGAACCACAACGGCTTCCACATCATAGTCGATGATGCAGTCGTTGAAGTCGGAGTCGTATTTCTTGCCATCTACGCGGCTGGAAGAAGGCCAGCTGTCTTCGAACATCACCACGCCGCTGGAGTGGTAGAAGGTGTAGCCCAGGTCGGCGGTCGCGTATTCCTTCGGTTCGGAAAGCTTGACGGTGGTGTTGCCGGCTTTTGTGGCGGCGGAAACCTTCGTGTTGATAACGGCGTTGTCCAGCAGGGCAACCGTCTTTCCGTAAATCTGATAGGTGACATTGGCCACGGTCGGGACGGCGGAGACGAGGGTAAGGTGAACCTGGCCGAACGGATCGACATCCTTTCCGTCGTTGGGAACGACCACCTGCGGATCTACAGGCACTTCGGCCGTGGTGGTCTGGCCGGAAGCGGTTTCATACGAAACGAGAACCGACTTGGTGCCGACGGGCACAACTACGTCGTAGTCACCGTAATAGTCGCCAGTGTACGGTTCCTCTTTAGACGCGTTGTCACCGCAGGCGACTGCCAGAACGGTGACAAATCCCATAAACAGCAATTTGAACAAATTTTTCATTTTGAAAAAAAACTGCACGTTTGTATTTGAAAACTTTCGTGGAGCACAGGGGGATCGAACCCCTG
This sequence comes from uncultured Bacteroidales bacterium, assembly GCA_900317925.1. Classification (GTDB taxonomy): domain Bacteria; phylum Bacteroidota; class Bacteroidia; order Bacteroidales; family UBA932; genus Cryptobacteroides. The sequence continues at coordinate 6,008 of ONIQ01000003.1, read as the reverse complement.
ACCTTTAGATTGCGAACCTAACGCTCTACCAACTGAGCTAGTACCCCAATAATTGTTCCAAGCCACAAAGGTAGATACAATTCCTTTAAAAATAAAATAATAAGCTGATTTTTACCCAAAAAAAGCCCCGTGTACGTACACGGGGATCGAAAAGTGCCAAATAATGGGGCCAATTGTTACAGACAGGCGCCGATTTCGCGGAGCCGGGAAGCCAGCCTATCGGTATCCAATTGAAGAACATTGACTTCCGTTTTTCCCTGTACGGCCTGGGCGGCGGCCACGCCGGCGGCCTGTCCCATGCCCATGCAACTGGCCTGGACCCGGAGGGACGCGAAGGCCTGCCGGTCTGCGCTGATGCAGCGGCCCGCCACCAGCAGGTTGGGGAAACCGGCGGCCACGAGGGCGCGGTAGGGAACGTACGCCGGCTGCTTCAGGAAGGTTACCTGCTGGGTGGCGCCGGATGCGGCGTGAATATCGATCGGATGCGCTCCGCGCGAGACGCTGTCGGGATAGCGGACCCCATTCACGTATTCCTCGCCCGAAATGACGTGCACCCCCCGGATGCGACGGGTTTCGCGGACGCCGGCCTGGGGGGCGACCATCGATACATGGCAGTTCCGGAATTCCGGGAAATGATCCCGGAGGACGTTCGCCATTTTATAGACATCTTCGCGCAGGCGGCATTCCGCGGCCGTGAAATCGCGGTTATCGCAGGCATCGGTCTGCGTGCGGGTCATGTTCACCGCCACCACGCCCGGATGCAGCAGGGTGCAGAACCACGGTCCCCCGAAATCGGGAATTCCCCATTCTTCCGCGTGCCGTATCAGTTCTTCGCGGATGGGCAGGCAGTGGCAGTTCACGCCCTGTTTGTTGTGGTGCATGGCTTCCGCGATCCGGGGCGATCCGGTATCCACTCCCGCGAGCACGAAGTAGGTGGATGCCGGTTGGAGCGGCCGGTCCGCCGGCAGCATCGGCACCCCCGCGAAATGGGCCAGGTCGGCATCGCCGGTGGCATCGACAAATACTTTGGCGGCAAGGGCTTCCGTCCCGTTTTTGTTTTCGATGAACACGTGGGAAATCCGGCCCTGTGCGGTCTGGCAGCCGGACAACCAGGAATGCAGGTACAGGTCGATGCCGGCCTCCAGCACCATGCGTTGGCAGCACAGTTTGTACAGCTCCGGGTCAAAGGCTACGTTCCCCAGCGGCTTTTCGATCAGGCCGCCGCCCATTTTTTCCAGGCGCTCCAGAAACTCCCATGGAATGCCGCCGATCACCTTTTCCCCGTTGTAGGTAAAGACGCTCAGCGGCGTCACCAGGCTGTTGGTGGCGGCTCCGCCCAGGAAACCGTATTGCTCCACAAGCGCCGTGCGGGCTCCTTCCCGGGCAGCGGCAATGGCGGCAATGAATCCGGCCGGTCCGCCGCCGCACACCACCACGTCATAGGTTCCGGCCACGGTGGCCTCGCGGGTAAATTGAATCTTTTCCATTAGAATTCGACCGTTGCTTCAGGACATGCAGTATATTGATAGGTAATGCCATCCGGCGCGGCTTTCACCACGTTCAGGCCGGAGAATCCGTCGTGGAGCGGACTGCCCACCGGACCGGCGGTGATGAATTGGATGCCATCGATTTCCGTGTAATAGCAGGTGTGCGTATGGCCGGCAAAAACGGCATCCACCCCGTATTCCTTGAAAAGATTCAGGTATTCTTCGCGTTTGGGAAGGGAGAAATTGAAATAGTCTTCGGGCTCATCCAGGGTCTCGCGTACCACGGGACAGTGGGTGAAGAGCAGGATCTGGCGGGCTTTCCGGGCGGCCGTGAGTTCGGCTTTCAGCCAATCCAGCTGCTCTTCTTCGGCCGCCACGTCGCCGTCCTTGATGGGGCAGCTGTCAAAGCCGATAAAGGCCACGCCGTCCTTGGTGAAGGAGAAACGGTCGTACCCGTTGAAGGCCAGGAAAGCTGCGTGATTTTCGGACGTGTAGGGGCGCTCGTCGTGGTTCCCGGGCAGGGCAAAAACCGGAATGGACGGGTCGATTTCGGCCAGCCGCCGCTCGTAAACGGCTTTCTGCTCCGCGTCGGCGGTATTGTTCACCAGGTCGCCGGTAATGACCACGCAGGCGGGTTTGATGCGGTTCACCGCTTCCACGGCGAGCCCCATCAGCGAATCGGACTGGGCGTAATGCGCCGTGGTGTCCAGAAAACCGATCTGCGGGTCGGACAGGTGCATGAAGGTGACCGTCTTGTTGTTGCAGCAGGCGCCCGCGCTCAGCGCGAGGGCAGCCAGAAGGAGGATTTTTTTCATATCGGAAGGATCTTAATCATCGTACCAAAGGACCGGTTCGCGGCCCATTTCGATATCCAGGGTACCGCCGGCGACAATATCGGCATATTCCAGATACGGAAGCCGGTAAGGCCGCCCGTTCAGGCGGAGGGATTGAATATAGCGGTTCCGGTCGCTGTTTCCATGCACCCGGATGCGGAAGGTTCCGCCGTCCACCTGGAGGGTGGCGCCGTTCAGCAGGGGCGAGCCGAACCAGAACCGGGTCGATGCCGGTTCCACCTGGTAGAATCCCAGGGCGGAAAGGATGTACCAGGCACTCATCTGCCCGACATCCTCGTTGCCGCAAAGGCCCTCCCGGCCGGTGGTGTAGAGGGTGGTCATCACCTCGCGGAGGCGGTCGGCGGCCTTTCCGGGCTCGCCTGCCAGGGCATAGAGGTAGATGATGTGGTGGCTGGGTTCATTCCCGTGCACGTACTGGCCGATGAAGCCGGACATGTCCGGCACGTTTTCTTCTTCCCGCGGCGGAACGGCCGTGAACAGGGAGTCCAGGCGTTCGATCAGCTTTTCGCGGGAGCCGAAGAAGCGGACCAGGCCGGTAAAATCGTGCGGGGCCAGGAAGGAATACTGCCAGGCATTCCCTTCGCAGTAGTCGTCCCAGTCATGGTTTACCGTAAACGGATCGAAGGGCGTCCGCCAGCTCCCGTCGGCGAGCAGCGGCCGCACGAAGCCGGTCGATGCATCCTGATACCGGCGCCAGGAATGGGAGCGGTCCCACATTTCGGCCCCGAATTCGTCATAACCCAGGAAATCGGCGGCAGCGGCCGTCGCGGCGTCGGCAATGGCATATTCCATGTCTTTTGCCACCGAATAAGGGGTCCGGTCGGCGGGGATATAGCCATATTCTTTCCGCAGGTCCTGTGCCCGGTCATCCTGCTGTACCGTCAGGCGGCAGGTGCGGAAAGCTTCTTCCGGATCGATTCCGGGAATTTCTTTGACAATCGCGTCCGCTACGGCAATCACGCCCGGATTGCCTACCATGCAGTCCGTCTCGTTGCCCATCAGGTGCCAGACCGGAAGCCGGCCCTGTTCCTGGAAAATCTGCACCATCGTATTGACGAAATCGGCCCTGCGCTGCGGCTGGATGATGTTGTACAGGGGCATGGCGGCCCGATAGGTATCCCATAGGGAGAAGGTGGTATAAATGGGGAAACCCGGGTTGGGGTGGACGGCGTCGTCGGCACCCCGGTAGCTGCCGTCCACGTCGCAGAACAGCGAGGGGGCGATGGCTGTATGATAGAGGGCGGTATAGAAAATCTGCCGGACGGCTTTGTCCTTCGTACGGATGCGGATGCGGGACAGTTCCTTGCGCCAGGCCTGCCGGGCGGCCTGCCGGGTGGCTTCGAAGTTCCAGCCGGGCAATTCGGCCTCCAGCGCTTTCCGGGCGCCTTCCGTTCCGGTGGCCGAAAGGGCCACTTTCAGGAGCACCTGCTCGTTTTCATCGGTTCGGAACTGCAGGCGGGCGTAGCGGATCTGGTCGGTTTCCACCTCGGTCTGGCCTTTGGGAAAGCTCACTTCCACGAAGGGTTTGCTTGCGCGGGCATAAAAGAATTGTTTCTGGTTGCGGGCCCAGCCGCGTGAATGCCGCCAGCCTTGTACGGTGCAACTGTCCACGACCTCGATGTGCGTGTCCCGGGCATGGTCCCAGCCACCGCCGTGCTCCAGGTCAAAGACCAGGGCGGCCTCCTCCGAGGCGGGATAGGTAAAGCGGTACAGGCTCACGCGTTCGGTGGCCGTCATTTCCGCCAGGATGCCATAGCGTTCCAGCGGGACGCTGTAGTAGCCGGGCTGTGCGATTTCGCGGGTGCGGTCGGCATAAGACCAGAAGCCGCTGTCGGGGTTGCCTTCCGTCCCCCTTCCATACCGGACCGGACCGGTTACCGGCATGACGGTAATATCGAACAGGTCAGCGCAGCCCGTTCCGCTCAAATGGGTCTGGCTGAAGCCGATCACCGTGGAATCCGATGCGTGGTAGCCCGAGCTCCAGTCCCACCCTTGCGGGATGCTGGTCGGACCCGGCTGCGCCATGCCGAAGGGCACGCTCGCGCCCACGAACACATGTCCGTGGCCGCCGCTGCCCAGCGTGGGATCCACCCACGCCAGCGGGTCCTCCCGCTGCGTGCAGGCCGTGGCGGCCAGAAGTAAACCGAAGACGAAGAAAGCTCTCATGCGTTGACTATTTACGCCCGAATCGTGTCGGGTCATTTTGCAAATGTAGCAATAATTTGGAACACTTTGCACGAATGAGGGCAAGGATGGGCTGAAAGTTGCGATGATATCTGGAAAAGACATATCCAATAGACTTAGGGGGTGATATTCTCCCGTCTAAAGACCGGGAGTATCCGTGACACCACGGAATTTTTCCTGGTTCAACCAGTCACTGCTTCTTTTTTTTGAATAATTCTTGGTATATTTGCAAGAAGTAGAAGCAATTGATACTAAATTTGAATAATGAATATCTTTTACAATTATAATTCTGAAAAAGGGCGGCATTCGTTAAATCCTATGCTCTTCTGGGAATATGACTTGAAAACCCTTGATTTGCAAAAGTCAAGAAACCTTGTTGTTAAAAGAGTCGTCGAATTAGGGAAAAGTACGGATTTTTATGCATGTTTTGATTTATATGGAGGCATAGAGAACGTTGCGAAGATAGCCCAAGACGAAATTATTGGATTATCTGATAGAAATCTCCAATTCATGTGCGACATATTCCATCTTAACAAAGAAAACACTTTATGCTTCAAAAAGAAACAATCAAGGACAACACTCTTGAACTCCTAAAAAAACTACAAAGAGAAGAGATCCTGTCCACAACCCGTTTGGTAGGTGGCACCGCACTTGCTTTACAAATTGGACATCGCATCAGCGTTGACCTGGACCTTTTCTCCAAAGAACCCCTTGACATAAACGCCATTGAACAAATCCTGACACATAAATTCAATTTTTCCGCTCATTTCATTTCGAAAGGAAGTGTCCGTGGAGAAATCGATGGCATCAAAATCGATATCCTTCATCATCCCTATGAATGGATAGATGAGCCTGTCTGCGAAGAAGACATTATTATGGCATCTCTTCAAGACATAACTGCCATGAAACTTAACACCATCATCCATAATGGAACAAGGCCCAAAGATTTTCTGGACGTAGCATATCTCAGCCAATATTTCTCTTATGACGACATGCGCTCGCTTCTGGTTCAGAAGTACCCGGAATATGACCCCATTCTTCTTGACCGTTGCATAAACTATTTTGATGATATCGAAACAGATTTCGTAGCGGATATCCGACTGGTTGACGGCCGTGTAAATTTCAACAAAGTGAAACAAAGGCTGATCCAGATGACAGACAATCCATTTGATAAATTCGACAATCCACCAAGCAGGTCCAGAGAGATATAACTCAAAAGAACGATATGCCAAAAACATGAGATGGAGAGCCGGATGCTTGGTCGGAGCGCGGGGGTATAATGCAAAAAAGGGCCCAGCCCTTCAAGACTGCGCCCTTCAACTTAATGACTGTGGAGTCAGAGACTATTGAATTTCAATCTGCTTGACGGCCTTCTGGACATCCGCTTTCTCCTTCTTGGGGATGTGGACATTCAGCACACCGTGCTCCACCTTGGCTTCAATCTTGTCGGCCTCGGCATCCTCGGGAAGCGTAAGCATCTGCT
>ONIQ01000060.1 GCA_900317925.1 uncultured Bacteroidales bacterium | reverse complement strand
AAACGCAAAAGCAAAACGCAAAAGCAAAACGCAAAAGCAAAACGCAAAAGCAAATTAGTTTCTGATGAAGAAGAAAACGCTGCAGGTTATTACGCTGGGGTGTTCCAAGAATACGGTGGACACCGAACATCTGCTTGCCGCCGTGGCCGATTTCTATGAGATCGTGCCCGAGGGCGAGGAAAAGCCTGTGGACGTTTTGCTGGTCAATACCTGCGGGTTCATCGGCGATGCCAAACAGCAGTCCATCGACACGGTCCTTGCCTGTGCGGAACGCAAAAAGGCGGGCCTGGTGGGCTCCCTGCTGGTGATGGGATGCCTGTCGCAGCGCTATCTGGCCACCCTGCCGGATCTGATTCCGGAGGTGGACGGGTGGTTCGGTGCGCGGGACCTGGCCCCGGTGGTGAAAGCCCTGGGCGGAAAGGCTCCGGCCCGTTGGACGGACCGTCAATCCGCAAATAACAAGCTCCCGTATGCCTACCTGAAGATATCGGAAGGCTGCGACCGGCGATGCTCCTATTGCGCCATCCCGTTCATCCGGGGGGCGCATCGTTCCGTACCCATGGAAGACCTGGTGGCGGAAGCCCGGGGCTTGGCTGCCCGCGGGGTGAAAGAACTCGTCCTCATCGCCCAGGATACCACGTATTACGGGCTGGACCTGTATCACCGGCGGGCGCTGGCCGAATTGCTGGACCGCTTGTCGGAGGTGGACGGCATTGAATGGATCCGCATCCACTATTCCTATCCGGCCGATTTTCCCGAGGATGTGCTGGACCGCATGGCCGACAATCCGAAGGTGTGCCGATACATGGATATCCCGCTCCAGCATATCGCAGACAGGGTTTTGGACAAAATGCATCGGTATGTAGATGGAGCCTGGACGCGGGCGCTGATTGCGAAGATGCGCGAGCGTGTGCCGGGTGTGGTCCTGCGGACGACGATGATCGTGGGGCATCCCGGCGAGGGAAAGCGGGCCTTCGAGGAACTGCTTTCGTTCGTGGAAGAGGCTCGTTTCGAGCGGCTGGGCGCCTTTACCTACTCGGAGGAGGAGGGGACCTACGGCGCCGAAAATTATCGGGACCGGGTTCCGGCAAAGGAAAAACGCGAGCGCCTGAATCGGCTGATGGAGGCGCAGAGCAAGATTTCCTATGCGTTCAACGCTTCCCGGGTGGGAACGGTAACCCGCGTCCTGGCAGACAGTTACTCCGATGGCGTGCTGGTCTGCCGGAGCGAATTCGAGAGTCCGGAGGTGGACGGAGAAATCCTGGTCCGCGGTCCGGAAAAACTGGTGGGAACTTTTTTCGATGTGAAGATAACAGGGGCCGACGAGTATGATCTTGTTGCGGAACTTGTTTAGTGATAAATGGTTAAGAATATGAAACGTGCGATCCTTTCCTGGTTGTCCGGAGCCCTTCTGTTGGGAGTGGTCTCCTGTTCACCCCAGGCATTTTCGATGGCGGTCGATATGCGGCAGCCGTCGCGGTCGGGCCTGGACCTGGCCGGCAAGTCGTTCGCGGTAGTCTATCTGCAGAATGGCGATGAAAAGACGGGCGAGTTCAATGCGAATTTCGCAAACGGTTTTGCCGAGAAACTGGAAGATGAATATTTTGGCGGTCACCGGAAGGTGGCGCTCTATAGCATCGCCCAGCAGGAAGGCGCCAAATACGCGTCGAAGGACACCCTGGTGAACCTCGTGATGGATCTGAATGCCGATGTGATCTTCCTGGTGGACATGCCTGCTTTTGGAACGCAGGAATCCGAGGAAGTCCCGTTCCACGTGAATGTCTTTGCCTATGACTCCATGAACCGGGACGAAGATAAGGTCTATGCCTATACCGGTTCCAACTCGGTCACGGCCAAGGATTGGGAAACCGCTTGCAACAAAGCCGGTTACGAGGCGGGCAACATTTTCGCGCCTCAGTGGGAGACCGAACGCTTCAGCATGATTTATTACGATACGGGTGGCCTCTGGGAAAAGGCTTCCATTGCCGCGGCCAACTTCCAATGGCAGGAGGCCATTGAGTGCTGGCTGGAATTGGCCGATACGGACAATGTCCAGAAAAGATCCTGTGCCGAATACAACCTGGCGCTGGGCTGTTTTATGGAAGGACAGTACCAGCTGGCCCTGGAGTGGCTGGACCGCTCTGACGCGGACATGCCGGTCTATGTGTCGAAAGGATTGCGCAGCAAGATAAAGGAACGAATGAAATAACACGAATATATGACCAATAAGAACGAATTTGATGTCATTATTGTCGGCGGCGGCATAACCGGCGCGGGTACGGCCCGCGACTGTGCCATGCGCGGACTGAAGGTGCTGCTTATCGAGCGGCATGATATCGCAACGGGCGCGACGGGACGAAACCATGGCCTCCTGCACAGCGGTGCCCGTTATGCTGTAACCGACCGGGAATCGGCCACGGAGTGTATCGAAGAAAACAAGATTCTCCGCAGGATCGCCCGCCACTGCGTGGACGACACCTCGGGTTTCTTCATCACCCTGCCCGAAGACGATCTGGCCTATCAGGCAAAATTTGTGGAAAGCTGCCTTGCGGCGGGTATCCAGGCCGATGTCATCGACCCGAAGGAAGCCATCCGCCTGGAGCCTTCCGTGAATCCTAGCCTGATTGGTGCCGTGCGGGTGCCGGACGGTTCGGTGGATCCGTTCCGCCTGTGCGCCGCCAATATGCTGGATGCCAAGCTGCACGGTGCCAAGGTGTTGGTTTATACGGAAGTAGAATCCTTCATCATGGAAGGAGACACGGTCCTGGGCGTGCGGACGGTGGACCAGCGTACGGGTGAAAAAGCCGAGTACCGGGCAGCCGTGACGGTGAACGCCGCCGGTATCTGGGGACATCACATCGCCTCGCTGGCGGGGGTGAACATCGGCATGTTCCCGGCCAAGGGCGCCTTGCTCATTTTCGCGCATCGCGTGAACAGCATCGTCATCAACCGCTGCCGCAAACCCGCCAATGCCGATATTCTGGTTCCGGGCGATACGGTCTGCGTCATCGGCACCACCTCCACGCGGGTTCCGTACGAGGAATGCGACCACATGCACGTGACGCCGGAGGAAGTGGACCTGCTGCTCACCGAGGGTGCCAAACTGGCCCCCGTGCTGGAGAACACCCGCATCTTGCGGGCTTATGCGGGCGTGCGCCCGTTGGTATCGGCCGATAACGACCCGTCGGGCCGCAACATCAGCCGCGGTATCGTCTGTCTGGACCACGAGGTGCGCGACGGCGTCAAAGGCTTCGTGAGCATCACGGGCGGCAAATTGATGACCTATCGTCTGATGGCGGAGCAGGCGGCTGATGCTGTGTGCAAGAAGTTGCATGTCAACCAGGTATGCAAGACGGCGGTGACGCCGCTGCCGGGCTCTGCCACCGGTTCCGTTGAGGAAGTGTCCCGCAAACTGTGGTCGGTTCCCGTAACGGTCCAGAAGGCCGCCGCGGGACGTTCTGGCGACTGGGCCGAGAAAATCGCCATGGACCATCCGATGGACCGCAGCCTGGTTTGCGAGTGTGAAGAAGTGTCGGTGGGCGAGGCCGAAATGGCCATCCGTGACCTGGATGTCCACAACCTGACCGATTTGCGCCGTCGTACGCGCGTGGGAATGGGCACTTGTCAGGCAGAGCTCTGCGCCTGCCGGGCAGCCGGCCTGCTGGCCAAGGCGCATGGCTGCGCCGACCGGGCCCGGGCCGATTTGAAAGATTTCATGAACGAACGCTGGAAAGGAATGTATCCCGTCGCGTGGGGCGAAACGCTGCGCGAGGGCGAGTTTACCCAGTGGATTTATAAAGCGGTGTTGGGCTTATGAAATACGATGTGGTTTTGATTGGTGGAGGCTTGTCCTCCCTGGTTTGTGGTATTTCGCTGCAGCGGGCAGGGAAACGCTGCCTGATGGTCTCCGGTGGCCAGAATGCCCTGCATTTTTCTTCCGGCGCCTTCGGCCTGCTGGGCTTCCGGCCCGATGGATCGGCCGTAGAACGTCCGCTGGAAGAGTTGGATAAATTGCCGGAGAATCATCCTTACCGGAAGGTGGGAGCGGCGAAGATGCACGAATATGTAAACCGCGTGAAACCGTTCTTCGCGTCTTGTGGCGTGATGCTGGACGGCGACCCGGAACGCAATTCCTGGCGCCTGACGCCCACCGGCACCGTGCGGCCTTCCTGGCTGGCCATGTCGGATGTAACTCTGTACGAGGATTCGGTGGTTTCCATCGGCCATAAAGCCTTGATTGTGAACGTGGCCGGCTATCTGGATTTCAATACGGCCTTCCTGGCCGAGGGCCTGGAGAAGGCGGGCGTAACCTGCCGTCTGGAAGCGGTGGCCCTGCCCGAATTTGAACGCCTGCGTACCAGCGCTTCGGAAATGCGGTCGGTGAATATCGCCCGTGTCATGGACCATGACCAGGTCTGGAAGAAGTTTGTGGAGCAGGTGTGCGTCCTCCTGAGAGACGAGGATGTGGTGGTTCTGCCCGAAGTCTTCGGTCTGCAGGACGAACATGTCCTGGAGCAGATCCGCGAATGCATCCCGGCCCGCGTGGTCTTTGTGGGAACGATGGCTCCGTCGGTGCCCGGTATCCGTTGCCAGGCAGCCCTGAAAACGGCCTTCGAGCAGGCTGGCGGCGAGTTCCTGATGGGAGATGAGGTGGTTTCGGCCCGCGTTGAAGGCGGCCGCGTCCTGTCCGTCCAGACGGCCAATCTGGGCGAAACCGTACTGGAGGCCGACCATTATGTCCTGGCTACCGGCGGTTTCTTCGGCCGGGGGTTGCAGGCTTCCGAAGAGGCGGTGTCCGAACCGGTTTTCGGCCTGGATGTGGATGCTCCGGAAGAAAGGACGCAGTGGTATAATCCTGATTTCTTCGCTCCGCAGCCGTACACCCGTTTCGGCGTGCACACGTCTGAGAACCTGCTCGCCATGAAAGGTGGAAAAGAGATGGAGAATGTGTATGTGATTGGTTCCGAACTCGGCGGGGCGGATGCCCTTTGCGAAGGCAGTGGGGCCGGAATTGCCGTGATGACCGGTTTCAAAGCGGCGGAAATGATTAACGGATAAAGGGATATGAACGATCATAAATTTGAGCAGTGCATCAAATGCACCATCTGTACGGCCTACTGCCCGGTGGTGGCGGTAAACCCGCTTTATCCCGGACCCAAACAGGCCGGTCCTGACGGGGAACGTTTCCGGATCAAGAACAAGTTCTTCTTTGACGAGAACCTGAAATACTGCATGAACTGCAAGCGCTGCGAGGTGGCCTGCCCTTCGGGCGTGAACATCGCGGATATCATCCATTCTGCGCGGATGCATTACGGGCACCAGACGCCCAACCTGCGCGACCGGATCCTCGCATCGACCGATATCATGGGCTCGCTGGCGCGTCCGTTCGCCCCGGTGGTGAATGCCGTTGCCGGTTCTGCACCGGGAAAATGGGCCATGGATACCTTCCTGGGTGTGGATCAGCATCGTACCTTCCCGAAATATCAGTTCAAGGGATTCGTGGGCTGGTTCAAACGGGAGAAGGAGGCGGAACAGGCTTCCTACCCGCGCCAGATTGCATTCTTCCATGGTTGCTCAACCGAGTACCAGCATCCCGAAGTGGGGAAGGCCTTCGTCCAGGTGATGAACGCCCTGGGCATCGGTGTCCAGTTGCTGGACGAGGAATGCTGCGGCGTGGCGATGATTTCCAATGCCATGTGGAAGCAGGCCAAGCAGCATGCCCGTCACAATGTCGCCGCCTTCGAGAAAGCGGTGGAAGCCGGCCTGCCGGTGGTGACCACGGCATCCACCTGCACCTTCACCATGCGGGACGAGTATCCGCATATCCTGGGCGTGGACAATGCCAAGGTGCGCTCCTCCATCGTCCTGGTGGAAAAGTTCATCCACGACCTGGTGGATCAGGGCAAGGTGAAACTGGTTTTCCGCAAGGACTACAAGGCCCGCATGGCCTATCACATCCCTTGCCACATGGAAAAACTGGGATGGAGCATCTTCACGAAAAACCTGCTCCAGATGATTCCGGGGGCCGATTTG
>ONIQ01000009.1 GCA_900317925.1 uncultured Bacteroidales bacterium | reverse complement strand
CATGGCTTGACGGGCGGTGTGTACAAGGCCCGGGAACGTATTCACCGCGCCATGGCTGATGCGCGATTACTAGCGAATCCAGCTTCACGGAGTCGAGTTGCAGACTCCGATCCGAACTGAGACGGCTTTTCGAGATCCGCATCCCCTCGCAGGGTAGCTTCCCTCTGTGGCCGCCATTGTAACACGTGTGTCGCCCCGGACGTAAGGGCCGTGCTGATTTGACGTCATCCTCCCCTTCCTCTCACCTTGCGGTGGCAGTCCCTCCAGAGTCCCCACCTTTACGTGCTGGTAACTGGAAGCAGGGGTTGCGCTCGTTATGGCACTTGAGCCGACACCTCACGGCACGAGCTGACGACAACCATGCAGCACCTCGACAAGTGTCCCGAAGGACGTCAACATCTCTGTCTCTCTTCCTCGCGTATCATCGAATTAAACCACATGTTCCTCCGCTTGTGCGGGCCCCCGTCAATTCCTTTGAGTTTCAACCTTGCGGTCGTACTCCCCAGGTGGATGACTTATCGCTTTCGCTTGGCCACCGACCCTAGCGGACCGGCGGTTAGTCATCATCGTTTACGGCGTGGACTACCAGGGTATCTAATCCTGTTTGATCCCCACGCTTTCGTGCCTCAGCGTCAGTTACGCCTTCGTGAGATGCCTTCGCAATCGGTGTTCTGAGTGATATCTAAGCATTTCACCGCTACACCACTCATTCCTCCCACGGCAAGCGCACTCCAGCACACCAGTATCAAAGGCACTGTCCCAGTTGAGCCGGAACCTTTCACCCCTGACTTGGCACGCCGCCTACGCACCCTTTAAACCCAATGAATCCGGATAACGCTCGCATCCTCCGTATTACCGCGGCTGCTGGCACGGAGTTAGCACGCGGCATGGCTGGTTCAGGCTTCCGCCCATTGACCAATATTCCTCACTGCTGCCTCCCGTAGGAGTATGGACCGTGTCTCAGTTCCATTGTGGGGGACCTTCCTCTCAGAACCCCTACCCATCGTCGGTTTGGTGGGCCGTTACCCCGCCAACTGCCTAATGGGACGCGAGCCAATCCGTGGCCGCCGAAGCTTTCAAACAAAGTCCATGCGAACTCTGTTGTTACGGGGTCTTAGACGACGTTTCCATCGCTTATCCCCCTGCCACGGGCATGTTGCTCACGCGTTACGCACCCTTCCGCCGGTCGCCGCCAGAGTATTGCTACCCCGCGCTGCCCCTCGACTTGCATGTGTTAAGCCTGCCGCTACCTTTTAGAATTGACGCTCTCGTTTCTTGTACTTTTTCGGTACTTGCTTGTACTTTCCTTCCAAACTTTTCAATGAACTTCTCAAAAAATCCCGCTCGTTGTCCGAACGGGAATGCAAAGGTACACCTTTTTTTCTAACCTCCAAAACTTTTTTCAAAAATTTTCAGCGTTTTTTCGCGTACCCTGATTTTAAAACGATTCAGCCTTCTACCTCGTTACACCCACGATTTGTTCTCCCGTCGTACCGGGCGTAACCCGCAGGAAAACAGTGCCATGAGGAGCCACTTCCGTTTCCCATCTGTCACGGAACCAAATCGATCCCAAATCCTGCTGACGCCAAAGGTCGCGCAGGTGCTGTGTTCCCACCATCCCCAGCGAACGGGGCACGAACCCGATTCGTTTGGGAGCCGTTGTCAGGTTAAACAAGGCAATGGCAACGCTTCCGTCCTCCAGCGGTTTGCAATAGATGGCGTAGGTACCGTCATTTTTCACGTTCCAGTCCCCTTCCACTCGCGAAGCTTGAAGGCCCAGGGGATCCTGGTTCACATCCAGCACCTCATTGTTGCAGAGCAGGCTCCGGGTAAACGCATCCATATCGGCCATGTCGCAGCCGATGAGCATCGGCGAAGCCAGAATCGACCACAGGGTCATGTGTGTATATTGTTCATCGGGCGTAAGCCGGGACCGATGCGTCTTGGGGCCCCAGCCTACCTTGCCCACCACGAGCATATCGGCATCGGGCCAGCGACCGGGTTTCTTGTACGGCCCCCACTGATCCTGGCCGCCGAATCCGATCTTGGACATATTCTTCCACTCGTCCCGGATATCGCCGGTGGTGCGCCAGCATTCGGCATACTGCTCCAGATAGGGCGCCATGGGGATCTTACCGGAATTGGAGATGCTGTAAATGATATCCCGCCCGGTCGCGCGCAATGCGTCGTGCATATCTTTCAGGTGCCACAGATCGTTCGGGCCCCAGTCGTATTTCAGGTAGTCGATCCCCCAGTCGGCCCACTGCATCGCATCTTCGCGGGCAAAGGATACCGCGCCGAAATACCAAAGGGAATCCCGTTTGAGCTTACTGCGGTCCAGTTTGCATACGTCATCGACCATACCCTTTTCCACCCACCAGTAGGTTCCTTCGGCATTCTCGCAGCCCGTTCCGATATGACCGGCATAGGTTGCCACCCACGGACCGGAATAGATGCCCACTTTCAGGCCGGCGGCATGCAGTTCATCCACCATCCCCTTCATATCGGGGAATTTCTTGTTGGGCTGAATTGCATTGTACTTGCCGCCACGCAAGCCCTGCCACCCATCGTCTATGTTGATGTAGCTCCAGCCGTATTCGGCCAGGCCGCTCTCCAGCATGGCGCGGGCGGAACTCAGCACCTTCTCCTGGCTCACCGAATTTCCCCACACATTCCAGGAATTCCAGCCCAGCGGCGGCGTAAGGGCGATTTTATCGCCGATAACAATCCGCAGTTCACGCTCGTTCTCTCCCAGGGCGTTGGTTGCGCGCAACATCACCCGATACTCCCCTGCCTTTTTGGCACGACCGGTAATGATGCCGGTTTCCGCATCCAGCGACAGGCCTTTCGGGAGCCCCGTAGCGGCAAAAGTCATCGGACGGACACCGGTGGCAGGGATCTTAAACAGGAAATCGGCTCCGGGGCGGGCGCCATAAACCTTCGGCCCGTTGATGCGGGGCGTCTCGGGCGCCGGCGGGGTCAGGATGGCCAGCAGGTAGCGCATTTCGTCCGGATGATCGGTCGATACCCACGTCACCCCGTGCGCCTTGGCCACATCGACCAGCGGCAGATCGTTTACCGGCCACAGGACCGTCTCCATGCCCGCCTCGCGGGCCTGGTCGAGCCACTCGGGATGCTCTTTCACCACCCCGTAATAATAGGATACTCCCACATAACCCTTCTGCTTCAGCGCAGCAGGTTCGGGCATCTTCTTCGTCGATGAGATGGGCATGACCCTGGCACCGGGATGCAGGCGCAGCACCTCGTCACACAGATGGTAACTGAACGAGATGAAAACCGTCTGTCCGTACATGTCCATTTCGTCACACAGCGACAGCACTTTTTCGGCCAGCTGCGTCTCGCGCTCGGGAGTGGGATGCGACTTCAGTTCCAGGAAAAGCATCAGCGAGGGAGTCTGCTTCGCTTGAGCGAAGTATTCGCGCAGCGTGGGTACCTTGTCGCCATTGGGAAGCGTGCAGGCGCGCACCTGCTCAAAGGTGCTCTTCTGCGCCTCCACCTGCGTTTTGGCGATTTTCGGTCCGTGAAGGACCACGAGCGAATCGTCCACCGTCAGATGAGCGTCCAGTTCCACGGCATCGGAGCGGAATTCCTGGGCGTTTTTCAAGGCCGTAAGCGTGTTTTCAAATGCCCCTTCCTTGGCATAGAATCCCCGGTGAGACATGATTTTCGGCTGTGCGGCCATCGCCAGCGACAGCATCATCGGCAAAAAAGAGAGGAATAACTTTTTCATATACAAGGATTTACTTTTGAACATTTTTGACAGGACCGGTATATTTGATGCGATAATCGCCGGCATTGACATCCAGGACAAACACCTGATATTGCTTGCCGCCGGGATAGACCCGCACCACAATATGACCGCAGGGCCGCAGGTACCACCACATTTCCTCCCCCAGATCCTTCCGTCCCCATTCCGATGTCACGAAGAATTCCCGCGGATCGGGATAGAGCATCCGGTCCGTCAGCCGGCGCATCGTTCCCGTGTACGGATGCTGCCGATGGGCCGCCATGAACAGATGCACCTCGGGACGGGATGCGGCGATGAGTTTCGGCGAGGACGAATCAATCGACCCGTGGTGGCCGTTTTTCATCACGGTCACCTTGCCCACTACATCGGCCAGGAAATCCTCCTGGGCCCGGTCGTGCGAGGGATAAGCCGGATGATTGCCACCCGCAAGGTCCCCACAATTATAATAGGTAAAATCTCCGTATCGCAGCAGGATGCCACAGCTGTTCAGGTTCTCGTCGAACAGGAGCGGATCGCCGGTATACATTTTCCGGGTTTTCTTCCCCTTTCCGGTCCAGACCTCGGCATTCGCGCACAGGTTGCGCACCTCAAAATCATATCCGCGCGGATTTTTCAGCAAGGCAAACTGTTTGTTACTGCCAATTTCGAAACGCTCCATCTTCATCCCGCGCCCCTGCATAACCTCGCAGAACTTCCAGTAATCGTTCATGAAATTGCATTCCTTGAGGATATTTTCGCGGGAAGGGAAGGAATAATCCGGCCAGTCCCGGTCGATCAGGCGGTCGAACCGGATGTGCTGGCCAACCGCCGACAAACCCGACAGCACGTAGCCGTCCGGACCGATGCGCATCCCCCTGCGGCGGGCACCCATGTGATCGGTATGGAAATGCGTCACCATCACATAGTTCAGGTGATCGGGCGAAGGAGAGAAATGGCGGATATAGTTCACAATCCGGTCGGGCGCAGAGATTCGGTCATCGGGAATCGTCCCGGACCAGCCGGGGCGGCCCTTCGGCATCCCGATATCGCCGGCATCGATCATCCAGGTCGTCCCGTCGGGGAGGGCCAGGAAAGTGCAGTCTCCCTGCCCGGTTGCGAGGCTGTGGATATCCAGGTAGCCTTCCTGCCAAGGTGTCAGGTACCGGGGACCGCGGGTGGTTTCCGCCACGACATAGGCCCTCAGCGAATCGGCCTGCTGCGGCGTCAGGGACAGGATATGATGCTTCCCGCCCGGACGCACGTGGTTGAAGCCTTTTTCATCGACCGAAACCGTCACGTCCTCGCCTACCCCGAACAGCTCGGGATGCAGCACCCACGCTACCGAGAGGATATCCCACGACGGACGGTCGTACGGCATCTGCTGGTAGGCCTTGTACGCATCGAATACCGGATGCGTCCCCTGCGGCTGCACGGCCGATGCAGGATACATCACCATTTTCCCGAGTTCGAAGGGATTCTGGTAGATGGGAGTCGGCCACTGGTCGAAAAGTTTCCGCATGGCTGGCAGATCGTTCACCACGTTGAACTCCGCCCGCTGTTTGGGGCCGTAACTGCCCGCCATGATGGAAAGGTATTTTACCTTGCGCGAGACGAGCTCGCGGCCGTTAAACGTGCTGTACTCATCCGGCGGCGTATCCAGCAACTGCGCCAGCGTGGTGGCGAAACCCAGCGAGATGATCACCACGCTGCGGTCTTCGCTGTACGACAGGAGGCGGCGGTAGTGCGTTACCGCATCGGGGAAGTTCCCGTCTGCATAGTGGCCCGATCCCGGGAAGGCCCCGCTTTCCACCACCGGCACCGTATAGTCGCACGCCTGGTTGTTTTCCACGGGGGTGCGGGCTTGCGCCACACAGACCTCCGGGTACCCGTACCAGCGGTTCAGGATGTCGGCATAGCCACAGGCTGTCGGACTTTTCTTGTGAACGCTGACCATCTTCAAATCAATCTTACCGTCGCAGACGGCCTGATACGCCAGATCGAGCGCCAGCGCATCATCGATATCATTGCCCAGATCCGTTTCAATGATAACGGGAATCGGATCAGAGGAAGGCTGAGCCAAAACGGCTTCTCCCGCAAAGGCGAGAGAAGCCATTAGAAAAACTATACTGGAAAACCTCATACTACATACCGGCCTTCACGATGCAGGCCAAGCCTACGAGAAAGAGGATAAACATCGCAGCCAGAAGGACGCCGGTACCCTTCTTGGCACCCTTGAATTCTTTCCAGATGAACACGCCCCACAGGGCCGCCACGAGCGGTGCACCCTGACCCAGGGCATAGGAAACGGCAGGACCGGCTTTTTCAGCGGTGATATAGCTGAGAGCCGTACCCAGGCACCAGATGGAGCCGCCCAGCACGCCCACCAGGTGGGTCTTGAAGTCCCCCTTGAAATAGGCGCTGTAGGCCACCGGTTCGCCCACGAAAGGCTTGCGCATGACGAGGGTATTGAACAGGAAGTTGCTCACAAGCACGCCCAGCGTGAAGATTACGATGGCTGTGTAAGGGGTAACCTTTCCGGCTTCCGGCGTAACGAAGTTGGTCGTATCCATGGCCCGCATCACGAAGGAAGAGAAGAACGACATCACCAGACCGGCAATCAGGGCCAGCACAATGCCTTTCTTCTGGTCTGCCTTGGCCACATCCCCGTCGCCCTTGCGGCCGGAGGCGACACCGTTGGCCACGATGGCGCACACCACGAGGATAACACCCAGCACCAGCAGGGTCACATTGCCCGTCTTGGCGCCCTGGGCCACTGCCACGCGATAGTTGTTCACCACACCCATCACCAGGGCGATACCGACGCCCAAGGGGAAGGCTACCGACATGCCGGCCAGGGAAATCGAGGCCGACAGCAGGATGTTGGAGGCATTGAAGATGATACCGCCCACCAGGATCCAAAGGATACTGGAAGCCGACGCCTGCGCCAGGTCGGGCAGGAAGGAGCGGCCTTCAGAGCCGATGCTGCCCAGCGTAAAGGCCAGTAACAGGGCAAAGAGGACCATACCAATGACATAGTCCCAGTAGAAGAGCTCGTAGCGCCAGCTCTTGGCGGCCAGTTTCTGGGTATTTCCCCAGGAGCCCCAGCATAACATGGTGACGAAGCAAAGGGCCACCGCCACGCCATAAGTAGGAACAATAAACATATCTTAAAAATTATAAAACAATCTCTTTACGATACGGCATCGACGCCTGCGCACCGGCCTTGGTAACCGACAGCGATGAGGCTTTGCTGGCAAACAGGGCCGCCTCCTCCAAGGGTTTTCCTTCGGAAAGGGCCACACAGAGGGCTCCACAATAGGTGTCGCCCGCCGCAGTGGTATCCACGGCCTGGACCTTGAACGAAGGCACCGGCCGTACCGAAACGCCATCGGTTATCAGCGAGCCTTTCGAGCCCAGGGTAACGATGATTTCCTTCACGCCCTTCTCCACCATCGCGTGGGCAGCGGCGAGCGCCGTCTCCTGGTTCTCCACCGGCATGCCGGAGAAAGCCGCCAGTTCCGTTTCGTTCGGGATAAACAGGTCAACATAGCGGAAAATCTCGTCGGGAAGCGGACGATAGGGAGCCGGATTCAGAACCACTTTCACCCCGGCCTCGTGGGCGATTTTCGCCGCCCGCATCACCGCCGGAAGCGGAATTTCCAGCTGGAGCAGCAGAATGGCCGCCGCGCGGATCTCCTCCGCGATGGAATCGATTTCCGCCTCGGTGATATCGGTATTCGCACCGGGAGCCACCGCGATGCAGTTCTCCCCTTTCGCATCGACATTGATCAGGGCGATGCCCGAAGGCAGGTCGCTACGCAACACACCGCTCACATCCAGGCCTTCTTCCTGATAATGTTTCACCGCATTGTCTCCGAAAATATCCTTGCCCACCTTGCAGACCAACTTGGCGTCACCGCCCAGCCGGGCGGCTGCAACCGCCTGATTGGCGCCCTTTCCGCCGGGTCCCATATAGAACAGTCCGTCCGTCACCGTCTGGCCCGGGACGGGCAGCACGGCCGACTTGATGGTCATGTCCGTATTGCTGCTTCCGAGAATAAGAATCTTTTTGCTATTCATCTTGTTGCAATCAGTTAACCTACAAATTTAATAAAAAAAACTGGAATCACAAAGGGTATTCCGACATCCGCAGCAGGGTGCGGATCGAGGCGAAAGAGCAGTTGATCCAATAGGTTCGGTTGCGGTCTTTGTAAGCCGGCCGCCACTCCCAGGTAGTGGGAAGCTGGCCGTTGTTCTGATTCTGCATCAAGGTAATGCTGTCAATCAGGGCCTTCGCCTTTTCGAATGCCAGGCGGTCTCCCGTCACATCGAACCAATCCAGCCAGGCGTTCGCCACATTGCAGGCGCTGTTGTCCACCGGCATCTCGTAATGGTACTGCTCGTGCACACAAGGCGTCCAGTTCTTTTTGAAGCCGTCGGCATTTTCGGGCCAGTCCCAGTGGACAAACTGATCCTCGCTCAGTCGGATCAGGTCCCGCGCATCCGCGATATCCCGGTCCGCGGGGGCCGCCTGCCGAAGCAGATACGAGGCGTAAGGAGCAGCTGTACAGTTGGTTAGATTCTGATAGGGTTCCAGGTTCAGCACCGACACATCTTCGAATTGTCCCGTCATATCGAAGCGTTCCAGGGCCACCTCGCGCATCCAGTTGAAGGCGCGGGCTCGCATGGGTTCGAATTCTTCCACGCCATATTGCTCTTTCAGCCGACGCAGCCAGTTTAGCAGGGGATGCAGCATCGCGCAGGAGGCGTTTACCGGCTCGCCCGTCACAAAATCCGCCTTCACCGGCAAAGAGCCGTCCTCGCGCTGCAGTTTTGCATAGGTCCGCGTTATGGCCAGGGCGCGATCATACCAGCCCTGCTCCCCCGTTGCATCGAAGAGGTCCATGAAGGCCTGTGCGGCCGAAAGCGCTTCCAACACCATGGTCTTTCCCTGGTTCCAATCGCGGCGGGATGCCTCCAGGTCCTTATAATAGGTAGGCGGGAAGAACGCCAGCGGAGCATCCTCGGGACGGCTTTGGTCGATCAGGAACTGCGCGGCATTCCGTGCGATCTGCAACGCTTCCTCGCGGCGGTCCGGAAGCAACCGGGCCACCAGGCACTCGTTGCGGATCGTCGCTCCGATAATCTTGCAGGGATAGGTATTGTGGTGATAGGACATGTCCGGTTCGATATGGTCGCGCCACCAGCGCACCGCGGGCATCGTATGGTTGTACAAGGCACCCTTTACCGCCGCCGTCCGGTAGTCGAGCAGCGCGGGCCGATAGGGACCGGCAAAGGGATAATCGCGGAGGAAGGTGCGCACCCCGGCGGTGTCAATCACCGTTCCAGACGCGTCCAGGGCCAGGACCGTCAGTTCGGTCTTCCCCACCGGTATCTCGTTCCACACCTTCGACAGCGGTTCACAGGGCCGCTGGGCTTCGAAGGACCAGTTCCCTCCTTCCTGGGACAACTCGAAACGGTATTTTACCGCCCCGCTCACGTCCGCAAAGCCAAAGGCGGGCGCATAGATAAACTTTTTGGCAAAGCCGTTCCAATAGGGATTGCGCCCTTCATAACCCGGCCGGACCGGCTCGAGATATTCCTGCGCAGCCTGCCGGTTCAGTTTTTCCCAGGCTGCCTTTCCCTCATCCCGGCAGCATCCCGCCACCAGGATTCCCATCCATACGACTGACAATAAGGCTTTTTTCATCTGATAGGTGTACTAACTATGTTGCGGGCACCGAGGCCCACGAGATAAAGTTAGTCAGTTTTTCGGTTTCTACCAAAAAAAAGGCCCGCATCCTGAGACACGGGCCTTTTTATGGAAAATGAAAGCGATTACATCATACCGCCGGCAGGCATGGCCGGGGCTGCGGGCTCCTTCTCGGGGATGTCCACGATGCCGCACTCGGTGGTCAGGAACATGCCGGCAACAGAAGCGGCATTCTCCAGGGCCACGCGGGCCACCTTGGTCGGGTCGATCACGCCGGCCTCGTACATCTTCACGTACTCACCGGTACGGGCATTGAAACCGAAGTCGCCCTTCCCTTCTTTGATCTTCTGGACGATCACGCTGCCGTCCACACCGGCATTCTCGGCAATCTGGCGGAGCGGTTCCTCGATGGCACGGGCCACAATGTGGATACCGGTGGTCTCGTCATCGTTGTCACCCTTCAGGCCAGCCAGGGCCTCGGTCGCACGGATATAGGCCACGCCGCCACCCGGCAGATAACCTTCCTCGACAGCCGCCTTCGTCGCGTTGAGTGCATCCTCTACGCGGTCTTTCTTCTCTTTCATCTCCACCTCGGTGGTAGCGCCTACGTACAGGACAGCCACGCCACCGGCGAGCTTGCCCAGACGCTCCTGGAGCTTCTCGCGATCGTAATCGGAAGTGGTGATTTCAATCTGTTTCTTGATAGCCGCTACGCGGTCTTCGATCTCGGCTGCCTTTCCGGCACCGCCTACGATGGTGGTATTCTCCTTGGAGATGGTCACCTTCTCGGCCTTACCGAGCATGTCGGGCGTTGCGTTCTCCAGGGTGTAGCCGCGCTCCTCGGAGATCACGGTTGCACCGGTAAGGATGGCAATATCCTGCAGCATTTCCTTACGGCGGTCACCGAAGCCAGGAGCCTTGACGGCAGCGATCTTCAGGGTGCCACGAAGTTTGTTCACCACCAGGGTGGTCAGCGCCTCGCCGTCCACATCTTCCGCGATGATGAGCAGGCTCTTGCCTTCACGGGCAACCGGCTCCAGGATCGGCATCAGATCCTTCATCGTGGAGATTTTCTTATCGGTCACGAGGATGAACGGATTGTCCAGCAGGGCCTCCATCTTCTCGCCATCGGTCATGAAGTACGGGCTGATGTAGCCGCGGTCGAACTGCATACCTTCGACCACTTTCACCTCGGTCTCGGTACCCTTGGCTTCCTCAACGGTGATGACACCATTCTTCTTCACCTTCGACATAGCATCGGCGATGAGTTTACCAATGAATGCATCGTTGTTGGCCGAAACGGTACCCACCTGCTCCACCTTGGAGTAGTCGTCGCCCACGTTCTGGCTCTGCTTCTTCAGGTTCTCCACGACGGCGGCCACGGCCTTGTCAATACCGCGCTTGAGGTCCATCGGGTTGGCACCTGCGGTCACGTTCTTGATACCGACATTGATGATGGACTGGGCCAGCACCGTAGCGGTGGTGGTACCGTCACCGGCCTGGTCGTTGGTCTTGGAAGCGACCTCCTTGACCATCTGGGCGCCCATGTTGGCGAAGCTGTCTTCCAGTTCCACGGCCTTGGCCACGGTTACACCGTCCTTGGTCACCTGAGGAGCACCGAATTTCTTGTCAATCACCACGTTGCGGCCTTTCGGACCCAGCGTTACCTTGACGGCGTTTGCCAGCGCATCCGCGCCTTCTTTCATACGGGAACGAACGTCCACGTCGAATTTTATCTCTTTTGCCATAATGCTTTCCTCCTAATGATTTACAGAATTGCCAGAATGTCCGACTGTTTGACAATAAGGTATTTCTTGTCTTCCACCGTTACCTCGGTGCCGGCATATTTGCCATAGAGCACCTGGTCGCCCACTTTTACCTCCATGGGTTCGTCCTTCTTGCCGGGTCCGGCTGCGATAACGACACCCTGCTGCGGTTTTTCTTTTGCGGTATCAGGAATGTAAAGTCCCGATGCGGTCTTGGTTTCGGCCTCCTTGGGCTCGATCAAGACTCTGTCTGCCAATGGTCTGATCATACTTATTACTTTTTATTTGTTTATGCATCTTTTGTCCCGAAGGACCGTCCATGGAAAAAACAAAGCCCGTGCCATGAAGACACGGACTGACAATTTGTCACACACGCCCGCGGGCGTTCCGTCTAACGGGCGGAAAAACGATAGAGGGCCGTGTGGGTATAGGTCTGTCCGGGAAGGAGCAGGATCGACGGGAAGGCGGGCTGATTGGGAGCGTCGGGGAACTGCTGCGTTTCCAACACAAAGGAGGAGCGGAACTCCTGCTTTGAACCGTTGGATCCGATGGTATTCCCGTCAAAGAAATTGCCGCTGTAGAACTGCAGTCCGATCTGGTCGGTGATTACCTCGACACAGCGGCCGCTTACGGGATCGTACACCGTGCAGGCGCTTTCCAGCGCGCCGGGAGCCGTTTTGTTCAGACACCAGCAGTGGTCATACCCGCGCGCATTGCGAAGTTGCACATCGTCCTCCCCAATGCGTTCGCCGATGGGATGCGGGGTGCGGAAATCGAACGGAGTCCCTTCCACCGGGGCGATATAACCCAGCGGGATGCTGAGCGAATCGATGGGAAGGTAGCCGTCGGCATTGATGCACATGGCATAGTCCTCCACCGTTCCCTCCCCTTCGCCGCGGAGGTTGAAGAAGGGATGGTGGGAGATGTTCACCGGGGTGGGCGCATCGGTGGTAGCGCGATAATCGACCCGGAGCTCATCCTTCGACGTGAGGCTGTAGGTCATGGTGATGTCCAGGTTGCCGGGATAGCCTTCCATGCCGTCGGGATGCAGGAAATGCAGGGTGAGCGACGAATCGGTCACCGCCTCCACATCCCACACCACGTTGTCCAGGCCGATGAATCCACCGTGCAGGGTATTCACCTCGTTGTCATTCGCGGGAGTCGAGAAAAGTTCCTCGCCGATGCAGAAATGCGCCCCGCCGATGCGGTTGGCCACCGGGCCCACGCAGGCACCCAGGAAGCGCTCGCCGACCGGATGGACATACTCGTCCAGGGTGGCATGGCCCACTACGATGTTGCGCATGTTGCCATGGCGATCCGGCGCAAAAAGCGTCACCCCGCGGCCACCGAAGTTGGTGTACTGGGCAATCAGTTTTCCCCCTTTCAGGGTGTAAAGGGAGACGGGCTTGCCGTCAACCGAACCGGAGAAATTCTCTGCAGGAAGCAGTTCCGCCTTTTTCGGGCCGCAGGACAACACGGCCAGCGAAAGCGCCAGAAGGAGGATTCTTTTCATATGAAGATTAATAATTGTTCAACGGACGACCGCTCGTCAGCATGTGGACGCGCTTCTTCACATCCTCCAGCACCGCCCGGTGTCCGGCAAGCTCCTGCTGCTGGGCCTCGGTAGGCTCCTTGGCAGCAAGCGCCTCGGCGTGATAAGCAGCCGATGCCAGTACCGTATCGATCAGTTCGACGATGTCGAGCATGTCCTTTTCCACGAAACCGCGGGAAGTCACGGCCGGCGTGCCGATCCGCAGACCGGATGTCTGGAAGGGCGAGCGGCTGTCGAACGGAACCATATTCTTGTTGACGGTGATGTCGGCTTTTACCAGCTCCTTCTCTGCCAGACGGCCCGTCAGATCCGGGAACTTGGTACGCAGGTCGATGAGCATCAGGTGATTGTCCGTTCCACCGGAAATAATCTTATACCCTTTGCCCAGGAAGGCATCGCACATGGTCTTCGCATTGGCGACTACTTGCTTCTGATAGGCGACAAATTCCGGCTGGAGAGCCTCGAAAAAGGCTACGGCCTTGGCGGCAATGACATGCTCCAGCGGGCCGCCCTGTACACCGGGGAATACGCTGGAATTAAGAATGGCGCTCATCTTCTTCACCTCGCCCTTCGGAGTGGTCAGGCCCCAGGGATTGTCGAAGTCCTTGCCCATCAGGATCACGCCGCCACGCGGGCCACGGAGGGTCTTGTGGGTGGTAGAAGTGACGATATGGGCATATTTGACCGGATTCTTCAGCAGGCCGGCGGCGATAAGGCCGGCGGTATGAGCCATGTCGATCCACAAGAGTGCGCCCACCTTGTCGGCAATGGCACGCATCCGCTCGTAATCCCACTCACGGGAATAGGCCGAGGCACCGCCGATGATTAACTTCGGCTTGCAGAGCAGGGCCGTCTTCTCCATTTTGTCATAGTCAATGCAGCCCGTGTCCGGATCCAGACCATAGGCCACGGCGTTGTACAGCAGACCGGAGGCATTCACCGGCGAGCCGTGGGTCAGGTGACCGCCCTGGGAAAGATCCAGGCCCATGAAGGTATCGCCCGGTTTCAGGCAGGCCATGATGACGGCCATGTTGGCCTGGGCGCCCGAATGCGGCTGCACATTGGCATATTCCGCGTCATACAACTGGCAGAGCCGGTCGATGGCCAGCTGCTCAATCTGGTCCACCACCTCACACCCACCATAGTAGCGTTTGCCCGGATAGCCTTCCGCATATTTATTGGTGCAGATGCTACCCATGGCTTCCAATACCTGATTGCTCACATAATTTTCTGATGCGATGAGTTCCAATCCGGCAGACTGCCGCTCTTTCTCTTTCTTGATAAGGTCAAAAACCTGTAAATCCTGTTTCATAATACGCCTTGCTAACTAACAGGATACAAAGCTACTGAAAAATTACCACCCCTGCAAAGGTTTTTGTATCTTTGCTGTGGAAAAAAGAAACGGACGGATGAACAATCGCAAAAGGTTGAATATCGAATTGGACCGGCTGAGCCCGGAAGAGTATCGCGCTACGGCTGGCAGCGGAATTGCAGTGGTGCTGGACAATGTGCGCAGCGCCCATAACGTAGGCTCCGCTTTCCGCAGCGCTGACGCCTTCAAGGCTGATAAAGTTGTATTGTGCGGTATTTGCGCCGTACCTCATTCAGCGGAAATTCACAAAACGGCCCTCGGAGCGGAAGACAGCGTCCCCTGGGAGCATTTTGACCGAACCTCCGACGCCGTAGAAGCCCTCCGCGCGGAAGGATACACGCTCGTCACTGTGGAACAAACTGTCCATTCTGTATCGTTGGAGTCTTTCTGCCCTGAACCGGGTAAGCACTATGCCATTGTCTTCGGTAACGAAGTCGAAGGCGTCGGCCAGGATGTGGTCGATGCCTCCGATCTGTCGTTGGAGATCCCCCAGTGGGGCACCAAACACTCCCTCAACGTCAGCGTGACCGTAGGTATTGTACTTTGGCACTTTCGCAGCCAGCTGACTATAGCACCCGGTTCGTAACCGGACGAAGGGTGAAGGTAAAGCTGCGTTCCTTCGGATGCAGCATATATTTCTCCAGCGGGGTCTGTCCCCAGGAATCGATACCGCCCACGCCCATCTGCACCGCATCCACATTGACATGCGTTAGACCGTTCGTACGGTCGTTTTCATGCGCGAGCGCCTTCAGGGAAAGCGAATGCTGCGGGGCGCCGACCTGGCGGGAATAGCGATTCTTACGCTTGGGGGTTCCGTTGAGGGTGCAGTCCAATTCGGCCTGACTGAAAGGCAGCACGCTGCCCGAGAAAGGCACCGCAGCCGTTACCTCCAGACCCGTACCGGATGCATCGACCACCTGCAGCCAGCGCAGGCCGCAATGGTTGCCGGACTCCTGCGTACGCACATATCCGTAATGATACTGGTCATTCACACCCTGGTGGTAGTGTCCCAGCAAGGCAGCGCTACAGCGGTCGGCATAGTTTTCCCAAGGTCCCAGACCGTAGAAATCCAGGGTCTCAAAGTCTCCCGGCATAGCCAGTTTGACCCCGAAACGGAACAGGTCCGGTGCCTTGGCCAGACTGCCGGCATCTTCCATCTGCTCACACACGGTTACGCCGCCGTCGCCATTCAAGGAATAAGTCATCTTAACCCGGGCGCCGGCCACCGGGGCGTAAACCGCCGTCAGCGTCACCGCGCCATTGTTACCGGTATCTTCCGACCATTCCTCCAACTGCCACTGCGGATAGAGCCAGGCAGCCATTTTCAGGTGGAACTTGGCGCCCATGTCGTTTTCCGTTACCGCCCGGCCGAACGAAGGCGTGAGCGGCTCGGCCAGCAGCTGTTTTCCCGCCGCGGTAAATGCGGTCAGGAAGCCGGTTCCGCGATCAAAGGTTACGCTCCAGTCATCGGTCCGGAAGGAAAGCTTGCCGGCCATATCTTCGCGCACCATCGCCTTTTCAGCGAAATGGTTGCCCGGCACCGGGACAGGAGCCTCCTGCAGCATCAGCTGGTCGTATGCCACCTGTTCGCCGGCTTCCAGGATGCCATCGGCCTCCTTCAGCGTAAAGCGGACATTCAGCAGCAATTCGCCCTTCAGGCCCGACGGGACGCCTTCCAGCGCGATATCGACACTTTTCTGCGGAGCGACGGTGAGTTTCTCCACTACCCCCGTCCGAACCGTCCGGCCATCCTGCAGCAGTTCCCATTCCATGCGATACCGGTCCAGCGGGATGAAGAAGTGCTCGTTGCGGACCCGCAGGGTAAGCGGGGAGACCGATGCAAGCGTCGTCCAGATGTTCTGGTACTGATAGCGTACTTCGTAGGCATGCGGATGCAGGCTGCGGTCGGCAGCGATGACACCGTTGCAGTTAAACGAACCGTCAGAGGCGTCATATTCATTGAAGTCGCCGCCAAAGACGAAGATATGGTCGGTGCCGCCCTGCTTCGACGGCCAGCGCAGCGCCTGGTCCTGGAAGTCCCAGATGCAGCCGCCCTGGAAAGACGGATACTTCCGGATCAGGTCCCAGTACTCCTTGAAGTTACCGATGGAGTTCCCCATCGCGTGGGCGTATTCGCACTGGATGAGCGGCCGGGTCGGCTGGCTTTCCAGGTACTCCACGCACTTTTCCAGCCGCTTGTACATCGGACAGAAGATATCGGTATTCCATTCCAGCTGCGCACGTTCGTACTGAACCGGACGAGAGGGGTCCATTTCCTTGACCATCCGGTAGCAGGCCTCGAAATTAGGACCGTTGCCCGCTTCGTTTCCCAGACTCCAGATAATGACGCTGGGATGGTTGAAATCCCGCAGCACCATCCGGCGGTCACGCACCAGGTGGGCCTGGAGGAAGTCCTCCCGCCGGGCCAGGGTCCGTTCTTCATAACCCATTCCATGCGATTCGATGTTACCCTCGTCAATAACGTAGAGGCCATACCGGTCGCACAGGGTGTACCAGCGGGGATCGTCCGGATAGTGGCAGGTTCGTACCGTATTGATATTCAGCTGCTTCATAATACGGATATCGCGAATCATCTCCTCCTCGGAAACAACATATCCGCCCGTCTCGCTGAGTTCGTGCCGATCCACACCCTTGATGAGCACCGGCTGCCCGTTCACCAGCAGTTGCGCGTTCTTGATTTCCACGGTGCGGAAGCCGAAGTCCAGCCCGGCCGTTTCGCGAACCGCTCCCTTGCGGTCTTTCGCCTCCACTTTCAAAGCGTACAGCGACGGAGATTCAGCGCTCCAGAGGGCGGGCCGATCGACCTGCATCGACGTGCGGAGCACCACCCGGCCGTTTTCAGATTTTTCGCGTTTTTTCGACACGGTCACTTCGGCACAGGCAACTTTTTCGCCCGAAGGGGCAAAGATGGAAAAAACGGCCGAAGCCACACCCGGCGTCACTTCTGCGACGATGGATGCGAGTCCGTCCATCCCGGCCACAATATGCACATCCTCAACGCGTTCCAACTCTCTTGTATAGAGTTCCACCCCACGGGCGATACCCGTCAAGCGCCAGAAATCCTGGTCTTCGAGGTAGGTTCCGTCGCACCAGCGCATCACCTCCAGTTCCAGCGTGTTCTCGCCCTCACGAACGTATTTGGTGAGATCGAAACGCGCTTCCAGCTTGCTGTCTTCGCTGTAGCCGACGGCCTTCCCGTTCACACGAACCTGCACGTTGGACGTTACGCTGCCGATGCATAGGCAGATCTGCTTGCCCATCCAGTCCTTATCGAGCTGGAAGGTGCGGCGATACACGCCTCTGTAATTGTGTTCCTGGGCTACAAAAGGCGGATTGTGCTCAAAATGGCCCTTCCAGGCGTATCCCATGTTGATATAAATCGGCTCACCATAGCCCTGAAGTTCCCACATGCCCGGCACGCGGATCGTACCCCAGTCGCCGTCTTCGTAGCGGAAATCCCACTCCCCGTCCAACGACAGGGAACACGTCGGGGTTGTAGCGAAGGTGGCTGCCATCGGTAAACGATTGATTTCGAACACGCCAGGGTCCTCCCAAGGCTGCATTTTCTGCGCGGCGGCCGGCAGGGTCCACAAGGCGGACAGTAACGCCAGCGAGACAATCAGATTTCTCATCATTATGAAATGGTTAACAAAGTTATCGTTCCGTCCATCGTCGAGGCGAGAATCTGCAGGTGTCCCTGATCGGTCCAGACCAGTAGGGGGTTCACCATCGCAATGGATAATTTGTGCTTCCACAGCAGGCTGCCGTCGGAAGCGGAAAAAGCGAGCAGGTTGCCCTTGTCGGTAGGCATCAGCACCACCCCGTCCTTTTCCACAAGGGCGGTCGGCGAGATTTCATAACCGGCCGTGGTTTCCACCGCCCATTTGGCGCTCGCATCCGCGGCGTTCCAGGCAAAGAGGCGATGCCACATGGATTTGGTATAGACCGTCCGGCCATCTTCCGACAGGCCGATGGCCTCCCGCGCGCAGGCGGGCTGAACCGCCACCTGCTCTCCGGTGCGCGCATCCAGTACATAGAGGCAGCGGTCGGGCACCGAAATGAAGATTTTCCCATCGGCCTTGACCGGCCAGGTAGCCGCCGGGGAATACATACGCGACGGTTTCGCACACTTCCAAATCCACTGCAGCGCACCGGTGCGGGTATCCAGCGAATACAGGCGGTTCTTCCACGTACCGAAGACGACCTGCTGCGCATCTACCCACGCGCGGCATTCCACAAAGCCTTCCACGCCGTCGAAGGTCCACACCGGAGCGCCGTCCGTCAGCCGCAGGCAACGGAACGTGCCGTCCGAAGCGCCCACAAAGACGTTTCCGTCGAAAATCACCGGCGAGCCGAGAACCGATTTACCGGCGCAGGCCGTCCAGCGGGTACTGCCGCTTTCCGCATCCACCGCATAAATGCCGCCGTCGGTGCAGCCGAACACCACCAGGCCGTCCCCGAGGGCCGGAGTCGAAAAGATTTTGCCGGGGAACTGCCGGGTCCAAAGTTTCCCGCCGTCTGAGAGGCGGATGCAGCAGACCTGACCCGATGCCGTGGTGTACCAGGCACGGGTATCGTCGCGGGCGAATCCAGCCACGATGTTGGCTTGCTCGCGCACCTTCCACACTTCCTGTACCTGCGGAAACGCGGCGTTCACATCGTACCGCATCCACGGGTAGCTGGCGGGCAGGCCGGCGGCATCGTAGGTAACGGTATCCTTGACGGGTTTCAGGTCCTTTTCGTACCAGGGATCCAACTGCTCGGCCTTCCCGTCGCGGATGCGGCGTTCGCAAACGCTCACATGATTGCCGTCCAGGGTGATGAGGTTGTATCCGGGTTCCTTCCCGGCCGAAAGGGCCGAACGGCCGAGGATGGCCGGCAGCCCGTCATAATCCATTTTGACGTTGCGATGCCAGTGGCCGCCCACCTCGAAGCGGGTACCGATGCGCTTGAGTTCGCGCGTGACATCGAAATAATTCAAGACCGATGAGTCCTGCGGGAAGTGGTTGAAAAACACGGTCTTCCGGCCGGGCTGAAGGCCTTCCAGCCAAACCATCGCCTCGCGCGGGATCAGGGCCGGGGCCATGCGCATGTCCGGGCCGCTGTTGCAGCCGATGAAGCGCCAGCCCTTGCAGTCGAATTCAAAATGCTCGTAGCCGAACGTCTCTTTGTGCGTGTTGCAGCCACTCTCGGACCATTTGGCGTCGTGGTTGCCCGCCACCACATAGTAGGGATATTTCAACCGGTCGAACAGGGCCTTAACGTCGCGCAGTTCGGCATCGGCCCCAAAATCGGTAATATCCCCGCCCATCACCACGAAATCAATGTCGGGCAGGGAGTTGATATCGTCGATGCAAGCAATCAGGTCCGCCCCGGCTTTCGAACCCACCGAATAGTGGTTGTCCGTGATAAAGGCGATGCGGACCGGTTTTCCGCCCTTCTGATTCCCCAGCGCTTCGAACGGATGTTCAGGATCGCCGGTCCAGTTATATAGCCGGAGGGTGCTGTTTTGAATCTTGGTCTTTTTGTCGCTGCCATTCTCGGAAAAATACCAGCGGCCGTCTCCCAACGGGCAAAATCCCGTCGCACCCCATTTGAATCGCCAGCCCCGGATGCCGGTAGCTTCGTCCTGCAGGCCAGCTTCCGCCAGGGAAAGTTGCTTGCCCTTTTGGATGTACGGGACCCCATTCAGCTCCGCCTTGCGGGCAGGCTGGGAGAGGTCGGCCGCGAAGAGGGAATAATTGGGGTAAGCCGGTTTCTTCCCTTTGTACACAGCCATGAACAGGTAGCCCGTATAGGGGTCGTAAGCCATATTCTGCACGCCCCAGTTGGTATTGCCGGTATAGACATAATAGGTATCCGCCGGCTTGGGGCCGCTGTAATGGTTCTCCCCGAAAACCACGCCCCGTGCCTTCCGGTCCAGCTGTTTCAAATTGTATCGCAGGATGACCTGGTAGTCGTTGTCCGGCCGGTCCACGTCGCCGTAGATGCCATAGGCCACATAAAGATACCGGCCTTTCCCGCCGGGCTTCGGGCCGATGGCCACGCCGTCGATGCCCGAGCACCCCAACCGGTGTTCATACTCCTTCCCATCCACCGTTACTTTCGCGTGGTAATCCCGCACCGCATCGTTGATGCACACGGTTTTCAGCACCTCGGTGTCCTTTTCCGGATCCATGCCGATGTGCGTCACCTTGTCCACGTCGATGATGGCCACATAGAACACCGACTCCCCCGCTTTTACGTTTTCCACCTGCAGGTTTTTGGCGATGCCGGCCCCGATCACGTCATCCTTGCACTCGAGCGATTCATACACCCGGCGCGTAATGGGATCAAAGGTCATCGCTCCCAGGTGTCCCTGGATCCGGTCGATGGAAGCCAGGATAGTCCCCTGCCGGTCCGTCTTGAGGAAGCGCGTCGTGAAAGACAGGTAGAAACAGTCTTTCTCCGCATCATAGGCGATGCCCTGCACATGGTTGGGGACCTCGCCGTTCACAAAGACCGATGCCGGAGGCTGGTGCCGGCCTTGAGGCGGGGCCTGCACTTCAGCCGGGGCCTGCGCCTGCGCCTGCACCTGCACCGGGACGATCCAGAACGCCATTAAAGACAGTACTACGCCAAGGAATGCACCCTTCACAACAACGATGGTTTTCGTATAAGTATTCATAAAAAGATAATCTTTTTCAAATTTAGCCTTTTCTTCGGTCTTTTCCAAATCAGTGGCCAGTGGTGGACCTGGTCCAGCACATGGAATTGGACCTGGTCCAACTTTCCGTTACAGGCCAGGTCCAGGCCGGCCGCAGGGCCGTTCGTCGCCAGGCCGGTTGAGCCTGGATGAAGGGACAGATTAGATGACTTCGATGTCGGAAGCGGGGACCCAGCCGGTGCGGCCGTCGGAGAGCTCGATGTTCTTCCAGCCACCCACCTCGTCCAGGATCTTCACCTTGGTGCCCTCGTGCAGGACAAAGAGGTCTTTGGCCGAAGCTTCCGACGGCGAACTCTTGGCCGAGCACACCGGACGCATCACGATGGCGCTGTCGGCCTTTCGGTAGTCGGCCAGCTGCCAGTGGGCGAAGTCCAGGCACAGCAGGGCCAGAAGCAGCACCACGATGCCGCCGTAAAAGCCCACCCGTTTCCAGGATGTCCGGGCCGACAGCAGGAAGGCCAGCAGCAATACGGCAAACACAGCCGCGAACACGAAGAACAGGACTGTCCACGTGTCGGAATCCAGCAGGTAGCAGGCGCTGCGGCCCCAGCGTTCGATGATGAACTCCGGCACCACATCGATGCGATCCTGGGTCTGCTCGCGGGCGAATTCCAGGTTGTAGCGGGCGTCGTCGTAGGACGGGTCCAGTTTCAGGGCGCGTTCGTAACAAAGGATGGCCCGGGCCGGTTCGCCGGATTTGAACCAGGCATTGCCCAGGTTGTACTGCAACTCCGGAGCGGTCCGGCCTGTTGCCAGGATCGCCTCGTAGGCGGCTATGGCATCGCTCCATCGCCCCTCCTGATATGCCGCAGTTGCCTCTTCCCACAATTGCTTGTCAGAGACTGTCGCCTCTCCCAACTGCCTGTCAGAGGCAGCGACCTCTGCCAACTGCCTGTCAGAGGCAGCGGCCTCTCCCCTCGTCGCAGTGTACGAGGGATTATGCTCCTCGGGGAGAGGTGCTGCCTCTGCCGCCCTAGTGGAAATGGAGAAAGCCAACGTACCGGAGAGGAGGAATACGAGGACGGAGAGCGTGCGGGAAGGGGTGACGGATTTGTGTTTCATTTTGGCATCGATGGAAGATATGACCTTGAGCGCCTCCTGGTAATGCGCATCCATCGCTTCATGACCGGCATCCGGCGCATAGCGTGCGAATTCGCAGGCATCCAGCAGTCCCGTGAACGCATCGGTCTGGTCCTGCGGAACACCGCCGGCCAGCAGGGCCTGTGCGATGTTGTCTTTGTTCAGGTCTGCCTGATCCATGTTCAACTTGTCGGAAATGAAGCCCAGGAGGGCCTTGTGAAGTTCCTCGTAGAAGGCCGTGTAGAGATTCTTCGACAGGAATTCCCCGGCCTGTTTGAGCCGGGCGCGGGCCATCTTGGTGGCGCGGCGGTTCTTCTCGCCCACCACGTCGGCCCGACGGGCGGCATACCCGCGGACGGCGAAATAGGACCCGGCGGTAGCGGCGGCCAGCAGCAGGAAAAGGGTCCAGAACCAGCCGGAGCCCAGGAAGAAATGGCCTTCCTCCACCAGACGGGGCTGACGGGTGGCGACAAAGCGGATGTCCGTACCCAGGTCCTTCACCCCCTTGCGGAGGCTGGCGGTAGGAGCGGTAGAGACGGTCTGGACCGACTCGCCACCCTCTCCGCGGGCGACGGACAGCTCCAGCGGCTGCGACTGCAGGGTCTGGTACGAGCGCGTACCCGTATCGTAATAACTATAGGTTACGGGGCCCAGGGTAAAGTCGCCGTGGCTGCGCGGGATGAAGGGATATTCAAAGGTTTTGCTGCCCTGCGTACCGCCGGCGGTCACATTCTCCGTCACCTTGGTGTCGTACACCTCGAAATCGGGCGGGAAAGCAATCTTGGGCGCCTCCAGCAGGGACACGTTGCCGCGTCCGGACACCGTCACCAGCAGCGAAGCTGCGTCGTGGGCCTTGAGCGAATCCTTGCTCAGGCGGGCGCTGAGGGTGAAATTCCCCACGCCGCCGCCGAAACCGGCCGGCGCTCCGCCGGGAAGGCCCGACACCCGCACCTTGTACGACGTGGACGTGACGCGTTTGCGGAGGGTCTGGTAGTCGTCCTGGAAGAAGATATCCAGCGGGTTGGAGGAACGCAGTTCGCGGCGGACATTCACCAGGCAGACCATTTCGGCCGGTTCGATGACGAGCGTGCCTGTCTGTTGCGGGATAATTACGTAACTGCGGATGAGGGCCGCGTTGTAAATCTTGTCGTCCACGCTCTCGCGGTGGAACTCGATGTTGGTAGGCGCCTGCACTTCCTGGCTCCAGAAGCCGTTGAAGGTGGGTAGTTTCACATTCTCGAAGCCGGCGATATTCACCCGCTGATACAGTTTCAGCGTAGCGGTGATCGGCTCGCCCAGCACCACATCCGTCTTGCTTAAGGCGAAACGGAGGAAGATGTCCTTGTCGGGGATGGAACCCGTTGCGGCAGCCTGAGATGCGCCGGCAGCACTTCCGGCCGCGGCCGAAGATGACTGACCCGCCTGGGAAGCGGCGCCGTTAGAGACCACCTCGATGGTCACGCTCGGCGAGGCCACCTCTTTGTCCTTCCCGAAATTCGCCACGGCGGGGGCCAGGGTGAACCGGCCCGTGGCGCGCGGCAGCAGCACGTAGGTATAAGTAGTCTGGGACGACCGGGTGGTCTTTCCGTTGATAATCTGAATGCTGGACGATGTTCCCTTCTGCGGTCCCCAGACCAGTTGGAAGTCATCGCCGGGACTCCAGGAAAACTCCTTTGGAGCCTTTTCTCCGTCTATGGTGAAGGAGACCGTGAACTGCTCGTCCGCGGCCACCACCGCCGGGGCTTTTACCCGAACGGTCTGTGCCGATGCCAGGGCGCACACAAGCGCCAGGGCCATCGTTGTTATCCATTGCTTCATACTACCAATTCTTGTCTTTCTGACGGCTCTTCAGCACCGCCGCCTTTTCTTTGTTCACCTTGTCCTGGGTCTCTTTCTCCTTGGCCTGAATGGCCTGCAGCATCTGCCGGGCCTGCTGGGGAGAAATCTGCTGCTCCTGCGGCTGGGGCTGCTGTTGCTGCTGATCCTGGTTCTGGTCCTGATTCTGTTGGTCTTGGTTCTGATCCTGGTCTTGGTTCTGATCCTGGTTCTGTTGATCCTGGTTTTGGTCCTGATTCTGATCCTGATTCTGATCCTGATCCTGATTCTGATCCTGGTTCTGCTGGTTCTCCAGCATCTTCTTGGCGTAGATGTAGTTCTCTTTGGCATCCAGGTCGTCCGGACGGCGCAGCAGGGCCTGCTTGAAGGCCTCCACGGCCGCGGCATAATCCTTCTTCTGGAGGGCCACGTCGCCACTATTATAATAATAATCCGCTGCATGGACCGATGCGCTCGCCGCTTCTTTCAGCCGTTCCAGGGACTTCCCCGCCTCGTCATAAGCCGCCTGGCGGTACAGGGTATTCGCCAGGTTGTAGTTCGCCGCGAAGGACGTGCTGTCCTTCAAGAGAGCACGCCGGTAATCGACATCGGCCTCGCGCCAGTTTTCCTTGCGGAACTGGCGGTTTCCCTGCCGCACTTCCCGCCGGTCCGGCTGGGCCTGGACGGATGGGGCGACGGCCGCGAACGCGACCCACATCAGCACGATATATTGAAAGCGTATCTTCATATCAATCAAACAATTGCCGCTTTGCGCGCCGCTGCCCGACCAGGGCCTCGAGGGCCAGCAGGGCCAGGGCGATGGCAAAGAAATACATATACTGTTCGTCGTATTCTTCAAAGACGACATTGCTGAATTCCTCCTGCTGCAGGCGGCGGATGTCGTCAATGATGGGGTTCAGGCCGAATTCCTCGTTGCCGGCATGGATATAGGCGCCGCCCCCCACCCGGGCAATCTCCCGGAGGGTATTCTCGTCCAGCCGTGTCACCACCATGTTGCCGTCCTTATCCTTCAGGTATTCCCCTTTATAAGGAATCGGTTTGCCCTGGGAAGAGCCCACGCCGATGGTGTAGATCTTGATTCCCATGTCGGCCACGTCCTTCGCCACGCTCACGGGGTCGTCCTCGTGGTTTTCACCGTCCGTAATCACGATGATGGCCCGGCTGTTCTCGCTCTGCACGCTGAAGGAGCGGGCTGCCATCGACAAGGCGTCCCCGATGGCGGTGCCCTGGATGGGGACCGATTCGGTGGTGATGGAATTCAAGAACATTTTGGCCGATATGTAATCGGTCGTAATCGGCAGTTGGACAAAAGAGCTGCCCGCGAAGATAATTAGGCCCACCCGGTCCCCCTGCAAGCGGTCCACCAGGCGCGAAATCGCCAGTTTGGCACGCTCCAGGCGGTTCGGAGAGTAATCCTGGGCCAGCATGGAATTGGATACGTCCAGCACGATCATGATCTCGGCCCCCTTGGCCTTGTGCTCCTTCAGTTTGGCACCGATCTGCGGCCGGGAGAGGCCGATGGCGAAAAAGCCGAATGCCACGGAGAACAGGACGACCTTCACCCATCCCCGGGATCGCGACCAGCGGGGCATGAGCCGCCGCACCATCTCCTCATCGCCGAACCGGCGCAGCCGGCGCACCCGCAGATACCGGCCGATGCCATAGAGGAGCGGCATCAGGGGCACCAGCAGGAGCAGGTACAGGAAAACGGGACGGGAAAATACAACCAGGTTCATGGCAAACGTCTGAGGATTAGGGCAGAAAGCAGGAACTCCAGCAGCAGGCACACCAGGGCGATCACCCCGTAGCGGCCGAAGAGTTCCTTATAGACCGGGAACGAATCCACCGTGGTCTTGGCTTTCTCCATTTTGTTGATTTCGGAATAAATCTCGGCAAGCTTGGTATTGTCCGTCGCCCGGAAATACTTGCCGCCGGTGGTCTCGGCGATGGTGGAAAGCAGTTTTTCATCGATTTCCACCTTCACGTTCTGCACCTGCACGCCCCAGGGCGTCATCACCGGATACGGCGCCTCCCCATTGGCACCCACGCCGATGGTATAGACCCGGATCCCGTAGGTTTTGGCGATTTCGGCCGCCGTGGCGGGGGTGATTTCGCCGCTGTTGTTCACGCCGTCGGTGAGCAGGATCACCACACGGCTCTTGGCATCGGAATCCTGCAGGCGCGCCACCGCCGTAGCCAGGCCGTTGCCGATGGCCGTTCCGTCCTCGATGAGGTCGGTGGAGATTTCCTTCATCAGGTTGATGAGGGTGGCACGGTCCGTCGTCAGCGGGCACTGCGTGTAACTCTCACCCGCGAACACCACGATACCCATGCGGTCGCTGGGCCGCTGGGCGATGAATTCAATGGCGATGTCCTTCGCGGCATTGATGCGGTCCGGCTTGAAATCGCGGGCCAGCATACTCGTGGAAACGTCCATCGCCAGGACGATGTCGATGCCCTCCACGTCCACCCGCTCGGTTTCGGTCGAGGAGCGCGGACGCGCCAGGGCGATCACAATCATTACCAGGGCCACCGTGCGCAGCAGGAAGGGCAGGTGGCGCAGCCAGGCCATCACCGATCTGCCACCGCTCACCCAGGGCGTCAGGGTGGATACCTCCAGACGCGGATTGCGTCCCGACAGCTCGCGGTACACGTAGAGCACCGCCAGCAAGGCCGGAACGACCAGGAGCCACAATAACTTGGGATTTGCAAAGACCATAGGCTACTTTCCTCCTTCCCCTTCGGGCGCTTGTTCCTGCCAGGTTTCGGTGACGAAGCGTACCGCCGCCGGAATCGCGGCCGCATTTTCTTCCTGGGTCGCCACATGCTTGGCAAATTTCACATAATCGGATAGCTCGAAAAGGTCCTTCATTTCCAGGAACAGCTCGGGCGACAAGTCCTTCCCCTTCAAATCAGCGAAAATCTCATCCGTCGTCTGCTCCAGGGCGTCAATTCCGTACCGGGCGGCCATGTATTCGCGCACCGTATCGGTAATGCCGGAATAGAACTGTTTCTGTTTCTCGGGGGCCCAGTATTTGTCTCCACGCAGTTTATCCAGCTTGCGCAGGGCGGTGATATAAGCCGGTTCGTGGTACACCTCGCCGGCCTCCTTGCGCTTGTGCATCATGACCAGGCAAATAATCGCGATGACCACCAGGGCCAGCAGCCAGAGAGCCGCGATGTACGGGAGGATTTCCTTGAGGGTGAGCGGATAACGGACCTGTCCCTTGATGTCGTGCAGGACAAAGGTAGCCGTATCCACCGGCATGGTGCGTACCGAAAGCAGTTTGGGATTGAAGGCCAGCGTATCTACGGTGCCATCGGGCAGGCGGCGTGCCACCACGATGGGCGGCAGCAGGAAATCGCCCTCATCGAAAGCGGTGATGACCGCGCTCACCTCAATGTCGCAAAGACCGCTTTTACGGGCGCGCTTGACGGTATCGGCCTGCCAGGAAGAGACCACTTCCACGCTGTCCATCAGCCCCTTGGACAAATCCGGCAGGGCGATCTGCGTGCCGGGCTCCACCCCCTCCAGCAGAAAGCCGTAGCGGAGCTGGTCGGCAATCAGCACAGAATCGCGCTTCTGGAGCTGCCGGAGGAAGGATCCGTCTTTCGGGATCACCTCGCTCCGGGCCAGGAGCGCAATGGCCGCTAACGCAATTATATATAGGAATTTCTTCATATCAACGGTTCTTGAAAAAGCCCATCAGGCCTTTTACATAATCCTCATCGGTCGCGATGTCAACATGGTCGATCCGATAGCGGTTGAAGAGCTTGCGTTCGTTCTCCCCCACCCGGGCAAACCAGTCCGAATAGGCACGCCGCACCCGACGGCGGGAGGTGTCCACCCACGCATCGGCCCCCGTTTCCGGATCGGCCACATGGACCACCCCGACGGACGGGATTTCCTTTTCGCGCGGATCCCATACCTTGATGACCGACAAATCGTGCCGGCCGGCCGCCACTTTCAGCGCATCCTCGTACCGGAGCGCGCCGGACGCATCGGCATCCAGCATGTCGGACAACAGGAAGGCGGTGCATTTCTTCTTGAGGGCGTTGGTGAGGAATCGAAGGGCTTCCCCGATATCGGTTCCGCCGGAAACCGGCTGGAATTCAAGCAGTTCCCGGATGATGTGCAGCAGGTGGCTGCGTCCCTTCTTGGGCGGGATGAAAAGCTCCACCTTGTCGCTGAACAGCAGGGCGCCCACCTTGTCATTGTTCAGGATGGCCGAGAAGGACAGCACGGCGGCGATTTCCGCCAGCATGTCCCGCTTGGTCTGGACCCGGGTGCCGAAAGCGCCGCTGCGGCTCACGTCCACCAGCAACACCACCGTCATCTCGCGCTCTTCCTCGAACACCTTTACATAGGGCGCACGCAGGCGCGCGGTCACGTTCCAGTCCATGTTCCGCACATCGTCACCATACTGATACTCACGCACTTCGCTGAAGGCCATGCCGCGTCCCTTGAACGCAGAATGGTACTCGCCCGCGAAGACCTGGTGGGACAGGGCCCTCGTGCGGATTTCAATCTTCCTGACCTTTTTCAGCAGGTCTGTCGCACGGGATTCCGCCATGGTTACGGGACGATAACGGCGTTCAACGTTTCGGCGATGATTTCCTCGGGCGTCACGTTTTCGGCTTCGGCCTCATAGGTCAGGCCGATGCGGTGACGGAGCACCTCGTTGCAGACGGCGCGGACATCCTCCGGAATCACGTAACCGCGGCGTTTGATGAAGGCGTAAGCCTTGGAGGCCATGGCCAGCGAGATGCTGGCACGCGGCGAGCCACCGTAGGAAATCAGGTCCTTGAGCTTGCCCAGGCCATATTCGGCCGGGGTACGGGTGGCATAGACGATGTCCACGATGTACCGTTCGATCTTCTCGTCCATATAGACTTCGCGCACCACCTGGCGGGCCCGGACAATGTCTTCCGGGGACACGACCGCCTGCGGCTTCGGGAACTCGCCTGTATTGTTCATGCGCACAATCTGGCGCTCTTCTTCTTTTTTGGGATAGTCCACCACCACTTTGAGCATGAAACGGTCCACCTGCGCCTCGGGCAACGGATAGGTTCCTTCCTGCTCGATGGGGTTCTGGGTAGCCATCACCAGGAACGGATCCGGAAGCTTGAACGTTTCGTCACCGATGGTCACCTGGCGTTCCTGCATGGCTTCCAGCAGGGCGCTCTGGACCTTGGCCGGGCTTCGGTTGATTTCATCCGCGAGGACAAAGTTGGCGAAAACAGGACCTTTATGGACTTCGAAGCTGCCTTCCTTCTGGGAATAGATCAGCGTACCGGTCAAATCGGCAGGCAGGAGGTCCGGGGTGAACTGGATGCGGCTGAATTTTCCGCCGACCGAACGGGACAGGGTATTGATAGCCAAGGTTTTGGCCAGGCCGGGAAGGCCTTCCAACAGGATGTGTCCGTCGGCCAGAAGGCCTATCAGCAGGTTCTCCACGAGGGCTTTCTGGCCCACGATGACCTTGCCCATTTCCATCGAAAGAAGGTCCACGAAAGAACTTTCTTTCTGGATTCGCTCATTGAGCTCTTTGATGCTTGTGCTCTCCATTTTTTATTGATAATTTTGCATTGTCAAACCATATGTGTCATGCGCTACTCAATCACACTCTCTTATGACGGAGCCTCCTTCTGCGGCTGGCAGGTGCAGAACAACGCACCCAGCATCCAGGGGTGTCTGCAGGATGCCCTGAGAACCCTCCTGAATGAGGAAATCACCGTCACGGGAGCCGGAAGAACCGATACGGGCGTAAACGCGGTGGGCTATGTCGCCCATTTCGATACCTCTGCCGATCTTGACGCACCGCAATTCGGCTACAAATTAAATGCCATTTTGCCTTCTTCCATCCGGATTCATGAAATTTCTCCCATTAGGGAGGATTTTCACGCCCGGTTCGATGCGGTCCGGCGGTCCTACGCCTACTTCCTCCATCGGGGCAAAGACCCGTTTGCAGGGGCTTTTTCGTGGCGATGTCCCTATCCCCTGGACGTGGAGGAAATGAACCGGGCGGCGCAGATGATTCTGGGAACGCGGGATTTCAGCTGCTTCGAAAAAACCGGTTCTGACAACAAGACATCCATCTGCACGGTTACCCAGGCCCGCTGGGAGACTTACGAACCCGATCACGTCCGCCTGCTGGGTTATCCGGCCTCGAAGGGAGATTATCTGGTGTTTCGCATCAGCGCCGACCGCTTCCTCCGGAACATGGTGCGCGCGGTGGTGGGGACCCTGGTCGAAATCGGCCGCGGGAGGCATCCCGCCGAATGGATGCAGGAGGTCCTGGACAGCGGAAACCGTTCTGTCGCAGGCGAATCCGTTCCCGGGAACGCGCTTTTCTTGTATTGATTGGAAAAACCGCCAAATATTCTTATATTTGCACGATTATTTAGAAAAACTAAAAACATTCATAACAATGCTGTTCCAACTCTTACAGGCAGGTATCGATTCGACGGCCAACGCTGCCGCCGCCGCTGCCGCTACGGTTCCCCAAGTCGCTCAGACCGAGCAGACCTATTCCCTCATCGAAATGGCCGCCAAAGGTGGCTGGCTGATGCTGGTCCTGCTGGCACTGTCCATCATTGCCATCTACATCTTCGGGAAGAAATGGTGGATGCTGAACCGCGCATCCCAGATCGACAAGAACTTCATGAACGACATCCGGGACTACATCCATAGCGGAAAGGTCAAATCGGCCATCACCCTGTGCGGAAAATACGACTCCCCGGCAGCCCGCCTGGTCGAAAAGGGACTGGAGCGCATCGGTCGCCCGCTGTCCGACATCCAGACCGCGGTGGAAAACATGGGCAACGTGGAAGTAGCCCGCCTGGAGAAGGGTCTCCCGACCCTCGCCACCATCGCCGGCGGCGCCCCGATGATCGGATTCCTGGGAACGGTACTGGGCATGGTGCAGGCCTTCTTCAACATGGCCAATGCCGGTAACAACATCGACATCACCCTGCTTTCCAGCGGTATCTACACCGCCATGATTACGACGGTCGGCGGTCTGATCGTGGGTATCCTGGCCTACTTCGGCTACAACTACCTCACCTCGCAGATTTCGGACATCGCCTTCAAGATGGAGAGCACGACCATCGACTTCATGGACCTCCTCAACGAACCCGCCGAGACTGAAAAATAAGCAGCCATGAAATTCAGAAGAACAACGAAGGTGCTTTCGGACCTGGGGATGTCGTCCATGACGGACCTGGTGTTCCTGCTGCTCATCTTCTTCCTCATCACCTCTACGCTGGTCAATCCCAACGCCTTGAAGCTCCTGCTCCCCAAGAGCACGGGCCAGGTGAGCGCGAAAGCCACCGTGAGCGTATCCATCAAGGACTGGGGAGAGGATGTGTATTCCTACCACATCAACGGGCAGGAGGCCCCTATCGCCTTCACCGATGTGGAAGATGAACTCATCGGCCTGCTGCAGACCGAAGAAGACCCGACCTTCTCCATTTACGCCGATGAAAGCGTACCCATCAAGGAAGTGGTCGCGGTCATGAACATCGCCAAACGGAACCACTACAAGGTTATCCTGGCCACTCAACCCGAATAGAAAGATGGAACAGTACTTGCGTGACAGACAGAAGCAGGAAAGGATTTCCCGGGTTACCGGCGTCATCCTGACGGTGGCCATTCACGTGGCGGCCGCGTCCTGTTTTGCCTTCACGGGCCTGAAATACATCTGGCCGCCGCCGCAGGAGCAGACCTTCCTCATCGATTTCGAAGAGGAGGTGCAGCCCAAGGTGCGCCAGGTTCGTACGGGCACCCAGCCCCGGGCCGAAGAAGTTGACCGGACCAAGGAACTGGAACTGGTCCAGCGCTCGGAATCGCCCTATACGGCCACGAAGCGCAATGCGACCGCCCAGGCCAAGCCGGATGCCCACGGGGACGTGGAAGTGCCCGCCCCGAAGGAGCCGGAAATCAACACCAACGCCCTTTTCCCGGGCATGAGCAAGAAGGACAGCACCAAAACCGCACCGCATTCCGCAACCGACCCGTCCAACGAGTTCAAGGCGGGAGAGGTAAAGGGCAACACCAAGGTCGGCAAGACCGAGGGTACGCCCAACGCCCACCTGAAAGGCCGCTCTGTCCTGGGCACCCTGCCCCGGCCGACGTATGCCGCCCAGAAAGACGGGGTTGTTGTCGTGAGCATCTGGGTGGACCAGTATGGTACCGTTAAGAAAGCCATCCCGGGTGCGGGAGGCACGACGGTAACCGACAAAGACCTCTGGAATGCAGCCAGGAAGGCCGCCATGGAGGCGCATTTCAATGTGAGCGGGGACGCCCCCGCCCTTCAAGAAGGAACAATTACATATATTTTCAAACTCAAATAACATTTTATTTTTGGCGTGATGCCAAGCAAGTAAGTATGGAAGAAAAAATCAAGGGCAGTGGTTATACTGCCGAAGGAAGGAAACTCCGGCCGCGCAAGAGCGCTAGCGCCAAACCCGTCGAGCACAAAACCTTTGGTGAACACAAGAGTTTTGGTGAGCACAAAAGCTTCGGCGAACACAGAAGTTTCGGCGAGCATAAGAGTTTCGGAGAGCGCAAGAGCTACGGCGAGAGGCCGCAAGGTGAGCGCAAGAACTATGGAGAACGCAAAAGCTTCGGTGAGCACAAGAATTTCGGTGAACGCAAGAGTTTTGGCGACAAACCGCGTCCGGGCGGCGGATTCAACCGCCCCAAAAAGAATTTCAAACCGAGATTCGAGAAACCCGAATTCCGCCAAGCACCCGTCTATTCCGATTTCGACAATGCCGATACTGGTATCAAGGAGGTGGTTCGCCTGAACAAATTTATCGCCAATTCCGGTGTTTGCTCGCGTCGCGAGGCCGATAACATGATCCTCGCCGGCGTGGTTACCGTCAATGGCGAAGTGGTTACCGAACTGGGAACGAAGGTGAACATTTTCAACGATGATATCCGTTTCAACGGCGAGCGCCTAAAGGGAGAGGCCAAGGTGTATATCGTGATGAACAAGCCGAAGGGCTTTGTCACCACGGCCAGCGACCCCCACGCGGAAAAGACGGT
Source organism: uncultured Bacteroidales bacterium (assembly GCA_900317925.1). Lineage (GTDB taxonomy): Bacteria > Bacteroidota > Bacteroidia > Bacteroidales > UBA932 > Cryptobacteroides. The sequence goes on along the minus strand of ONIQ01000009.1, from coordinate 53,758 downwards.
AATGGACCTGTTGAAGGCCTGCAAGACCCGTGTCTTCCCGGTGGGCCGCCTGGACAAGGCCACCACGGGCGTCCTGATGTTTACCAACGACGGGGAGATGGCCGAAAAGCTGACCCACCCGTCCTACGACAAGAAGAAGATTTACCAAGTCATCGTGGACAAGCCCCTGGATCAGGCCGATTTCGACAAAATCAAAGAAGGCATCGAGTTGACAGACGGCCTGATCAAGGCCGATGAACTCGAATACATCGACGAGCACGACCACCGCAAACTCGGCATTGAAATCCATTCCGGAAAGAACCGCATCGTCCGCCGCATTTTCGAATCGCTCGGATACGATGTCAAGGCGCTGGATCGCGTTTACTTCGCCGGCCTTACGAAAAAGGGCCTGCAGAAAGGTGAGTGGCGTTATCTGACCGAGGGAGAAGTCAACATCCTCAGGATGGGTGCCTATGTCTGAGAATAAGCATCGCGCCGGATTCGTCAACATCATCGGGAACCCGAATGTCGGCAAATCGACCCTGATGAACGCACTGGTCGGGGAAAAGCTGTCCATCGTGACGGCAAAAGCCCAGACCACGCGTCACCGCATCATGGGCATCGTGAATACGGACGATTTCCAGATCGTCTATTCCGACACGCCGGGTATCCTGAAGCCGAACTACCGCCTGCAGAAGAACATGATGAACTTCGTGGACACGGCCATCGGCGACGCGGACATCATCCTGTATGTAACCGATACCGTCGAAAAGGCGGACAAACATGACGAATACATCGCGAAGCTCCAGAAAGTGGACTGCCCGGTGGTGCTGGTTATCAACAAGATCGACATCAGCGACCAGCCGAAGGTGATGGAACTGATGGCATGGTGGAAGGAACAGCTGCCGAAGGCCGAGATCATTCCGGCATCCGCGCAGGAGCGGTTCAACCTGGAAAGCATCATGGACGCCGTGGTGTCCCGCCTGCCGGTTGCCCCGCCGTGGTTCGACAAGGATGCCTTCACCGACCGGAACCTGCGCTTCTTCGCATCGGAAATCATCCGGGAGAAGATCCTGCTGAATTATGCGCAGGAGATTCCGTATTCCTGCGAGGTGGTGGTCGAGGCGTTCAAGGAGGGTGCGGAACGATACGAGATCAGCGCGGTCATCTATGTGATGCGGGATTCCCAGAAGGGTATCCTGATCGGAAAAGGCGGATCGGCGCTGAAGAAAACCGGCACGGAAGCCCGCCTGGAGATGGAAGACTTCTTCCAGAAGAAGGTTTTCCTGAACCTCTTTGTAAAAGTGGATCCCGACTGGCGCGAAAGCAAACGGGAACTCCGCAAGTTTGGGTACGAAGAATAACAGTGTGAGATATGAGTGATATTGATCAGGACCTCGAGCCGTTCGACGACAGCGAACTTGGCGAACAGCCGCTGGAAGGAGACGAGAACTCCGACAGCGGGAAGTACGACAGGCTTCTGGGATCGGACAGCAGCAAGTACAAGCTGTCGGGGATGTTCAAGGAATGGTTTCTGGACTACTCCTCGTACGTCATCCTGCAGCGGGCGGTGCCGCACATCGTGGATGGCTTGAAGCCGGTCCAGCGCCGTGTGCTGCACGCCATGTCGCGCATCGACGATGGCCGCTACACCAAGGTGGCGAATATCGTCGGCCAGGCCATGCAGTATCACCCGCACGGCGACGCCTCCATCCTGGGCGCCCTGGTCCAACTGGGCCAGAAAGGCTACCTGATTGACTGCCAGGGTAACTGGGGTAACATCCTCACGGGCGACAGCAACGCGGCGCCCCGATACATCGAGGCCCGCCTGAGCAAATTCGCGAAAGAAGTAGTATTCGACGATAAGGTCACCAACTGGATGACCTCGTACGACGGCCGCAACAAAGAGCCGATTGAGCTTCCGGTCCGATTCCCGCTCCTGCTGGCACAGGGCACCGAGGGCATCGCCGTGGGTATGGCATCGAAGATCCTCCCGCATAACTTCAACGAGCTGATGGATGCATCGGTATCCATCCTCGAGGGAAAAGATTTCGAGATTTATCCGGACTTCCCTACCGGGGGGTCCATCGACTGTTCCAAATACATGGACGGCCACCGCGGCGGCGTGGTGAAGGTTCGCGCGAAAATCGAAAAAATCGACAAGAACACCATCTCCATCAACGAGATTCCCTACGGCAGCACGTCCCACAGCCTGATTGAATCCATCCTGCGCGCGAAGGACAAGGGCAAGATCAAGATCAAGAAAATCGAGGATATGACCACCGAAAAGGTGGAAATCCTGATTCACCTGCCGGCCGACGTGTCACCGGACAAGACCATCGACGCCCTGTATGCCTTTACGGACTGCGAGACCACCATCAACCCGAATGCGTGCGTGATTGTGGACAACAAACCGCAGTTCCTCTCGGTGAAAGATATCCTGATTTACGATACCAACCACACCAAGGACCTGCTGGAACAGGAACTCCGCATCCGGCTGGGCGAGCTCGAAAACGATTGGCATTACACGTCGCTGGAACGCATCTTCTTCGAGTACGGCGTTTATAAACTGCTGGAAAGCAAGGACTTCCCTTCCTGGGAAGACCAGAAAGAAGCCATCCTTGCCAAGATGCAGGAATACCGCGACCAGGTGCGCCGGGAGATTGTGATGGAGGATATCGACCGACTGGTGGAGAAACCGGTCCGCAAGATTTCGCGCTTCGATACCAAAGCCATCGACGAGAAGATTACGGCTATCGAGGAGCAGATGGCCGAGGTACGCGACCAAATCGACCATATCGTCCGGTACACGATTGACTGGTTCAAGGGCCTGAAGAAGAAATACGGGAAAGATTACCCGCGGCAGACAGAGATTACCGCTTTCGAGACCATCGCCGTGACCAAGGTCGTGAACAACAATGCCAAACTCTACGCGAACATGGAGGAGGGCTTCGTGGGCATCGGCCTGAAACGGGACGACAACGGCATCTTTATCGGCGACTGCTCCGACCTGTCGGAAATTATCGTGATCGGCCGAGACGGCAAATACCGCGTTACGAAAGTTACGGACAAGGCTTTCTTTGGGAAGGACCTGCTGTACGTGGGCGTGTTCAACCGCAACGATACGCGCACGATCTACAATGTGATTTATCGCGAAGGAAAGACCTCGATTTATTATGCGAAACGCTTTGCGGTGACGGGCATTACCCGCGACCGCGAATACGATATCACCACGGGCGCGCCCGGTTCTACCATCCTCTGGTTTACGGCCAACCACAACGGCGAGGCCGAGACGGTCCGGGTGAACCTGCGGGCCAAGCCGAAACTGAAGAAGCTTTCGTTCGAGTACGACTTCTCCGAACTGGCCATCAAGGGCAAGACCTCGCGCGGTAACCTGGTGAGCAAGAACGTCATCCAGAAGATTGTGCTGAAGGCGAAAGGCGTCTCGACCATCGGCGGAAAAGATATCTGGTACGATCCGGACATCCAGAAGCTCGACGAGGACGGACGGGGCATCTACCTGGGCCAGTTCTCGGGCGAAGACAAGGTGCTGGCCGTCTTCAAGAACGGAACCTATTATACCACGTCGTTCGATTTGTCGAACCGTTACCAGGGCGATCTGCTGTTTATTGAGAAGCTGGATGAGATGAAGACCTTTACGGCGCTTTACTGGGACGCCGGAGCCAAGGCCTTCTATGTGAAGCGTTTCTCCTTCACACCCAGCGACAATACGCCCTTCCTCTTTATCGCGGAGGGCAAGAATTCGTTCCTGGTGGATGTGAGCGCTGATGAACGGCCGCAGGTCAAGGTGACTTTCAAGGGCAAGAGTGCCCACCGAGAGCCGGAAATCATTGATGCAGAATCCTTTATCGGAAAGAAAGGCATTACGGCGAAGGGCAAGAAGTGCAGTTCGCTGGAGGTGAAGAAAGTGGAATTTATCGCCTCGGAAGTGGCTCCGGAAGTGGTTGAAGAGACCACTCCCGCTCCCGCTCCTGAACCGGTCGCAGAAGCGACTCCGGCATTGGCACTTGAACCGGCACCGGAAGAAACCCCGGAACCTGCTACCGAAGTTGTTGAAAAACCGGCACCGGCACCAAAAGCGAAGAAGAAACCGGCATCGAAACCCAAGCCGGCAGAGACCATCGAACCGAAACAAATTACACCGCTGGACATTGATCTCGGAGAGGAAGAGACAAACATTACGGTAGGAAAATTGGATTTGGATCTTCCGGATATCGGAGAGATGGACTTGCTGGAACCGGTTGCACGCAAACGCACCTCGCGGAAGAGTGTGAAGAAGGATCCCGATGAGCCGCCGGCCGAGGATTTGACCTTATTCTAACAGAATGATTATCAGCCTTACAGGTTTTATGGGCTGCGGAAAAAGCAGTGTCGGGAAAGTACTTTCGGCGCGGCTCGGTTGCCCATTTACAGACCTGGATGCCGCCATTGTGGAGCGCATCGGCTGCACCATTCCGGAGTTTTTCGCCCGGCACGGCGAAGCTGCTTTCCGCACCCTGGAATCCGACGTCCTGTCCGCCACCCTTTCCAGACACACCTTAACCGGACACTCCCTTCCCGGACACACCCCCTCTTCCCTCACTCCAGGGAATGAGGGAATATGTCGCTCGACTGCCGGACACACCCCCTCTTCCCTCACTCCAGGGAACGAGGGAATATGTCGCTCGACTGCCGGACACACCCCCTCTCCCCTCACTCCAGGAAATGAGGGAATATGTCGCTCGGGGAAAGGGGGTGTGTCCGGCGGAACGGCGCCGGCAATTTCGGCCGTGCTAGCGCTGGGCGGAGGAACGGTAATGACGCCGGACTGCGCCCACATGGTCCAGGAGCGGACCTGGTGCATCTACCTTCGCGCCACCGTTGATACGCTTGTCCAGCGCCTTCGCAACGAGGCGGCGGGCCGGCCCATGCTCCGGACCCGGACGCCGGACCCCGGCACCGAACCTTGCCCTACCCCTGCCGACGCAGACATAGCCCTGCGCGAACGCATTTCCAGCCTGCTGGCCCAACGCAGCGCCACCTATGAATCCGTTGCCCATCACATTATTGATGTAGATGGCCTCTCCGTCGAAGACGTTGCCCGCAGCATCCTTTCTACCATCTAGTCCCCGTTCATCCACCAAATAAGGCGTTTTGGTGGATGGGAAGGGCTGGCAGCCCGGCAGGCAGGCCGTCCTCCTCGAGAGCTCGTTATGGAACCGGAGAAGCGGCTTGCAGGTGACGAAAGATTTTCGTATATTTGTAGGAATAACCTTTAATATATGAATATTCTTTCAATATTTCTTTCTGTCGTGGTCGGCGGCCTGCTGGGCGGAGCCGTTGACAGCAACTACCAGGGACGCATTTCCCAATTTGTAGCAGGACCGCAAAGCGCGGCAATCGAAACATTTTCACCTGAACAGCAGGCCCTTGGGAAGGGCGGCTGGCGGGGCGAGCATGCGGGCAAGTGGCTCTATGCCGCTTCTTTGTCGTACGCGCGCACGGGCGATGAGACCATCGGCCGGCAACTGGTCGAAGTGGCCGACCGTCTGCTGGGCTGGCAGGAAGAGAACGGTTACCTGGGGTGCTACCGCACCGACAAGCGCTACTATGTCCGCCCCTCCGAAGAGGCGATGAACGTGGGCTGGGACGTGTGGATCAACACCTATATGCTGAAGGGGCTGTGCGCAGTGGCGCAGGTTACCGGCCAGGAGAAATACCTCGATGCTGCCGAGCGGATTGCCGGCCTCATGTACGATACCTTCATCGTCCGGGGCCTGAAGATTGCCCAGACGGGCGAGCATTCCGGTATGGTGGGAACGGGCAGCGTAGAACCGTTGTGCGACCTGTACGCCCTGCGTCCCTCGCCGAAGGTGAAGGCGCTCATCCTCCGCTGCATCGAGGAGATGGATACGACGCCGGGCCTGGGCCTGGTGGACCGCCTGTCCAAGGGCCTGGACGTGGCCCTGGTGGGCAATGCCAAGATTTACGAGATGGTGCGCAACCTCACCGGCCTGGCCAAGGCCTATTCGCTGCTGGGCGAAAAGACCTGGCTCGATGCCTGCCTGAACGGCTGGACCAGCATCGTCAATGACCACCTGACCCCGCTCGGTGGCCCCTGGGGCGGCATCAACCTCTGCCAGGAAGTCTTCAACCGGGACTGCTGCTTCGCTCCCTGGCAAGTGACCGAGACCTGCTCCGTCATGGAATGGATGCACCTGAACAAGGCCCTGCTGGACATTACCGGCGAGGCTCGTTTTGCTGCCGAACTGGAAAAATCGGTCTACAACGCCCTGATGGCAGCCCGCGCTACCGACGGCCTGCGCTGGATCTATTACGTGCGGACCAACGGTGTCTATGGCCGTGGCAATGAATGGAGCTGCTGCTGGTCCAGCGGAATGATCGCCGTCGAAGACATTGCCAACTACCTCTACACCACTTCCGGCAAGACCGTCTATGCCAACATCCTCTCCCCTTCCACCGCCGAGCTTACGCTGGACAACGGCAAGAAGGCCGCTTTCCGGCAGGAAGGGAACTATCCCTTCGAAGGCCAGACATCCTTCGTTATCTCCGAGGCGGGGTCCTGGACCCTGGCCATCGCCCGGCCGGGCTGGGCAGACAGCGTTTCCTTCAAACTCAACGGGACCCCGGTGCAGGCCAAAGAGAACAAGGGATATTTGTGCATCAAACAGGACTGGAAAGCCGGAGACCGGCTTACCGTGACGCTTCCCTACGGGACCCGTCGCATCGAACGCGTGCGGGAATACACCCATGAGACCCGCTGGGGCTTCAACGCCTGGTATCTGGGACATCGCGAGCACTACGTCTGCTACGCCCAGGGGCCGCTGGTGTATCTGGCCGACTATACCGATGCCGTCGATAAACCCAACCCGCTGACCCTTTCGCGCGACGAGGCCGAGGCGTTGCAGATCGATGCCCACCGTTTCTGCGTGAACGGGACCGAATTCCGCCCCGCCTGCCAGATGCCGCCCTATGAAGGCTCGGACTTCCGGACCCTCTGGATCAAAGTAAACAACTGACGAAATGAAACCGTTCCCCAAACTGCTTGCCCTGTCGGCCATCCTGTCCGGATGGCTTGCCTGCGATACGTTGGACCTTCCCTTCCCGGAACCGGAGCCCTTCCGGCTGGAAGATTATGAGATCGTCGTGGAGGCCACCGCCGGGACCAAGATGACGACCGCCGGAACGTGGGAAGACGGGGACGAGATTTATATCGCCCTGGACGGACGCGACAAGGACGTGTACCGCCTGCAGTACAGTGCCGGGACGGACCGTTTCACCATCTACACGGTACCGGGAGCGGTGAACCAGGGTTTCCGCGACGCCGGCACCACCGTGGCCCTGCACGCGCACAAGGCCACCCTAGCCTTCAAGAACGGAAAGTTCTGCGGCACCACCGACGGCGATGTGGTCTATGCCAAGGACGGAACCTACACCAAAGAAGGGAAGACGGTTACGTTCAAGATGCACCTGGGCACGCGTGACATGTCGCTGGTGAAAGTACGCGGAGCCGGCCGGTCCTGCAAGATCCGCAACCTGGTGAATTACACCTCCCTGACCTCGCTCGCGGACCTGGAATGGGACCTCACGTCCACCCGCGTATCGGCCATTTACGACAAGGACGCCGATATCGCCTACTGCTACGGAAGCCTGCCGGAAGACCGGCTTGTGCAACTCCAATACGACAATGAAGCGGAACAGGCCTGGTACCGCAAGGCCACGGTCACGGCACTCTCGGGAAGCGAAATGACCACCATCGACGGCCCGGTGAACGCGCCCGACGACTGGGACCTCCACTACGATTTCGACCACTATGAGACCGGTGACATCATCACCTGGCACACCGCCACGGTTGCTTCCCCGGTCCAGATTATCGTCACGGGCGACGGTTTCGACGTGTACGACCTCAAGAAAGGCGGAAACTTCGAAAAATGGGGTTCCTACGTCATGGAGAAACTCTTTTCCATCGAACCCTACAAGACCTACAAGGACTGCTTCACCGTGGTGCTGGTTGCAGCCGTTTCTCCGGAACGGGGTGTCAGCATCGGCGACAACAAGAAGAATACCTATTTCAACGTGGGCTGGCAGGACGCCACCCATTACGGTTCCATGATGAATGCTACAAGCCGTGCCCGACTGCAGAGTCTCGCCCAGCAGATTCCCGGCTATTCCACCACCCGTTCCTTCGCGCTGGTCCTGTGCAATACCGACACCTACGGCGGTCTGTGCTATTGGTCCCAGCATGTAGCCCTGGCCAGCATGTGCCTCAACTCTTCGTGGACGGCCCCGCGTTCCCTTACCTGGAACGGGCGCTGGGATACGTCCACCGGCCAGACAAGCGGAGACGTCGCCAACCTGGTGGCCCACGAACTGGGCGGACACGCCATCGGCTACCTTACCGACGAATACCCCAGCTCAGAATTCAACCGCACATCCATCCTGTCCAATCAGATGGTCGGATTCGCGAACAACCTGGCTCTGGACAAGTCAAACCCCGGCTGGAAGAGTTTCAAGCAGGAGATTCAGGAAGCGGGAGGCTATGCCACCGGCAATGCCGGCTTGGGTGAATACCTTTGCAAGAACGATGTGTACCGGTCCGATTATCAAGGCTGTATGGCCGATAACCGCCTGGTCTGGGGCGTCTGGAACCGGTATCTTATTGCCAAGCGGATCCACTCGCTTACCGGCCAGGACTACAGCGTCAGCGACTTTATCCGCGAGGTTCCCAAACAGGTTACCGACCCCACCTGGAAAATCCAGCGCAGCAAGGGATTCCCTCGCAGCAGCCTGATCGATTACTCCGAAAACACCTTCGTCCCCCTGGGTGCCGAACCGATAAACGAATGATTCTTGAATAGTATTTTATCTTTATTTACGATATGAAAATCAAACACATCTTCATCGCCCTCGCGGCAGTCTTGATCCTGGCGACCCCTTCCCAGGCCCGCAAACCGAAGGTTCCCGCCGAGGTCACCCTTTCCAAAGAAGTCCTCAAGGACAAGATCAAAGGCGCCTGGGCCGGCCAGATCATCGGCTGCTCCTACGGTGGCCCCACCGAATTCAAGTATGCTACCACCATCGACCAGAAAATCGACATTCCCTGGCCGGAACACGGCATCAAACGCTGGTACGACCGCTTCCCGGGCCTGTACGACGATGTGTACATGGACCTGACCTTCGTAGAAGTATTCGCCAAGGAAGGCCTGGACGCCCCCATCGAATCCTTTGCCAAGGCCTTCGCCAACGCGCCCTATCCGCTTTGGCATGCCAACCGCCAGGCCCGTTACAACATCCTCGCCGGCATCATGCCGCCTGAATCGGGCCACTGGCTGAACAACCCGCACGCCGATGACATCGACTTCCAGATCGAGGCCGACTACGCAGGCATCATGGCCCCCGGCATGGTCAATGCCGCCGCACACTACTGCGACGGGATCGGCCACATGATGAACTACGGAGATGGCTGGTACGGCGGCGTTTACGTGGCGGCCATGTACGCCCTTGCCTTCGTAAGCGACGATATCGACTTTATCGTCAACGAGGCCCTGAAGGTCATCCCCGAAGGAACCCGCTACCATACGGCCATGTCCGATGTTATCCGCTGGCACAAGCAGTATCCCGATGACTGGCACATCTGCTGGGCCCTGGTGAACAAGGAACACGCCTTTGACATCGGCTGCCCCGGCGGCGTGTACAGTGCCTTCAACATCGACGCCGTCCTGAACAGCGCCTACATCCTCATCGGCCTGCTGTACGGTCAGAAGAATTACTATCGCACCCTCGACATTTCCACGCGTTGCGGCGCCGATTCCGACTGCAACCCGGCATCGGCCGGCGGCATCCTGGGCACCGTCCTGGGCTTCGAGGGTATCCCCGAATACTGGCGCAAACCCATCTACGAAGTACTGGACCGCGATCTGGTCTATACCGATATATCCGTGAACAAGGCTACCGATATGTCCTTCGACCAGGCCCTGCAGGTCATCCGGCTCAATGGCGGCACCGTAGCGGACGACAAAGTCATCCTCCCCTGCCAGAAACCGGTACCGGTTCGCTTCGAGCAGTCCTTCCCCGGCCACTGGCCCCAGGAAAAGAAAGACATCAAACGTTACGTCGACAAAGCCGGAGAACTCAGCTGGGAAGGCATCGGCGTGGTGTACAGCTTCTCGTGGCAGAAACCCAAGGACTATCAGGAGCATGGGTACGAAGCCGAAGTGGAATGCTACCTGGACGGCAAACTGGACAAGACCGTGCGCATTCCCAGCGGGGGCAACAACCTGGTCAATGAACTGTACTTCCATTACAATCTGCCGAAAGGCAAGCACACCGTTTCCTTTAAACTGCTGAATCCCGAAGAAGGCGTCCGTCTGATTATCGGAAGCCAGCTCACCTATTCCGATGAACTCCACCTTACCCGACATGAAGACAAATAAATTGATCCTTACCCTGGCCCTGTGCCTGCTGTCAGCGGTATCGTTGCTGGCAGAAGCTCCGCTCGAGAACCGGTACCGCCCCTTCGTCCGCTGGTGGTGGAATGGCGACCGCGTCCAGGCCGAAGAACTGGTCCGCGAGCTGCACCTGCTCAAGGAAGCCGGTATCGGCGGCGTGGAAATCAACCCGATTTCCTTCCCCTCCGGATCCGACACCCTGAACACCAAAGAGCTGAAATGGCTCAGCGATGAATGGATCGACATGCTGCAGGTCGTTTTTGACGAGGCCGAAAAGATCGGCATGACCTGCGACCTGATCATCGGTTCCGGCTGGCCCTTCGGCGCCGAGTCCCTGAACCGTGACGAACGTGCGCGGGTGCTGCTGACCCTGGCCCGCGAGGTAAAGGGCGGCGAGACCCTGGAAGTTTCCAAGTTCGCCATTTTCAAGGAACTGGACCCGGGTGTATCGGTCGTCAACCCCCGCCGCACGCCGCATTTGCTGCGCGCCCTGCTGGCACCTGACCCCATCAACTCACTGGACGAGGCCATTGACGTGACCGACCGCTTCGATGCAGACGGCATCCTCTCCGTGGAGGTTCCCGAGGGCAAGCACCAGTTCTACGCCCTGGTGGAATATGATTCCTTCGCCTGTGTGATCAACGGTGCTCCCGGTGCAGCCGGCAGCATCCTGGACCACATGAACAAAGAGGCTGTCCTGAAGTACCTCAACCACATGACCGACACCATCGAGGGTCGCATCGGCCCCCTCAACAAGCATATCCGCGCCTTCTTCGTGGATTCCATGGAGCTGGAGGGCAGCAACTGGACCTCCGACATGGCCGAGGAATTCAAGAAACGCCGCGGGTACGACCTGATGCCCTGGCTGCCTTTCACCATGTTCAAGGTGGGACGGCTGGGCAACGTGCTGGATTTCAACTACGGAGCCAAGAAGGGCGAGCAGTTTGCCAACGAGGTAAACCGCGTCCGGTACGATTTCGAACGCACGAAGGCTGAACTCCTCCAGGAGCGGTTCTTCTCGGTCTATGCGCAATGGTGCCGTGAAAAAGGCATCAAATCCCGCGCACAGGCCTACGGCTGCGGTTTCTTCCCGCTGGAATCGTCCATGAACCTGGACATCCCCGAGGGCGAATCCTGGACCACCAACTGGCTCAAACACCGTCTGGGCGAGGAAATGGGCGACGAGGATTATCGGCGCGGCCGCGGTTACACGATGATTGACAAATACGTCTCGTCGGCGGCCCACCTGACTGGCAAACGGCTGGTGAGCGCCGAAGAAATGACCAACACCTACAAGGTCTTCGGCACCTCGCTGGAATTCATCAAACTGGGATCCGATATGGCCGCCTTCTCCGGCATCACCCATTCGGTCTGGCACGGTTTCAATTACTCCCCCGCCGAAGCGGCCTTCCCGGGCTGGGTGCAGTACGGCTGCTTCCACAACGAGCGCAACCCGTACTGGCCGTATTTCCACCTGCTGAACGAGTATCGCGCCCGCATGAGCAGCCTGCTGCAGAATGCCGATATGTACACCGATATCGCCCTGCTGCCCGCCAACAACGATATGTGGAGCGAAATGGGTGTCCAGCAGGAACCCTTCCCCGTTAAACTGAACATTCCCTATACCTCGCTGGTCTGGGAAGCCATCCACAAGAACGGTGGCGGCGCCGACTATGTGAGCGAGGATATCATCAAGGACGCCACCGTCAGCCCCGACGGCAAACTCTGCTACGGTCCCAAACGATACAGCGTACTCTTCCTGATCGAGGTTTCCTCCATCATGCAGGAATCGCTGGACAAGCTGGAGGAATTCGTCGCCAAGGGCGGCCGGGTGTTCTGCATTGCCAAGGCTCCCGAAAAGTCGTTGGGCCTGATGGACTATGTGGCCCGCGACGAGCAGGTCCGCGCTTCGGTGGAGCGATTGAAAGCCACCGGCCGCTTCATCGTCCTGGACAAGCCGGCCGACAATAAATTCCTGGAATGGTACAAGGACGTGATGGAGCAATACAATCTTCCCCATACCGTTACCATCGGCCAGCCCGACCGCTTCCTCCTCCAGAACCGGTACGTGATGGACAACAAGGAGAATTTCTTCTTCTTTGCCAACGCGAACCTGCACGAGCCCCGCGAGACCGACCTTTCCTTCCCGAAATCCATCTGGGCAGGCCGCAAACCGGTCATCTTCAACCCGGCCGACGGTCTTTCCTATGACATCCCGGTGGTGAAAGGACAGTATCACCTGGCCCTGGGCCCGGCCGAGACCGTCCTCATCCGCTTTGGCCGCAAGGCCGCCGGACGCGCCTGGGCTCCCGCCCCCGTCGCCGGTGCCGATTCCCTCTGCGTCAAGGGCTGGAAGGTAGAACTCCGCAACCCGCAGGACAGCGTGGAGGTCCGTTATCTGGACATGGAGGAGTTGAAGGACCTGAAAGATATCGAGGAATACACACATTTCTACGGCACGGTCACCTACAAGACCACGGTCTCCCTGGACGGCCCCAGCCTGCCCAAGTACCTGAACCTGGGCAAGGTCTGCGAAATCGCCGACGTCAAGGTAAACGGCCAGAGCGCCGGTGTGAGCTGGTTCGGCCGCCGCATCCTGGATGTTTCCAAGCTCCTGCATCCGGGCGACAATACGATTGAGATCAAGGTCAGCACCTTGATGGTCAATTACATGTACACGCTGAAAGACAATAAGGTAGCCCAGCGCTATGTCATCCGCCGCGAACAGCCGATGGCCTCTCTGGGACTGCTTGGACCCGTAAAACTTTATTAATCCGATATGACCAAACAACTCTTCCGGGGCCTTGCCCTCTTTGCAGCCCTTGCCCTGATGCTTTGCGGCTGTACCGCTAAACCGGCCGCCGACAGTGGCAAAGACTATCTTGCAACCGAATTCGGCGCCGTTGCAGACGGTGTCACCCTGAACACCGCCTCTGTTCAGGCCGCCATCGACTATATCTCCGCGAACGGAGGCGGACGTCTTGTCTTTACGCCCGGCACCTTTGTCTGCGGTTCCATCTACCTTAAGAACAACGTCACCCTGCACCTGCAGAAAGACGCCGTCCTGCTCGGTTCGCTGAACCCCTGGGACTTCATCCGCGACACGGTAGCCCACTGGACCGCCTTCGTGCTGTCCGTGGACCAGGAGAACATCGGCGTAACCGGCGAAGGGACCCTCGACTGCCGCGGTTTCCAGGTAGCCAACAACCTGGTGCAGTATGTCCACCTCGGCCTGCTGGAGGATCCCCTCGGACTCGACCGCGTCCAGGAAGTCAAACGTCCCGAGCTGATTCACTTCTTCCGCTGCAAGAACATCGTAATGAAGGACATCACCCTCAAGGATCCCGCCAGCTGGACCCAGCAGTACGACCAGTGCGACGGTCTTCTCGTGGAGGGCATGAAGGTCGATGCCAAATGCTACTGGAACAATGACGGTATCGATGTCGTGGACAGCAAGAACGTAACCATCCGGAACTGCTACATCGACTCGGCCGACGATTCCTACTGCTTCAAGAGCCACAGCGCCACCGGCGTGAGTGAGAACATCCTCGTGGAAAACTGCATCGGCCGATCCAGCGCCAACGGCGTGAAGTTCGGCACCTATACCCGGGGCACCTTCAAGCACTTCCGTTTCAAAAACATCAAGATTTTCGACACCTATCGCAGCGCCTTTACGGTGGCCAGCGTGGACGGTGCCTCCATCGAGGATGTGGAAATCGACGGTCTGCAGAGCCTGCATACGGGCAATCCGTTCTTCATCCGTCTCGCCAGCCGTCACGAAGGGGAGGCGCCCTGCCTGAAGGATGTGGTCATCAAGAATGTGTACGCCGAGGTTCCCTTCGAGAAACCGGATGCCGGCTACAGCTATGAAGGCCCCGTCGAGGACCTGCCGCGCAACGTCTGCCCGAGCATCATCACCGGTATCCCCGGTCTGAGGATCGACAATGTCCGCTTCGAAAATGTGGAAATCGTATATCCCGGCCAGGCCGATTCGACCTATGCCTATCGCGGCACCTCCCCCGAAGAACTGGCGGCCATTCCCGAACTGGAAAGGTCCTATCCCGAGTTCTCCAATTGGAAGGAACTCCCCGCCTGGGGCTTCTATATCCGCCATGCCGACGGCCTTTCCTTCCAGAACGTAAAGATCAAGGTGGTCGGTGAGGATTATCGTCCCGCCGTGGTCGCCGATGATGTTAACGGCCTGAAGATGACCAACTTCGTCATCAGCCAGGCAGATGCTGCGGAAGGCAAGCAGCAGATCATTACCCACAACGTCACCGATTTCGAATGCAAATGAAAAAGATACTGATTTTTGCGATGCTTGTCCTGGTGAGCCTCCAGGCTGCCGCACAGGTAGAATACAAGGCCTCCCGTTTCGGGATCAAAAGCAACGGCCTGATTGATAACACCACCTCCATCCAGAAGGCGGTGGACTGGATTGCCGAACAGGGCGGCGGAACCCTCGTGTTTAACGTGGGCCGTTACCTCACCGGATCTGTTCAGCTGCGCAGCGGCGTGAACATCCGCCTGAACGAGGGCGCCGTCATCGTAGGCGCTGCCAACATCTATGCCTACAAAGGCCAGAAGGGTATTTTCTGGGGTGAAGGTCTGGAGAATGTAACCATCTTCGGCAAGGGCGTCATTGACGGCCAGGGGCCGGCGCTGAAAGCGTTTATCGAAGCCCAGCAGAAGAAGGGTTATGTAGCCGCCGATGTTCCCGTTCCCGCCATCCTTTCCTTCAAGGACTGCAAGGGAATCGTGCTGCGCACCTTCATTTTCCGCAATCCCGCCACCCCGTCGCTCTTTGTAGCTGAGAATTCCGAGGTGGTTGAAGACGGTTGTTACACCGACACCCCGTTATAATGAAAAGAATCCTATTCCTGATTCTGGCCCTCTGTACCGGTTTCCTCGCCTTGGCGCAGGAACCCGTCTGGAGGGCCAGATGGATTTCCAAGCAACAGAGCAACAGCGGTTCCAACGAATGGATTGCCTTCCGCAAGCGGGTTAACCTGGACAAGGTACCGCAGAGTCTTCCCGCCCGCATCGCCGCCGACACCAAATACTGGCTGTGGATCAACGGCGAACTGGCTGTCTATGAAGGCGGTCTGAAACGTGGTCCCGCCCCCGGCGACGGCTATGTAGATACGGTGGATATCGCCCCGTGGCTGCGCCCGGGCGAAAATTTGATTTCCATTCTGGTCTGGCACCTGGGCCGCAACGGCTTCAGCCACTTGGACAGCGGCATGGCAGCCCTGCTCTTCGAAGCCATCGGAGATGGCGTGGAGATTCTTTCGGACAAAACCTGGGAAGCCAGCGTCCAGCACGGCTACCAGACCGCTCCCGGTCCCATTCCCAATTACCGTCTGCCGGAAAGCAATGTCCGCTTCGATGCCCGGGCCTATCCCTTTGACTGGTATCTGGGCCGCAACCCCAAATGGCTGGGAAGTGCGATGGAACTGGGTTTCGCCCCCGGACAGCCGCCCCTGGGCGCCCTGGTAGAACGTCCCATTCCCCAGTGGAAAGACTACGGACGCCGCGCCTACGAACAGACCCGGATGGAGAACGGAACGCTGGTCTGCACCCTCCCCTACAACGGGCACTTCTCGCCCTGGCTGAAAGTTAAAGCGCCGGCGGGAAAGGTGGTTGGCATCCACACCGACCACCTGACCGTGGGAAAAGAGCAGTGCGTGCGCGCAGAATACGTTACCCGCGAGGGCGTACAGGAATACGAGCATTTCTGCTGGATGAACGGGGAGAAGATGTTCTATCACATCCCCGAAGGGGTGGAAGTGCTGGAAGTGGGCTACCGTGAGACTTCGTACAACACGGAGTTTACCGGTTCCTTCTCCTGCGACGACCCCTTCCTGAATACGTACTGGCAGAAATCGGCCCGCACCCTGATGGTGTGCATGCGGGACACGTATTACGACTGCCCCGACCGCGAACGCGCCCAATGGTGGGGCGACGAGGTGAACGAGCTGGGAATGGCTTTTTACGCCCTGAGCCCCTCCTCTTGGGCCCTGGCCCGCAAGGGTATTTACGAGCTGGTCAACTGGCAGAAGCCCGATGGTTCCCTCCACGCTCCCGTCCCTGCCGGCAATTACGTATCGGAGCTCCCCATGCAGATGCTGGCCTCCGTGGGCTGGTACGGTTTCCATCAATATTATTGGTACAGTGGTGATTCTACTTTTGTAGCGCCGGTTTATGACCGGGTGGGCCGCTATCTCCTGGAGGCCTGGCAGCTGGACAAAGACGGCATGCCGCTTTACCGCAAGGGTGACTGGGACTGGCCCGATGCCGGCAAAAACCAGGATCGGTATTCCCAGGCGGTCCTGTGGTACTACCTGGCCCTGAAAGGACAGTTGGCCTTCGCCCACATGCTCTACCGGCCGTCCGACGTGGTCCTGCTGGAAGACATGATGGAGAACATCGCCCGGCGGTTCAACGCCACCTGCTGGGACGGAACCGGTTACCGGACGCCCGGACACGAGGGTCCGTACGACGACCGCGTCCAGGCCCTGGCCGTGGTGAGCGGCATTGCCGGAGCGGACAAATACCCGGCCTTGAAAGAGATTTTCGCGCGGGAATACCACGCCACCGTCTATATGCAGAAATACGTCCTGGAGGCCCT
Source organism: uncultured Bacteroidales bacterium (assembly GCA_900317925.1). Lineage (GTDB taxonomy): Bacteria > Bacteroidota > Bacteroidia > Bacteroidales > UBA932 > Cryptobacteroides. Next base: position 36,679 of record ONIQ01000009.1, on the reverse strand, counting down.
CTTCCGCATGGGCGAGGCCGACATGGCCCTGCAGCGCATGCATAAGCTCTACCCGACCGTCATGAAGGACTCCTGCAGCACCCTGTGGGAGCATTGGAACTTCGACGGCAGCAGCAACCATGCCTGGACCGGCGCCGGCATCATCGTCCTGAGCGGCAAGGTCGCGGGACTCGAACCGACGGCTCCCGGCTGGCGGCGTTTCCGCGTAGCCCCGCAAATGGGTTCGCTGAAGCAGGTTTCCTGCACGGTCGATACCGGTTTCGGACCGATATCCGTCGCGCTGGAACGGCGCGGCAAACGCATCCGGATGATGCTTACCGTTCCCGCCGGAACCACCGCAGAAGTCCCCCTCTCTAACGGAAAAACGGCCATCCTATCGGCCGGGACACATACATTGACGATATGAAAAAGATACTCCTCTGCGCCGGGGCGTTCCTCGCCTGCCAGGCCGCCTTTTCCCAAAACCCGACGGTTTTGGTTTTCAACCAGCCGGCCAACGTTTTCGAAGAGGCCCTTCCCCTGGGGAACGGCCATCTGGGAGCCATGGTTTACGGACGGATCGGCGACGAGCTCATCCGCCTGAACGAGGCCACCCTGTGGAGTGGCACCGGGGCCGATACCGATCCCATCGACGGGCGGTCCCTGCTGGCCGATGTCCGCAAGGCCTTGCTGGCCGAAGACTGGGCCCTGGGGCACGAACTGGCCAAAGGCCTGCAGGGACGGGATGCGGAGGCCTTCCTCCCCCTGGGCTCGCTGCACCTGCACCAGACCTTCGGCGCAGAGGAGAACCAATCCCAATACGCCGCCTATAACGGCAAACGCACGGAAAAGGCCGGCACCGCGCCCGCCCGGATAAGCGATTATTCGCGGACCCTGGACCTCTCGCGTGCCGTAGCTACCGTCGCCTTCACCCGGGACGGTGTCCGCTACACCCGTGAAGTATTCGTTTCCCATCCCAACCGGGTGCTGGTCCTTCGGCTCACAGCCTCCGAAAAAGGCAAATTGGAGTTCGTTCTGGACGGCAGTACCCCGTGGAACGGCTGTAAGATCGAGAGCCTGGGAGACGCTTCTTTCGTGGTGAGCGGACGGGTAAAAGGAACGGCGGAAGAAAAAGGCATGCGCTATCAGTTCCGCGTCCAATGCGTGCGGTGCGATGGCCAGCTGTACACCACGCCGGGCATCCACGTCAGTGGCGCTACCGAGGCCGTGGTGCTGGTAAGCGCGGCCACGAGTTTCAACGGGTTTGACCATCGTCCGGATGCGCAGGGACGGGACGAGGCGGCGCTGGCTGCATCGTTCCTGGATGCCGCACGGCAGAAATCTTACGATGAACTCCTGGCGGCCCACACCGCCGATTTCGGGGCCCTTTTCAACCGCGTTTCGCTGGTCCTGGGGTCTGATTCCCTAGTTCCCTGCGACGAGGTGCCTTCGGGCCCGGCCGCGGGAGAGGCGGTGATAAGCGTTCCGCAGCGCGTGGCAGCATACGATGTAGAGAAGGGCGATCCGTTCCTGGAAATGCAGTATTTCCAGTTCGGCCGCTACCTGCTCATTTCCTCCTCCCGCGAGGATAGCGAAGTCCCGTGCAACCTCCAGGGTATCTGGAACAAAGACCGCCGGCCCGCCTGGGGCAGCGACCTACACACGAACATCAACGTCCAGATGAATTACTGGCCCGCCGAACCGTTGGGCCTGAGCGAACTCACGAAACCCTTCCTGAATTACGTGGGCCACTGGGCCGTAAATGGAGCCGGGACCGTCCGGGATTTCTATGGCATGGGCGGTTGGACGGTGCACCATACCAGTGACATCTGGGCCCGGACCAATCCTGTGGGCAACAAGAAAGGAAGCCCTTCCTGGGCCAACTGGGCCATGGGCGGCGGCTGGGTCTGCCAGCATGTCTATGACCATTACCTCTTTACACAAGACAAAGACTGGCTGCGGGAAACCGGCTACCCGCTCATGAAAGGGGCCGGTGAATTCCTGATGGACTGGCTCATCGAAAAAGACGGCGAGTACATCACCGCCCCGGCCACATCGCCCGAGAATGCCTTCCTGGACGACAACGGGCGGCGCGGCGCCGTGACCATCGGCACCGCCATGGACCTGGAAATTTGTTGGGACGTGTTCAACAATCTCATCGAAGCCAGCCAGGTGCTGGACACCGATCGCGACCTGCGCAAACGGTGGCAGCACTACCGCGACCACCTGCATCCCCTGCAAATCGGCGCGCGCGGCAACCTGATGGAGTGGTACAAAGACTGGATGGATACCGAACCGCATCACCGCCATGTATCGCACCTGTACGGGCTCTATCCCGGACGGCAGCTGTCGCCCGTCACCACCCCAGAACTGGCGGTGGCAGCCCGCAAGACCCTGGAACTGCGCGGCGATGGCGGTACCGGATGGAGCAAAGCCTGGAAGATCTGCTTCTGGGCCCGCCTGCTGGATGGTGACCATGCCTACAAGATGTACCGCGAGCTCCTGCATAAATCCACCCTGCCCAACTTGTTCGATACGCATCCGCCTTTCCAGATTGACGGGAATTTCGGAAGCATTGCGGGGGTGAGCGAGATGCTGCTCCAAAGCCAGACGGGAGCCCTGCACCTCCTCCCTGCCCTGCCGGCGGCCTGGCCCTGCGGTTCCGTCAAAGGCCTGCGCGGCCGGGGAGCCTACACGGTAGATATCGACTGGGACAAGGGGACGCTGACCACGGCAACGGTTCGCGCCGGAGTGGACGGAACCTGCACGGTCCTGTCTGCCAAACCATTGAAAGTGAATGGTGTACGCTCCCGTTCCACGCGTGACGGAGCCTTCTGGAAAACCGCCTTTGCCGCCCGGGCAGGACGTTCCTATACACTTACGCCGCGATAGCCGAAAGCGTCCTTTTATACCGCCCGGTTAGATAGAGGGTCCGCACCAGCAGATGGGCGAAATAGGCCGCCAGCAAAAGGTGCAGGGCCTCTTCCGGCAGGAGGGAACCGCCCCGGACCGCATAGCCAAAGAGCCACAGCCCGAAGAAGGCGACGAGGGCCCAGACCAAGGAATTGCGCAGGGAACGGGATGCCGTCGCCCCCACAAAGACGCCATCCCAGGTGAAGGCGGCGCAGCCGATGGGCGGCATCAGCAAAAGCCAGAAATAAAACGGCCGGGCGGCATGAACCACCTGAGCGTCAGATGTCAACACCCGGAAAACGGGATCGCTTCCGAACAGGTAAACCAGCACGAAAAACATTCCAACCCCCATGCTCCAGACAAAGACGTGGCGGACGGTCATCTTCACGGCCGGAATGTCCCGACGGCCGATAAACTTCCCCACCAGGGCTTCGGCCGCATAGGCAAAGCCATCGGTAAAGAACGAGAACAGCAGCAGGAGTTTCATGAGAATGGCGCCGACGGCCAGGACCAGGTCGCCGTACCGGGCCGATATCATGGTGAATCCCACATAGATGGCCACCATGCAGAGCGACCGGACGAACAGGTTTCCGTTCATCGTAAGAAACGCCCCCAAATCCGCACCCGATACCGCCTGCCGGATGCCGCCCTTCCCGGGTGGCATTCGGCGGGCAATCAGGACCCCGGCAAAGGCCAGGCCGGTGAACTGGGCGATGACCGTTCCCCAGGCAATGCCGGCAAAGCCGATCCAGCGGCCCAGGATAACGCTGGCGACAATGTTTACCACATTGACAACCAGGTCGGTAGCCATGGAACTGACGGTGTCCTGCATCCCAATAAACCAGCCCTTGATGGACATCAGGGAAAGGGTGGCCGGCGCAGCCCAGATGCGGATGAAGAAGTAGCGCAGGGCCAGTTCGCGCACGGCATCGGAACCGTGGGTGACATACAGGGCCAGGTGAACAAAGGGCCATTGGAGCACCAGAATCAATGCGGCAATCAGCAAGGCCAGGACCACCCCGCGGAACAGGATTACCCGCGTTCCCTGCCAGTCTTCCCGTCCATAGGCCTGGGCCGTAAGGCCTCCCGTCCCCACACGCAGGAAACCGAAGTTCCAGTACAGCAGGTCGAACAGCATGGTTCCCACCGAGACCCCGCCAATCAGGGTCGCCGCTTCGCCCGGTGAACCCAAGTGTCCCGCCACGGCCAGGTCCACCATCCCCACCAGGGGAACGGTAATATTGGCCAGGATGCTGGGTAGGGCCAGGCGCAGGATTTCCCGGTCGAGCGGTTTCATCGGAATTTCTTGTCTTCTTCCAGCATGCCCAGGTAGGAATTGTAGCGCTCCGCGCTGATGGTTCCCGCCTCGACCGCCGCCTTGACGGCGCAGCCGGGTTCGTGGGTATGCGTACAGGGGGTAAAGCGACACGCGCGCGAGGCACGGAGCATCTCCGGGAAATACAGCGGAATCTCCTCTTTTTCCAGATGCACCAGTCCGAAGCCGCGAAGCCCCGGCGTATCAATCACATAGCCTCCGCCCGAAAGCGGGTACATTTCATACAGGGAGGTGGTGTGCTTTCCCTGGAGATGCACATCCGAAATGCGGCCCACCTTGGGATCCAACGAGGGGTCCAGGGCTTTGACCAGGGAAGATTTTCCCACGCCGGACTCTCCGGAAAAGAGGATGACTTTGCCAGCCATATCGGCCCGCAGCGTCTCCACACCCTCCCTCGTCACGGCCGAGGTTTCGATGACCGGATAGCCCGCTCCCTCGTAAATCCGCCGGAAATCGGCTATTTCATCGGCACACTCGTCCCGGTACAGATCCACCTTGTTCAAGACCACCGTTGCCGGGATGCCGTACACCTCGCACGTGACCAAAAGGCGGTCCAAAAAGGCCAGTTTGATTTGCGGAAAGTACAAGGTGACAATCAGATAGGCCCGATCGATGTTGGCTGCGATCACATGCGAGGTACGCGACAGGTTCGTGGATTTCCGGACCACGTAGTTCTTCCGGTCCAACACCTCCGAAATCACCGCCGGGGCCTGCAGCGAAGGATCTCCCTCGCTGGACCATCGCACCCGGTCACCCACGGCCACCGGGTTGGTAGAAGACCCTCCTTTCAGACGGATCTTCCCTTTCAGGACGGCCGGGAAGGGCGCCCAGACGGGCAGGGCCGAAAGCAGGTAATGGCTTCCGGCATTCTTTACCACTGTTGCTGTTCCTTCCATCCTGTCAATCTACAATAAAACGATGCGTTCCCGACCCCTTTTCCAGCGGCCGGTCCTGGCCGGGCAGATAGACCGTTGCCGTGGTATTGGCCGGGATGGTAATCTCCCAGATAAACCGGCCGTCGGCACATTCCCAATTGCTTTCAATGGTTCCGTAACCGCTTTCATACGAGCACTTTACCCAATCCAGTCCCGGAATAGGCAAGGGCCGCAGTTCGATCTTCCGGAAACCGGGAGCCGCTGCCCGGATCCCCGCCAGGTATGCGTATTCCCAGGTCAGCAGGTCGCCCAGGATCATCACATGGTTGCCGGAATTCATGGACGGATCGGCCGTATTGCCGTTCCAAAGTTCCCAAATGGTGGTAGCCCCGTTCCGGGCCATATAACCCCAGGAAGGATAGGTGTCGGAGGAAGCAATCTTCAACGCCAGATCGGGCCGGCCGTACTCGGTGAGCACCCGCATCAGCTGCTGGATGCCGATGACCCCGCAGCTCACGTGGCCATCCCACTCCTTCTCCGTCTTCTCCACGATGTGGGCGAACACCCGGTCGCGAACCGCTTCCGGAGCAATCCCGTGCCACAAGGCCAACAGGTTGGCTGTCACGGTGTTATTGCCGTAATAGCCTTCCTCCTCGTGCCAGTATTCCCGATTGAAGGCGGCATTCGTCAAACGCACCTCGTTTTCATAGAACGGGATATCCTCCTCCTGGCCGACAATCCCCGCAAAGCGGGCCATCAGCCGGCACATCCAACTATAGAAGGCCGTCGCCATCAAGGGGCCGGACGTGATGCGGGAAGGGTCCTTGGAATGAATCAGCTCCAAGGATTCCGGCGGCATGCACCAATCGCCAAAGATGTCTTTTTCAAGGATGCCGTCGCGGTCATAGTGCTCCTTCATGTGCGCCAGCCAACGTTTCATCTGCGGATAGTGGTCGCGGATGGGCTGCGCATCGCCAAAGTGGGTATAAAGCATATCGGCCGCCGTCAGGAAGACCGCCGGCCAGGTCATATTGTCGCCCAGGATGTCGTAGAAACGCGGAACCACATTGGGCAGGCTGCCGGAAGGTTCCTGCGAATCGGCAATATCCTGCAGCCATTTGGCATAGAGCTGGCGGTTGTCGAACAGATACGATTCGCCATAGCAGCCGGTGGTGCGGTCGCCCAGCCAGCCCATGCGCTCGTCGCGCTGCGGGCAATCGGTAGGCATGCCCCGATAATTGCCGCGGATGCCCCAGAAGGCGTTCCGATAAACCTGGTTCATCACCTCGTTGGAGCAGGAGAAATGGCCGGTTGTGGCCATCCTGTCGTAGAAAACCTTGCCCACCAGTTGCGGGACATCCTGCGTCCCCACAACTTCCACATAGCGGAAGCCGTGATAGACAAAGGTCGGCTCCCAGGTAAAACGGCCGTTACGGGCAGGGATATACAGATCGCGCACCTCGGCGCTGCGCAAATTGGCGGTATAGAGTTCTCCGTCCCCGGTAAGGGTCTCGGCAAAACGCATCATCACGGGGACGTTCTGCAGGCCGATGGCCGAGATTTCCGCCCATCCCACCATGTTCTGTCCCATGTCGATGATATACCGTCCCCCGTCCTTTTCCGTTACGGAAACCGGACGGACGATATCCTGGATGGCGATATTGGGATTGGGTTGGGCAGCGAGCGCCCCTTTGGGCGCGGGAAGTTCCTCGGCCGCAGCCCACTGGCCATCATATCCCGCCCGGGTCCAGGCGCCCAGTTCACGGTTGGCATCGTATATCTCGCCGTCAAACTCATTGTTCGCAAGGATGGGGCCGTCACAGGTCGCCTGCCAACTGGTGTCCGATACAAACACCTCCGTACGCCCATTCCGATACGTCACCTCCAGCTGGCAGCGCAGCACGGGGGAACCATAGTGCCGGATATTCGGGATGTTGAAGGGCTTACCGGGATTGCGCAGGGAGACATAGCGGCCGCTTCCCACGGCCACGGCCAGGGCGTTTTCACCGCGGCGCAGCAGCGGGGTAACGTCAAAACTATTGTAATAGACGTGCTTGTTGTAATCTGCCAGGGTAGGAGAAAGTACCTGGTCCGGCGCCACCTCGCGCCCGTTCAGCCAGGCCTCGTACAGGCCCAGGCCGCAGATATACAGACGGGCCGATCGCACCCTGCGGCCCAGCCGGAATTCTTTCCGGAGATACCGGGCCGGGAACCGGGATTTACCGTTCAGGCTGTCCCCCGGATGGGTCAGCCCGATCCATCGGGCCTGCCAGTCGGCAGCATCGTTCAGTGCTACCTCCAGACATGCCGGCCTGCTTTTCGCAACCCCCTTGTTGGTATAGGATATCACCTTCCACACGGCTTTGGTCCTGCTCTTCAAGGGTTGCCCCACATAGGGAATAAACCGGCTTTCCGGGCTTTCGACCACGCCGGAGTCCCAGATATCGCCCACGCCCTTCCGCAGATTCCGGCGGGAAGAGGAGACGATAATCCGATAGCTTTCCTGTACCACATCCGGAGCCGTAGAAACGATGCGCCAACTGAACCGCGGCATCGCCTGCCCTTCTGCAGACAAGTCCTCTACCCGGGGCTTATAACCGGATTTCGCCGCCATGCCCAGGCACAGCAGCGAAATCACGGCCGCGAAAAACAGCCTCTTCATTTATTTCTGTTTCTTGAGCAGATCGCGGATTTCTTCCAGAAGAACCACATCGTCCGGTTTCGGTGCGGGAGCCTCGGGCTCTGCAGGAGCCGGTTCTTCTTTCTTCTTCATGGCATTGATGCCCTTGATGACGGCAAAGATGCAGAAGGCCACAATCAGGAAATCTACCGTAACCTGGATGAAGTTACCGTAATGGAGGACAACCGCCGGTTTCACCACCGTCTCGCCATCCATAACGGCCTGGCGCAGGGTGGCGGAAAGCGTCGTGAAGTCCACGTTACCGATGAGTGCGCCCACGAGCGGCATCAAAAGGTCGTTGACCAGCGAGGAGACAATTTTGCCAAAGGCACCACCGATGATGACACCCACAGCCATGTCCATCACGTTGCCTTTCATGGCAAACTCCTTGAACTCTTGCAGAAACTTCTTCATAAGAAATTGGATTTAAAGGGTTAGCGTATATCTCTTACAAATATACGCAATTCTTTCAAAATCCGAACATTTTTCTTTTAGAACTGAATCGGGGCCTTGGTGAGGGCCTCGCGGAGCTGGTCGTCGTAGCGCAGACGCACCCGGATTCCCGCTTCCTGCCAGTAGTAGCGTACGGCGATTTCTTCCTCGATGAACGGGATAATCTCGTCCTTCTTCAGGCGCAGGAAGGTCTCCTTATCCATTTCCAGGGCTTTCTGCATGGCCTCCAGCTGGGCAGACATGCTCTCCGCCAGGCCATCCTCCTCCAGCGTTTTTTTCATCTGGTCGAAGTAGGTCCGGGCCGATGAGCGGTAGTCGAACTCCTTGTCCATGGCGAAGGTCACAAAGTCATCGTAGTCCGTGAAGTGGAAATCGTCCACGGCCGGGATGGTGGGATGATTCCGCACATACTGCAGGGTGTATTGTTCCACAATGCCGTTCACCACCAGCGAATAGGTCAGCCGGCTGTAATTGTGGCCTTTGATGATGTAATCCGGGGTGATGCCGCCACCATCGCGCACCGTACGGCCGTGGGCCGTCTTAAATTCGTGGGTCAAGGAATCAGGGGCATTCTGCACACAGCGGCCGCTCGGGGTGTAGTACTTGGCCGTGGTCACCTTCATCTGGCCGTTGTACGGTAAGGCTACCATGCTCTGTACCAATCCTTTCCCGAAGGTACGCGTACCAATCACCGTTGCCCGGTCCAAATCCTGCAGGGCACCCGACACGATCTCGGAGGCCGATGCCGAACCGGCATTCACCATCACGACGATGGGGAGGTCGGGTTCGATGGGATCGGACGAGGTCCGATACTCACGGGTCTGCAGGGAATCGCGGCCACGTGCGCTCACCACCAGGGAACCTTTGGGGACGAAGAAGCCGACGATCTTCACGGCTTCCTGCATGATGCCGCCCCCGTTGTTGCGCAGGTCCAGCACCAGGCGCTCCATGCCCTGGGCCCGCAGGGACTTCACCGCGGCTTTCACCGCATCGGAAACGCCCTCCGTAAAGCCGCTCTGGTAGATGTAACCCGTCTTCCCGTCCTCCAGGATGCCGGCATATTCCACATCGGGCAGATGGATGCGTTCGCGGGTCACCGCCACCTCCAGGGTATCCCCGGAGCGCAGTTTTTTCACCAGGAACTTCACCACGGTGCCGGGCTTTCCCTTCATCCGGTCGCTGCACTCCTTGGTTTCAAGTCCGTGGGTGCTGACCCCGTCGATGGCCAGGATTTCGTCCCCGCACACCAGTCCGTTCTTATAGGCCGGCGAATCCTTGTAGGGTTCGTTGATGATGACATTCCCGTCTTTTTCGGGCTTGAAGATGATGGCGCCGATGCCGCCATAGGTCTTCCCGATCATCAACTGGAAGTCCTCCTGGTCCTCTTCCGGAACGTATTCCGTATAAGGATCCAGTTCCTCCAGCATCGCTTCAATCCCCTTGCGATGCATCCGGTCCAGCGGAAGGGTATCCACGTAGTTCCGGTTGAGTTCCCTCAGCAACGCGTTGTGGATTTCCACCCACTGGCCCAGTTTGAAGCCTTTCGACTGCGCCCCGGCAGGCAGGACGGCCACGCAGCCCATCAGCAGGGCGGCAGCCCAAAACAAGACGGTTCTTTTCATAAACAATTAAATCAGCGGTTCCGCGGTCATCTTCGGGGGCTGCGGGATGCCCATCAGCTTCAGGATGGTCGGCGCCACGTTGCACAGGGCACCGTTCTTCACCTCTTTCACCGCATCACCGGCATTGATCACCACGAACTGAACGGTATTCAAAGAATGTGCCGTGTTCGGCGTACCATCGGCATTCACCTCAAAATCGGCATTGCCGTGATCGGCCGTCAGCAGGACCACATAATCCTGGGCGATGGCTTCCTCCACGACGCGGCCCACCAGCTTGTCGATGGTTTCCACCGTCTTGGTCACGGCGGTATAGACACCGGTATGGCCGACCATATCGCCATTGGCGAAGTTCAGGATGATCATGTCCTCCTTGCCGGTCCGGATGACATCGATGAGTTTCTCGGCTACCTCGGGGGCACTCATCTGCGGCAGCAGGTCGTAGGTGGGCACCTTCGGGGAGTTCACCAGAATGCGATCCTCGTTCTGGAACTGGGCCTCGCGGCCGCCGTTGAAGAAGAAGGTCACGTGGGCGTATTTCTCGGTCTCGGCAATGCGCAGCTGGCGTTTTCCGGCGGCCGCGACGGTCTCGCCCAGGGTCTGGTCCACCAGTTCCTTGTCGAACAGGATGTGGACGCCTTTGAAGGAAGCGTCATACGGGGTCAGGCAGCAGTAGTACAGCGGAATCGTGTGCATCCCTTCCTCGGGCATATCCTGCTGGGTAAGGGCGGCGGTGATTTCGCGGGCACGGTCGTTGCGGAAATTGTAGAAGATGACGGCATCGCCTTCTTCAATCTTGGCAAGAGGCTCGCCGGCGGCATCGGTAATGACGCAGGGTTTTACGAATTCATCGGTCACGTCGGCATCGTACGAAGCCTGGATGGCATCGATGGCGGACGTATATTTGGCACCCACGCCGCTCACCAGCATGTCGTAGGCCTCTTTGACGCGGTTCCAGCGTTTGTCGCGGTCCATGGCATAGAAACGGCCGCACACCGTGGCAATCTTACCGGTGGTTTCGGCCATCTTGCCTTCCAGCTCCTCCAGAAAGCCGCGGCCGCTGCGCGGATCGGTATCGCGACCGTCCATGAACGCGTGGACATAAACCTTGTCCAGACCTTCCTGCGCCGCTACGGACAGGAATTCATACACATGCTCCAGGGAGCTGTGGACACCGCCATGGGACGTAAGGCCCATCAGGTGAAGTTTCTTGCCGGAAGTCTTCACATACTCATAGACCGCCTTGATTTCCGGATTGTCCAGCAGTTTGTGGGACCGGCAGGCCATGTTGATCTTGACCAGGTCCTGATAGACCACGCGGCCGGCGCCCAGGTTCATGTGGCCCACCTCGGAATTGCCCATCTGTCCGTCCGGCAGTCCTACGTATTCGCCGCATGCCTGTAGCGAGCTGTGCGGATATTTTGCGCGCAGGGAATCGATCACGGGCGTTCCCTGGGTCCAAATGGCGTTGGAATAATCGTGGCGGCCTTCACCCCAGCCGTCCAAAATCATCAGGAGTACTTTTCTGTTCATATCTCTTTTGTTATTTTATTTTCGTACCTTTGCGGGTGCAAAGATAATCATTTAATCTCATTATTATGTACGCAAAAAGACGTAAAAGCAGTGATCGGGTAAACGAAAATTTCAAAAAAGACAAAAAACAGAAAAAATCCATTCCGGAATACGAAGGAAAGGTGCAGATGACGCGTGAAGGCGCCCTCTATATCATCGTTGAAGGATTGGAAGGAGATATTCATGTCAAGGCCGGTAAAACGCAGGGCGCGCTGAATGGCGATATCGTCCGCGTGGCCGTGACCAAGGCCACTTCCGGACCGCGCCCCATGCGGGAAGGAACGGTAAAAGAGATTGTCCAGCGCAGCGGAAAGCCCTTTGTAGGCGTGCTGCACATCGTGGGCCCGCAGGCCTGGGTGCTCATGCAGAGCCGCAACATGCCGTACGACATTTCGGTCGATATCGTCAATGAAGAAGGCCTCCCGCTGGTGCGCCGCCGTTCCACCCTCCAGACCTCGGCCCGCCGCAACTTCGCCGGCGCCCTGACGCGCCACGAGGATGGTTCCTATACCGTGAATGGTGTCCACGATGCCGATGGTGACCTGAAAGCCGTGAGCGGCATGAAGGTAGCCGTGGTGGTGGACAGCTGGCCGCGCGAGGAACCTACCCCGCACGGCTATCTGACCGATGTGCTCGGCGCCCCCGGCGACAACAACACCGAGATGCACGCCATCCTGGCCGAATACGGCCTCCCCTATCGGTTCGAAAAAGAGGTGGAAAACGCCGCCGATTCCATTCCGGACGCCATTACGGCCGCCGATATCAAGAACCGCCGCGACCTGCGGGACACCCTCACCTTCACCATCGACCCCGCCGACGCGAAAGACTTTGACGACGCCCTCTCCTACCAGAAACTTCCGAACGGGAATTTTGAAGTGGGTGTGCACATTGCCGATGTTTCGTGGTACGTGCGCCCGGGGTCGGTTGTGGACAAGGAGGCCCGCGAACGCGGCACATCGGTCTATCTGGTGGACCGGACCGTCCCGATGCTGCCGGAAAAGCTCTCCAACAAGCTTTGCTCCCTGCGCCCCAACGAGGAGAAACTGACCTTCAGCGCCATTTTTGAAATCACCCCGCAGGGGCAGGTCATCAACCAATGGATGGGCCGCACCGTCATTCGTTCCGACTGGCGATATGCTTATGAAGAGGTCCAGGAGGTGCTGGAAGGCCGTCCTGCCGCCAACCTTCCCAAAGAACAGGTGGAAGCCCTGGTGGAACTGAACCGGCTGGCCCTGATTTTCCGCCGCAAGCGTTTCGCCGCCGGTGCCATCAGTTTCGAGCGGCCGGAAATGAAGGTGGAAGTGGACGAGAACGGCAAACCGATCCGCATCTACGAGAAGATTACGAAAGAAGCCAACTGGCTCATCGAGGAATTCATGCTGCTGGCCAACCGCACCGTAGCCGAGTTCGTGGCCACCGGCGGGAAGATGAACGGCAAGGCCGAAAAGAACCCCAAGACCTTCGTCTATCGTATCCACGACGAGCCGAACGAAATGAAAATCGACTCCCTGCGCAGTTTTGCGGGGCATTTCGGATACAAGATGGAAAAGGCCGAGAGCGGCCGGGGCGTAGCCAAATCGCTGAACAGCCTGCTGGACGCCGCCAAGGGGACCCCGGAGGCAGACGCCTTCCAGATGATTGCCCTGCGCGCCATGGCCAAGGCCTGCTACAGCACGGACAACATCGGCCATTACGGGCTGGCCTTCCCCTTCTACACCCACTTCACCTCCCCGATCCGCCGGTATCCGGACTTGATGGTGCACCGCCTGCTGGCCACCTACCTCAAGGGTGGCGAATCCGCCAAAAAAGACTACTACGAACTGGAATGCCAGCATGCTTCCGAGCGGGAGGTCATTGCGGCCAACGCCGAGCGGGACAGCATCAAGTACAAGCTGGTGGAATACATGATGGACAAGGTGGGCGGCGAGTTCGACGGCCATATCTCCGGTCTCACCGACTGGGGCATGTATGTAGAAATCGAACCCAGCAAGGTGGAAGGCATGGTGGCGCTGCGCGAAATCAAATCCGATTTCTACGAATTCGACGAGGACAACTACCTGATTCGCGGCAAACGCACCGGCCACGTTTTCCATCTGGGCGATGCCGTCCGCATTCGCGTTAAAAACGCCAACCTGGAGCAGCGGATCATTGATTACGAGCTCCTTGAAGAGCCTCTCCCGAAAACGGAAAAGCTGAGAACGGCCAAACCCGCACAATCAACGAGAAAGCCCGCACGATCAACGAGAAAAAAATAACGATATGAAACGGTTCCTTACGGCAGCGCTCTGCCTCTTTGTCTGCACCCTGGCCCTTCAGGCCGCGAAACACAAGGTCAAATACGGGCCCTGGGTCCCCGTCGTCGACGAGACCTCCTTTACCGTAAACTGGGTTACGGAAGTACCCACCCAGGCCTGGGTGGAGGTGGCACCGGACGACGGTACCAATTTCTACAAAATGGAGCGCCCGCGTTTCTATGAGACCCTCGGCGGACGCACGGTAACCCGGACCAGCCACAGCGTTACCGTGACCGGCTTGAAGCCCGGCACGCGCTACCGCTACAAGATCTGCGGACGCGAGCTGATTGACGGAACCAATTCCTACAGCGTCGTTTTCGGGCAGCCCGCCTGCTCTTACACCCCCACGACCGTAAAGACCCTGGATGCATCGGCCCCCACCTGCAAGTTCACGGTGGTGAACGATATCCACGCCCGGGATGCGGTGTACAAGCAGCTGCTCGCCGGGAAAAAGGGCACCGACATGGATTTCCTGGTGATGAACGGGGACATGGTCTCGCATAACATTCATATCGACACCACCTTCAAGCACGTGTTCCAGCCCGTTCAGGAGCTGCTGAACCACACGGCGGCCATTTACGTCCGGGGCAACCACGAGAGCCGCGGCGAGGAATTCGACCGCTTCCCCGAAGCCTTCCCCATGCACAACGGAGGCTGGTATTTCACCTTCCGTCAGGGTCCGGCCGCCTTTGTGGTGCTGGACGGCGGAGAAGACAAGCCTGATTCCGATGTGGAATACAACGGCACGGCCGCCTTCGACCAGTACCGGGCCGCCGAACTGGAATGGCTCAAGACCGCCGTGAAAGACCCGGCCTTCCAGGCTGCTCCGGTAAAGATCTGCCTCATCCACATTCCCATGAGCTGGTATGAGGACATCTGGTACGCCCAGCGCCGCCTGTACGAAGACTTCCTGCCCGTGCTCAACGACGCCGGCATCACCCTCATGCTCAGCGGCCACCTGCACAAATACGTGGTCTCTGAAAAAGGCGAAGGCAACAATACGTTCCCGATCGTCGTCAACAGCAACAACGAAAGGATGGACGTGACCATCGAGGGCAAAAAGATCACCCTCCGCTTCTACGACACCGCCGGGAAGCTGGTCCGGACGCTGAATTACTAGGGAAAGCCCGCTTGGCCGTCACCCCCCATATCCCCAAAACCAACGCCGCCCGGCTTGTCGAGGCGGCGGGGATTCCTTTTGAGCTGGTGCCGTACGAGGTGGATGAATCGAACCTGGCGGCAGACCATGTGGCGGAGCAGCTGGGCGAGCCCATCGAACGGGTTTTCAAGACACTGGTCCTCCGGGGAGACCGGAACGGCCTCTTCGTCTGCATCATGCCGGGAGACATGGAGGTGGACCTGAAGGTGGCGGCCAGGATCTCCGGGAACAAGTCCTGCGCGATGCTCCACATGAAGGAACTCCTGCCCGAAACGGGTTATATCCGCGGCGGCTGCTCCCCCATCGGCATGAAAAAGCCCCTCCCCACCTTTATCTACGAATCGGCCCTGCTGTATGATGCCATCTACATCAGCGCCGGCGTACGCGGTCTCCAGATGAAAATCGCCCCGGAAGCCCTCATCAGCTTCATCGGCGCCGGCATCTATCCGCTGTAAAGGAGCACCCCGGTTTTTGGTTTATCGGGCCAGGCGGTAAATGGCGGCCATGTCCGCACGGGCAAGCGGTTCCAACGTGCCGATGGTAAAGGTTCCACCCCGGCTGCAGCGGTCGGCCAGGTCATCGATCTCAGCCTCCGTCACCTCGCGGCCCAGCAACTCGTGCAAATTCACGGGCATGCCGATTTCGCGCAGGAAGCGCTCGAACGCGCGGATCCCTTCCGCGGCGGTCACCGCAGGGTCCGATGCATCCGGCTGCACGCCCATCACATTCACGGCAAACTGTGCGAAACGGGCGATGTGCTTCGCATACACGTACCGCGCCCAGGCGGGCCAGATGGCAGCCAGGCCGGCTCCGTGCGTCACATCGAACACCCCGCTCAGTTCGTGTTCCAGTTTGTGGCAGGACCAGTCCCGCACCAGGCCGCACTCCGTCAGGCCGTTATGCGACAGGCTTCCGCCCCACATGATCTGCGCGCGGGCGCGATAATCCTGCGGATCCGCCAGCACCTTGAACACATTTTCCTTCATGGACCGCAGCAGGGCCTCCGCGATGCCGTCGGTCAGGTCCATGTCGTCCTCGCGGGAAAAATAGCGTTCCATCGTGTGCATCATGATATCCGTCACGCCGGCCGCCGTCTGATAGGGCGGCAAAGTATAGGACAGTTCGGGATTCAGGGTGGCAAACCGCGCCCGGCCGAAGGGACTGGAAACGCCCCGCTTGTCCAGGTCCGCTTCGTTGGTAATCACACAGGAGTCGCTCATCTCGCTGCCAGAGGCCGGGAAGGTGAGCACGCAGCCCACCGGCAGGGCCGCCTGCGGTTTCGCGCGGCCCAGGAAGAAATCCCACACATCGCCCGAATAGGGAACCCCGTACGCAATGGCCTTGCACATATCGATCACGCTGCCGCCGCCCACGGCCAGCAGGAAATCGATTCCTTCTTTCCGGCAAAGGTCGATACCCTCCCGCGCCATACCCAGGCGCGGATTGGGGACCACACCGCCAAACGGCAGACAATCAATTCCTTCCTGCGCCAGCTGGCCGCAAACCCTGTCCAGCAGGCCCGACCGGCGCACACTGCCACCGCCGAAAACGACCAGCACCCTGGTGCCGCCATATTTCTTCAGCAGGGGGGCCACCTGCTCCTCCGCATTCCGACCGAAAACCACCTCGGTCGGCGTATAATACGTAAATCCTTTCATTATAAATCTTGTAATAATATGAATGGAATTTCATTATTTGGCAAGTTATACATACAGTCCGTAACTGTGTTTGATTTCGTCCATGACAAAGGAGGACTGAATGCTGCCGATGGCGTCTATGGTACCCAGGACATTGATAATAAAGTCATTGTAGTCCTTCATGTTCCGCGCCCGGATTTTCAGGAGATAGTCATACTCCCCCGAAATATTGTAACACTCGGCCACCTGGGGAATATCCCGGATCACGCGGGTGAACTCCCGCGCCACGTCCCGCGTCATCTGCTTCAACTTCACCGAACAGAACACCTCGAAGCCCAGGTCCAGCTTCTCGGCATCCAGCACCGCCACATATTTCTTGATGAAGCCCTCCCGTTCCAGACGCTTCAGGCGCTCGAACACCGGCGTGGTGGACAGGTTCACCCGTCCCGCCAGTTCCTTGGTGGTAAGCCGCGCATCCTCCTGTAACAAGCGCAAAATCTTCAAATCTATGGCATCCAAGGATGTTGTCATATCCATTCTAATTTCTGACCGCAATTTAGAAATAAATTCTATAATTCCCAAAATATTTGGCATAAACAGAATTATTTTCCTTTTTCATTCAGGCACTTGCCTAATTCCCGCCTCCGCCGTATCTTTGCACCCAATTAAAAGAAAGAGATATGAGCAAGAAGCAAGGAATCGGGACACGATGCGTCCATGCAGGCTACAACCCCGGAAAGGGAGAACCGCGCCAGATACCCATTTATCAAAGTACGACCTTTAAATACGAAACATCGGACCAGATGGGCCGGCTCTTCGACCTGGAAGAAAGCGGCTATTTCTATACCCGGCTGCAGAACCCCACCAACGATATCGTAGCCGCCCAACTCGCCTCCCTGGAAGGCGGCGTAGCCGGCATGCTCACTTCTTCCGGCCAGGCGGCCAACCTCTTCGCCTGCCTGAACCTGTGCAGCGCGGGCGACCATATCGTGAGCGCCGGCAACATCTACGGCGGCACCTTCAACCTGCTGGGAACCACCCTCCCCAAGATGGGCATCGAAGTCACGTTCGTCAACCCGGATGACGACGAGCAGACCCTCAACGCAGCCTTCCGCCCGAACACAAAACTGCTGTTCGGCGAAACCCTTTCCAACCCCGGCGTCGAGGTGCTCGACATCGAAAAATTCGCCCGTATCGCCCATTCACACGGGGTTCCGCTGATCGTGGACAACACCTTCCCCACCCCCATCAACCTGCGTCCCATCGAGTGGGGGGCCGATATCGTCACGCACTCCACCACCAAATACCTGGACGGTCACGGCGTAGCGGTGGGCGGCGCGCTCATTGACAGCGGCAACTTCGACTGGGAGGCCCATGCCGACAAATTCCCCGGTCTCACCACCCCCGACGAATCCTACCACGGCCTGGTTTATACCCAAGCGTTCGGCAAACTGGCCTTCATCACCAAGGCCACCAGCCAGCTGATGCGTGACCTGGGTTCCATCCAGAGCCCGCAGAACGCCTTCTACCTGCACCTGGGCATCCAGAGCCTGCACGTGCGGGTGCAGCGTCACTGCCAAAGCGCCCAGAAAGTAGCTGAATTCCTGGTGAACCACCCCGACGTAGCCTGGGTGAAGTTCCCCGGCCTGCCGGGCGACAGCCAGCATGAAAAGGCTTTGAAATATCTCCCCAACGGTTCCAGCGGCGTGCTCTGCCTGGGCTTGAAAGGCGGCCGCGACTTCGACAACCGTTTCATGGATGCCCTGCGGCTCGTGACCATCGAAACGCATGTGGCCGATTGCCACTCCTGCATCCTCCACCCGGCCTCGCATACCCATCGCCAGCTTTCCGACGCGCAGCTCCGCGCGGCCGGCATCGACCCGGGCTTGATGCGCCTGAGCATCGGCCTGGAAGATGCGGACGATATTATAGAAGATCTCAATCAAGCCCTTGAAGCCGCTCACGTATGATTCAACACGAACTGCATACCGGTCCCTTCTGTTTTGAAGCGGGCGGCCGGCTGGACAGCATTCCCGTCGTTTACCACACCTCCGGAAAGCGCGACGGCAAGGTGGTCTGGATCTGCCACGCCCTCACGGCCAACAGCGATCCGGAAGACTGGTGGCCGGAAATGGTCGGTCCCGGAAAACTGATTGATACGGAGAAGTATTTCGTGGTCTGCGTGAACATGCTGGGCTCTTCCTATGGCTCAGCCGGGCCGGCCACGGTGAATCCCCTTACCGGAAAACCTTATTTCTTCGATTTTCCCGCCATCACCATCCGCGACATGATCCAGGCGACCGAGCTCGTCCGCGCGCACCTGGGTGTTGAAAAGGTGGACCTGCTCATCGGCAGTTCCATTGGCGGATTCCAGGCGTTGGAATGGGCGGTCCGCAATCCCGGTCTTTTCCAAAAAGCCATCTTCATTGCCACCGCACCGCGGATTTCCCCCTGGCTGGCAGCCTCGGCGGAAGCCCAGCGGATGGCCCTGGATGCCGACCCCACCTTCCGTGCCGCGCAAAGCCTGCAAGGAGGCGCCGAGGGTTTGAAATGCGCCCGCGCCCAAGCCATCATCTCGTATCGCTGTTTTGCAGGGTTCCAACACACCCAGTTCGAGCAGGACGAGGACTGTCTTTTCTCCGGACGCGCCGCCTCCTACGAACGCTACCAAGGTGAAAAACTGGTCCGCAGAGGCTTTGATGCCTATTCGTACTGGTACCTCTGCCAGGCCCTGCACAGCCACAACCTGGGCCGTGGACGCGGGGGCGTAGCCAAGGCCCTGGGCAGCATCCAGGCCGCCTCTACGGTTGTCACCATCGATACCGACAACATCTTTCCGCCCCAGGAAATGGGCAACTGGGCTCCGCTGATCCCGGGCGTCGATTATCGCCTTATTCCTTCCCTTTTCGGCCACGACGGATTCCTGCTGGAGACAGCCGCCCTGACGGCCATTATCGAACCCCTCCTATGCAAGTAATGAAATTCGGAGGCACCTCGGTTGCCTCTCCCGAAAAACTGATCGATATTGTCCGCAAAGCGGTAGAACGCGACCGCACCATCCTGGTGTGCTCCGCTATCAGCAAATGTACCGACACCCTCATCCGGCTGGGGAAACTGGCCTCGGAACGGGACGAGAAATACCTCGCCGAACTGGCCGCCCTGCAGGACCGCCACCACGCGATGATTGCCTCCATCATTCCCGCCGACCGCCAGAAAGCGGTTCAGGAGACGGTGGACGGCCTGTTCGATTCACTCAAGGGCATCCTGCACGGGGTGTTTCTCCTGGGCGAGTTGAGTCCTACCAGCCTGGATGCCGTCCAGAGCTTCGGAGAGTTGTTCTCCACCAAGATCCTGGCCGCCAAATTCTCCTCGCTGGGACTGTCCTGCCAGTGGCTCGACGCCCGTGACATCATCAAGACCGTAGGCGGCAGCGTGGAAACGGCCAAGACCAACGCCAACATTGCCAAAACCTTTGCGCAATACCCCCACACGGCCCTTTTCATCGTTCCGGGCTTCATTGCATCGGACGAGCAGGGACGCACGACCACCCTGGGCCGCGGCGGTTCGGACTACACCGCCTCGCTGCTGGCGGCGGGCATCAAAGCCCGTCTGGTGGAGATCTGGACCGACGTGCCGGGCATCATGACCACCAACCCGAAGACCGTCCCCACCGCGCGTCCCATCCGGAACATCTCCTACCGGGCCGCCCAGGAACTGTCCCACTTCGGCGCCAAAGTCATCTTCCCGCCCACCATCCAACCGGTTGTGCATGAGGGGATTCCGATCTATGTGAAAAATACCTTCGATCCGGACGATCCGGGCACGCTGGTAGAAAAGAACCCGCCGCGGCGGGAGGAAGCCCTGCTGGGCATCTCCAATTCGGACGATATCGCCCTGATTTCGCTGGAAGGAAGCGGGATGGTGGGCATTCCGGGCTTTTCGTCCCGGCTGTTCGACGCCCTGAGCCGCAGCGGCATCAACATCATCCTGATTACCCAGGCCTCTTCGGTGCATACGATGTGTATCGCCATTGCCGCGAAAGATGCGCCCAAGGCCAAGAAAGCGGCCGACGACTGCTTCGCCTACGAGATTTCGCTGGGAAAACTGAACCCGCTGAAGGTTGAAAAAGGCTATTCCATCGTCTGCCTGGTGGGCGATGATATCCTGGGGCACAGCGGAGCCACGGGCCGGATGCTGGCCGCCCTGGGCGGACGGGGTATCCCGGTGCGGGCCACGGCCCAGGGTTCATCGGAACGGAACATCTCGGTCATTGTTTCGTCCGACAAGGCGGATGACGCCATCCGTGCCATCCACAACGAGTTCTTCGACAAGAGTTCCGTCCAGAACGTCAACCTCTTCATCGCCGGTTACGGCACGGTGGGCAAAGCCCTGGTTCAAATGATTCTGGACAATGCCGATGCCATCGCCGCCCGAACGGGCAAACAATTGAAAATCTGCGGTTTGGCCAATAGCCGCCGCTACCTGTTGGATCCTGCCGGCATTGATCCGGAAGCCTTGTCAACGGCCCCGGAAGGTTCCTTCTTCGATGCGCTGGCCGACCTTTCCCTGGAGCATTCCATCTTTGTGGACTGCACGGCCAGCAGTGAAACGGGCCTGCGCTACCCGCAGCTGTTCAAGGCGGGCTACAGCGTCGTGGCCTGCAACAAGATTCCCTTCGCCGGGCCGTATGAGGCCTATGCTTCCCTGAAAAAAGCAGCCGTCCAGGCGGGTGTCAAACTGCTCCATGAGACCACCGTGGGCGCCGCCCTCCCCATTCTGGAATCGCTGAACCGGCTGGTGGTTTCCGGCGACAGGCTGGACGGCGTGGAAGCCCTGCTGTCCGGCACCCTGGGCTGGCTCTGCAGCCATTATGAGGGCCACGATTTCGAGGCCCTGGTAGAGGAAGCGCGCCAGAAGGGTTATACCGAGCCCAACCCGGCCCTGGACCTGAGCGGCGAAGACGTCCGGCGCAAGCTGGTCATCCTGGCCCGCGAGGCAGGCATCACCCTGGAAGGGTCCGAAGTGGATCTGGAGCCGTTCCCGTCCGGGAAGGTTCTGGAGCAGGCCTATACCGATGCGACCGCAGCCGGCAAACGCCTGCGCTATGTGGCCCGGCTCACCCGCGATGCGGCCACCGGCTGGAAGGCCAGTGCGCGGCTGGAAGCTGTGGGTCCGGATAGTCCCCTCTTCGGCTTGAGCGGCACGGTCAATTGCTGCGCCATCACCTCGGCCGATTATCCTTCTCCCCTGGTCATCCAGGGCGGTGGCGCCGGAGCCCGTCAGACCGCCGGCGGTGTTTTGAATGATATCCTGTTCATTTAGTATATGAAAGTAGCAGTTGTAGGCGCCACCGGTCTGGTGGGCACCAAAATGATGCAAGTCCTGGAAGAACGGAACTTCCCTGTCACTGAATTGATTCCGGTCGCCTCGGAACGGTCGGCCGGCAAGACGGTATATTTCCGCGGGAAACCCCTTACGGTGGTGACGGCCGCTGAAGCCATCGCCCGGAAACCGGTCCTGGCCATTTTCTCCGCCGGTGCGGGGGCTTCGCGGGAACTAGCTCCGCAATTCGCGGCGATCGGCTGCCGCGTGGTGGACAACTCCTCCTGCTGGCGGATGGATCCGGACAAGAAACTGGTGGTGCCGGAAATCAACGCCGACGTGTTGACGGCGGACGATTACATCATCGCCAACCCGAACTGCTCCACCATCCAGATGCTGCTCCCGCTGGCTCCGCTGCATGCCGCCTTCGACATCAAACGCATCGTGGTTTCCACCTACCAGAGCGTCACGGGAACGGGACAGAAAGCCATCGTCCAGATGGATGCCGAACGCGCCGGCGCCGCCTGGGGAACCTATCCGGCCGTGTACCCCTATCCCATCGACCGGAACATCCTTCCGCACATCGATGTTTTCCTGGAGGACGGTTACACGAAGGAGGAAATGAAGATGGTGAACGAGACGCACAAGATTCTGCGCGATGACCGGATTGGCGTGAGCGCCACGACCGTCCGCGTGCCGGTGCGCGGCGGCCACAGCGAATCGGTGAACCTGGAATTCAACCGTCCGTTCACCCTGGAAGCCGTTCGCGACATTCTTTCCCACACCCCCGGTGTGGTCCTGCAGGACGATCCCGCCCACAACATCTATCCGATGCCGCTCTATGCCGAAGGCCGCGACGAAGTCTTCGTGGGCCGCATCCGGCGCGATACTTCCGTGGAAAGCGGCCTGAACCTCTGGTGTGTGTCCGACAACCTCCGCAAAGGGGCCGCCACCAATGCCGTCCAGATTGCAGAAGTGCTCCTGAAACAAGGTTTTCTCGCCGAATAATCGTATTTTTGCACCATGTATCCACTGCTGTTTGAACCCTTCCTTCGTACCATGGTCTGGGGCGGCGAAAAAATCGCGCCCTTCAAAGGTATCACCACCAACATTCCCAAGATTGGCGAGAGCTGGGAGATTTCTGGCTATCGCGAGCACCAGACGCCCGTAGCCAACGGGAAATATGCCGGAATGCTCCTGAACGACCTGGTAGCCCTGAAAAAAGGCGAACTGGTAGGCGAAAAGGTTTACCGCGAATATGGAGACGAATTCCCGCTGCTCATCAAATTCATCGATGCGCGGGCCGACCTGTCCATCCAGGTGCATCCGGACGATGCGCTGGCGCGCGAGCTCCATGGCGAAAACGCCCGCGGCAAGACCGAAATGTGGTACGTGGTAGGAGCAGACCCCGGAGCCTACCTGCTAAGCGGCCTCGCCCGGCCCATGACCCCGGAAACCTATGTAGAGCATATTGAAAACCATACCATTACAGATGTTCTGGCCCGTCACCGGATTGCGCCGGGAGACGTTTTCTTCCTCCCCGCAGGACGCATCCACGCCATCGGCGCCGGTTCGTTCATCGCCGAGATCCAGCAGACATCGGACCTGACCTATCGCATCTACGACTACGGCCGCCTGGGCCTGGACGGCATGCCGCGCCAGCTGCATACCGACAAGGCGAAACGAGCCATTGATTACACGGTATATCCCTCATACAAAACGGATTACAAAGCCGTCAAAAACGGAGAGACCCCGCTGGTAAACTGCCCCTTCTTTACCACGAGCCTGTTTGCGCTTGACGAAGCCGATGCCGTGACAAAGAAAGACCTCCGGACACTGGACTCCTTCGTAACCCTCATCTGTGTGGAAGGGGCCGGAACGCTCACCGACCATGAGCCGGAAGGCGACTTCTCCCTGAGCCTGCGCCGCGGCCAGTCCGTCCTCATACCGGCCACCTCCAATGGCATCACTTTCGCCTGCGAGCCGGAGATCCACAGCGGATCCTCCCTCAAAGTCCTGGCCAGCTGGATAGACTAGACCCATATTAGCGGCTTTCATCCACAAAAACACCCCAATTTGTGGATAAGAGCTCTTTTAAAGCATCCTTAATCCACAAAAACGCCTTGATTTGTGGACGCACTTCTCCTTATTTAGGGTCTGGCTGTGCTAGAGGGAAAAGAGCGGATATCTCCTGTATATTCAGCGTTGTAAGGCGCTGAAGTTGGCCATTTGATGCGCAGTAGGTGTTTTTCAAAAGTATAGCCAATTCCTTTTTCTGTTGAAGTGTCAGGTCCCGAGGGCCAGGAACGCCGAACCGCCTGCGACACAACTGTAGCATTGTCCGGAGCAGTTCCTCGTCGCTAAAATTGGGCTCCTCCCCATAGCGACGAGACACCTCCACCTGTGCTTCAACATTTTTGAATAACCATAAAGTGAATTGACGCGCCCCCGTAAACAGTCGCTCCACCCATGTCGGGTCTATATAACTAGCCGGCGATATGTATTCCCCTAGAAGGAAATAATGATCCGGTAAATGATAATCTCTAGATTTGGTTATCTCTCTCTTCATCCGTGCGGACAGTTCCTTCATGGGAGTTCGGGAAAAGAAAGAAAGATAATCGTTGAAATACAAAAAGCCGGAACTCCATCTGTAGTTCAATGGATTTACATCATTCCGAACCACATAAGGATTTCTCAGGACATAAACGACCTCATCCCGTAATTGTTTAAGGGAGGTAATGGGCGTTGCATCGGAAATAACGGAGCGCATAAGCAAATGCCTTCCTTTTCTTCCATAATAACGAGATAATGCGTCCTTAAGTTTTTGAAAAAACAACAAAGCAGGGCCCTTCTCTCCTTCAATAATAAAGTGAAAGTGATTGCTCATAAGGGTAAAGGCCCAAATCCGAATAGGAAGTTGTATTCCTTCCAAAGCAATCCGGTTCATCGTTACAATCCGATCCTCATCATCCTGATAAAACAAATCAGACCCAAGTGGTTGCGAGTAGATGTGAAAAAACGGGCCTCTTTCGAGGAAGAACTGTTCACAGTTCCATTCTTTGCGAGTGATTTCCATAAGATACGATCAATTTAAAGGATAATAATTCCTTACTATTCCCGTATCTTTCTTTTCGTCTCGATTTAACAAATATTATGCCCTTGCAGTTCTGAAATCCAGAGCAGTAACTAGAAACCGTATTTCTCAATGATTTCCTTCGACAGCGCCACCGGGTCTCTGGGGGCGCTGTAGTTGATTACGGTGCGGGCCGGTTCGGTCCAGTTGATCTCGTGATAGCGCAGCCGCGCGTCGAAATTCTTTTCGCTGGCCAGCCGGCCGTCTTCGATTCCGGCGATGATATCGTCACAGAACATCATCCAACGGGGTTTGTAGTAGCTTTTCACCAGACCGGCCCACTGCCGATTCGCATAATCGACCAAGTTGGTGCTGTTGCCCCAGATGGTCAGGATGGTGCGGGCGCATTTCTCGTAATAGTCCTTTTCCGCAGGCGTCTTGCCCCAGCGGCGCGCCGCCTCGTTCCAAGACTGCAGGTTCATCTCCGGCACGCAGGCAAGCAGGGCGTCCATGTCATCGAAAACCTGGCTCATCTCGGCCTTGATGGCACGGGCGCGAACGGCATCCCGTGCATTCCACGCCAGTTCCAGGCTATCCTTCAGCATATCGAAATAATCTCCCAACGCCTGCCGCCCCAGGTTGACAAGGTCATACCGGTATTCGTAGCGGGTGGAAGGAATCTCCAGCATCTGCCGCCACGCATGATCCATGATGGGCGTACGTCCCTTGATATCGGGATACTTCACCGTCCAGTTCCAGTTCGCCCCGAATTTGGGATGAGCGTTAGCCGATACACCCGTGCCGGTATATCGGGGGGCGATATCGAATACAAGCTCCTGCCAGAGGCGGCGGGCCGTGGAATCCGCCCTGCCGATGTGCCGGTCCGCAAGACCGTCCACCCACTCGCGGGGCGTTTGCGGATAGTTCCACGCCTGGCTCATCACAAATTCGTAATAATAAGGATTGGTGCCGAAGCCTTCCAGCGTGGAGCCTACGCCGCGCAAGTTCTTGCCACCATCGCGGAAGGTCTCCTCATAGAACGGAATCAAGGTGGGGAAATTGCCGTTGAACAAGGTGTTGCCGCCAAAATTCAGCAGCGCACAGGCAATGTAGTCATGGCCATAGAACCGTTCTGTCAGTTTCCAGCCCAGGATCCAGTCGCAATGGTAGTCGAGCAGGATCATCCTGCCGCGCGGAACGCTTCCCAGGAAGGCTTCCATCCGTTCCGGCGTCCAATGGTCGCGGTCATTGATCAGGAACCATCCCATTTGGAGCCAAATAGCATCCGGGTCGGCGGCAGCCAGCGAGGCGTAGAAGTCACGGCCCATACCGGCAAGCACTTCGGGATCCCAGGACGGAGGGTCCACCTCGTTGAACGGATCCAGCCCATAGATGTGTCCGGTTCCGAACAAAGCGGTCTGTTCCTCGATAAAGGCTTTCTGGATGGCAGGATAGAGACTGTCCGACGGGGCGAGGAACCAGCACCGGTACGGATCACCGAATCCGCCCCAATTGGAGACCCTGGTAATCTGTGCATCGGGATGCATCTCCTTGAAGACAGCCGGCACGCTGCCGCCGAAAGCCGGCAGCACAGGCGTCATGGACAGTTCCCGTTCGCGGGAGAGAATCTGTTTCTGCAGGTCGGCCTGGGCATCGATCCAGTCCTGCGGCAGCGGGCCCTGGAAGGAGTTGATGTTGCACATCCGGTGCCAGGCCAGATGGGCCGGTCCCGTAAAATGGGCGCAAATCTGCTCGTCGGTCATGCCGAAACGGCGCCAGACGCGCTGCCAGACGGCCTCTTCGCCCGTGGTAGCCAGCGGCATGTTCACGCCGTTCAGGGCCATCCAGTCGATGAAGCGCTCCCATTCCTTCCAGCTCCACCAGGGCATGGCGTAACCAAAGGTACAGTAATTCAAGTAAAACCGCCAGGGCACTTTTGCGCTTACCGTCACGGCTTCCCCGACGGGAGGCAACTGGGCAGGCATCTCCACAGGGTGTGCGGCATATTGCGACACCGTCGTGTGGCAGTACCAGTTCAGGTAATAGTTCAAACCCACGGCCATGGTCCCGGCATTGTTGGCGGCGATGACAATCCTGCCGTTTTCACTTGAGAGCGTAAACGTATCGGCCTCTCCCTTCGCCGGAACTTCCCGGAATTCAAACCTGCGGGCATATTCGGGAATGAGCCGCGCTGCCAGCGCTTCGGCGCTGCGGACGCTCTGCGGACGGTTATCCGCCGGCGTACAGCCCAAAAGGCCGGCCAGAGCCGCTATCAAAAAAAGAATACGATGATTCATGGTGTCGCTACTCCATCAGCCCACGGGCGCGCAACAAGGCGTCCGGGTCCGGATCTCCGCCGCGGAATTCGCGGTACAGGGTCATGGGCTCTTCGCTGCCGCCTTTCTCTAACAGGATCCGGCGGAAGGCGTTCGCCACGGCCGGGTTGTACAGGCCTTCCTGCTGGAAATGCTCAAAGGCGTCCTTGTCCAGGACCTCGGCCCACAGGTAGCTGTAATAGCCGGCGCTATAACCGCTGTTGAAGATGTGATTGAAGTAGGTGGTACGATAACGCGGGATAATCTCATCGATCAGCCCCATCTCCGCACAAGCCTTTTTCTCAAAGGCTTCCACGTCCACATCGGCCAGCTGGGCAGCCGTCAACTCGTGCCACTTCATATCCAGGATGGACGCGGCACAGAGTTCGGTGGTCATGAAGCCCTGGTTGAATTTGAGGGCGTTGTTGATTTTGGCCACCAGCGAGTCGGGGATCATCTCTCCCGTCTGGTAATGCCGGGCATACAGGGCCAGGATTTCCGGCTGGAAAGCCCAGTTCTCATTAAACTGTGAGAAGGTCTCTACAAAGTCGCGCGCCACAGCCGTACCGCTCACACTGGGATAGGTGCACTTGGTCAGCAGGCCGTGCAGGGCATGTCCGAACTCGTGATAGAGGGTCTGCACGCCGTCGATGGTGATGAGGGATGGCTTGTCCTCCGTGGGAGGAGTCATGTTGCACACATTTACGATGATTGGCCGCACATCGGTCCCCTTCGCATCGATATACTGGTCGCGGAAATTGTTCATCCAGGCACCGCCCCGCTTCGAGGAACGCGGCAGATAGTCGGTGAGGAAGATACCCAGCAGGGAGCCGTCGGCATCGGATACCTTGAAAACCTCTACTTCGGGATGATACACCTGGATTCCCTCCAAGGGCTCAATCTGGATGCCGTACACCTTTTCGGCCGTTTTGAAGACGCCGTCGCGGACATTCTCCAGCTTGAAATACGGGGCGGTCTGGCTCTCGTCCAGGGCGTATTTTGCCGCACGCACTTTCTCGGCATAGTAGAACCAGTCCCAGGGCTGGATGCGGGAACCCGCCGGCAGGAGGCCGGCCGCCACATCGGCATCCATCATCTGCTGCATATCATAGACTTCCCGTTTGGCCTTTTCCACCGCCGGCCCCATGATCTTGGCCAGGAAGGTATCCACCGTAACGGGGTCCTTAGCCATCTTGTTGTCCAGCTGGTAGGCCGCGAAGTTCGGGAATCCCAGCATTTCAGCCTTGCGGGCACGCAGGCGCAGGATTTCCAGGCAAAGGGCGTTGTTGTCCAGCTCGCCTCCATTGTTGCCGCGCGAAGAATAGGCGCGGAACATGGCCTCGCGGCGGTCACGGTCGGCACACGTAGTCATCTCCGTCGTGTAAGAAGAAATGGGAATGCCGAACTTTTCCTTGAAGGCATTGTTCTCCGCCAGGAGGTTGTTGCCGAATTTCTGCTGGGCGGCGGCGAGCTTCAGGTTGATCTCCTTCATCTCTTCCTGCTCGGCTGCAGGCAGACCGATACCGCTGCGCGTAAAGCCCTCATAGTGCTTTTTCAGCACCATCTGCTGCTCGCGCGTAAGACCGCTCTGGTCCGCATCGTACACAGCTTTCACCTTGGCGTACAGGTCCGGATTCATGCTCAAGGAGTTGTCATGCTCGGTCAGCAGAGGCAAGGCCTCATCCATGATAGCCTCCATCTCGGGGCTGTTGTCGGTTTCGGACAGGTTGAACAGCACGCCCACCACCTTCGAGAGGATTTCGCCGCTATGCTCGTAGGCGCCGATCACGTTGTCGAACGTAGGAGCCTCAGGATTGGCCAGAATGGCCTCCACTTCGGCATTCTGCTGTTCGATGCCGGCCTTCAAGGCAGGAATATAGTCGTTGAGTTCGATTTTGTCGAACGGAGGAATACCGTACGGGGTATTCCACTCCTGCAGGAAAGGATTCTCGCGGGAACAAGAAGCAAGCGCTGTTGCCAAAGCCATCATGGAAAGGATTTTCTTCATAAAAGGATTATTCGTTGATAGAAATGCTGTTTTCGTCGATCAGGGTAAACTGGATACCCCCGTTGTAAATGGCCAGGATACCCGTCACATCAATGGTAACCTCGCCCGTAAGGATGCGCGGGTCCATCTGGGAATCCGCGAAACGGGCATAGCCGCTGGTACGGATCTGGACATCGGTCTTCCCCACGATGAAATACTGGCTTACACTGTAGGCGCTGGCATTTTTGATGAGGATGTCCTTCAAGTCGGCCACAGAGGTGGAAGCCCTGTCCGGATAGTACGGGGCCGAAGAGGTCGCCTTGTCGAAGTTGCCCGCATTCAGATAGGCCAGGAAGCCATTTTTGGTCATCGCCCAGGTGGTCACGCCGTAGGTCTGGTCCGACAGGAAAATCCGGTTCGATGCCAGCTTGGTATCCTTGTCATAGTCGATATAGACCAGGCAGAAGATCTTGCCGTTGTATTTCAGACCCTTGAGCGTTACCAGGCGGCCGAACTTGTCGCTCTTGAGACTGCCTTCCTTCAAAGCTTCGACAAGATCCGCCTCCTTCATTTCAAGCGGCTGTACCGGGGTATCCAGTTTGCCCTTGAACACATGCGTGGCGATGATGTTCTTTTCTTCCAGGTAGGCGGTCTCATAATCTCCGGACGGGTCCATGAAGCCAAGCTGCAGCATGCCGCTGTAACTACCCAGGGTAAGACCGGAGCATTTCACATAGACCCACTGGCCGGGTTTATAGTCGTTGTACATGGAATACTGGCCCATCTTGATGGAGATGGCACCCGAAGCGTCCTGGATGTACAATTCCTTGTAGATGTTGCCGGAACGGTCCTCGGAGACCACCTGGCCGCCGATGATGAGTTCTTCGTCGATCTTCACCGGGTCCCCTTCCTTTTGGTACAGGGCCTTCAGTTCGGCGATGGTGATGTTCGGCGTCATTTCAACGGGCTTGAAAGTCGGCTCGTCCTCATACTTCGTGAAGACCGGCTCCCACTCCTCGCAGGAAACGAGAAGGACGGCTGCAAAAGCCAGGGAATACAAAATCTTTCTCATATCCTTAGAATCTGAAATAAATGTTCAACATATAATTGGTACCCGCCATGTAGAAATACTTCGGGTCGAAACGGTAGTAGCGTTCCTTGCCGGACGTATTCTCCACGATTCGCGTCTGCTCATAACCGCCGGTCTTCACGCTCTTGTTATTCAGCACATTCTTGACGTTCAGCGAGAATCCGAGCTGATACTTGCGGTGGATGTACCACGATTTGCCTACGCTCACGTTCACGAGCCAGGCCGGATCGAATTTCTCCTGGGATGCCATGTAATCGACCTCCGTGTAGGTAACCATCTTGTCCGGACCGGCCGTCGCCATATCGGTACGATAGAGCGGGTTCATGTCCAGGTAGGCCTTGTCGAAGTAATCCACATCGGCATCGATGAACCAGTAATTCTTGTTCCAGGCGAAGCCCAGGCTGGCCGCCAGCTGCGGCGTGGACGGCACATAGTGTTGCACCGTTCCCCCATCCTCGGTGGGATGACTCTTCCAATACGGGATGGTAACGCCATAGGTATCGGCCACGATGGTGGCGTTGTTGTCCACGGTCTGGTACATCTTCGGGTTGGACGTATAGATGTATTTGCCATAGCTCAACACACCCTGCAAGGAGAGGTTCGGGATAAAGGTGGGCACCTTGAAACCGAATTCCAACCCGACGTGGCGCTCGTCGATGCCGCTCATGGCGAAGTTCGTCATGGAGTTCTGGGAATCATCGAAGAAACTCATCACCTTGGACTGGTCCTTGATGGTGGTGTAGTAACCGGTCAGACGGACATTGTAGCCGTTCGAGCTGAACTGGTAATTCACATCGCCCGTGAGGATCTTGGTCGTCGTCAGATTGGGCACCACGGAGTTGCGGGTACGCGGCGACATAAACGCCTGGTTGAAATGCGGGGCTTCGTTGAAGTAACCACCACTTGCATAGAAGCGGTGACCGCCCTTGATGACGTAATTCAAGTTAACCTTTCCGGAGTAGGTAAAGAATTTCTGCACCTTGGATGTTCCGTACGAGGTAATCGGCTGTCCCTCATCGTCATACGTAGTGATGGACTGGCCGTTCCAGATAATCTGCGCACCGGTTTCGGTTACGCCCGGGAAGAGGCCCTTGCGGACCAGGCCTTCCCGCCAGAACGCGCTGAAGCCTGCCCGACCGGCTACGTTGGCGGAGAAATTGCCCAGGGTGAGGCGGCCGCTGGCCCAGAGGTTGCCATTGCGGATCTGGGCGTAGTAATCGTTGCCGTATTTGTCGCCTTTGCGGACCTTGCGGGCATGCCCCTCGTGCATGAAGTAATCCAGGTCATTCTGCACCATGGTCGGATAGGCGGCGAAATCCCGTTCGGCGAAATTATCCACATCCAGGAAGTAGTCGCCGCCCAGCAGGTCGTTCACCACGTTGAAGAATTCGGTCTGGTTCACGCGGATATCGGCACCGCCGGTCAGGGTGAAGTTCTTCGCGGTGCGCCAGCGGAAATTCACCGCGGCGTTGAAGTCCTTCTGGTCCACACGGCGTTCCTGTACGATGTATTTCGCGCGTCTCTCCCCTTCCTCGTAATTCTGGCTGTTCACATTGATCATGCGGTCCCAGTCCACATGGACGATCTCCGGAATCTGGTAATCCCACGAGTCGCGGGCCCAGGCCGCTTTCGCCGGATTCAGCCGCTTGTAGTCGGTGTTCTCCATGTAGAAGTAACTCGGCAGGTTCTTGTAGTAATCCGGGCGGGGGTCGGCCGCATCGTACCAATCCAGGGCCGTATTGCCATTCCGGCCGAAGCGGTACAGCAGGGTTGCACTCCCCTTGAACTTGTCGGACGGCGTGAAGTCGTACTTCAGGATGGCAATCGGTTCATGGGTGATGGACACGCGTGAATTGCGCACCTTGCCGTTCTGGTAGCCCCAGTTGGAGTTATACATGTTGTCCCCCATCAGGTCATACACCTCTTGCGTGGAAGCATTCGCCTTTCCGCGCTCGCCGGGAGCCGCCATGAACACAAATCCCAGTTTGTGCGTATCGTTGAAGAATTTCTCCACGGCACCATAATAGGCGAACGAGCGGTAGTACACGCCCCGCACCCAGTCGTTTCCACCCATTCGGACCGATGCGTTGAAGGCATAGGACCAGCCGTTGTCCAAGCGTCCCGATGCGTAGGTGAGCATCAGGCGGAGGCGGTATAAGGCGCTGTTGGTCAGCACGCTTCCCCGCCAGCCCGTGCGGACGTTCGAGGCATTCAGCGGCAGGTTGGTAAGGCCGTTGTAGCCGCCCACGCCATAGTCCGAAATCTCGGATCCGCTGACGGAACTCTTGGTACGGGTGGCCTCGTTCAGGCCGCTCCACAGCGAATAGGGCGAGTAACCGGTAACGGCATCGTTCAACCGCACACCGGCCACATACACATCCTGCGTCTCGCTCGCATAACCGCGGGCACGGAAACGGACGGCACTGAAATTGTAACCGGCGATGTTGTTGAACACGTCATTCTGTCCGAAGAGGATGGTCGGCGTGTCGGCATATCCGGTATCGTCCATATCGAACTCCTCGAAGAACTCGTCCGTCACCTCGCTCTTGACCAGCGTCAAGGAGATGGTGAAGAGATTCTTTACGTATCCATCGTTCACGTTCACGTTCACCCGGGTTTCGAGGTACTCGGCCGCATTGACGATCAGGTCGTACATTCCGTTCTCCAGGTGCGGAATCAAGAAGGCACCCTGTTCATCCGTTACCGTCTCGGCAACCGTCACCGTCCCCTGGACCAGCGTGATGGCCGCATTCTGGATGGGCGCCCGGTCGGTACGGCTCACCACCGAACCTTTCACGCCGCCGGTCGGCTCCTGGGCTTGCACCCCCAAGGCCACCAGCAACGCGGCAAGCGCCAATGTAACTTTCTTAAACATATTGATTACTTATTACTTACAACAATATAGGTAGGATAGTGGTCGCTGTAACCGCCGATGAACGCACCACCGGAGAAGGTCCGGAACGGCGTTCCGGCATAGGGGCCTTCCTGCTGCGTCATGAACGGCGGATTGAAGATTCGTCCGTAGAACTTCTTCTTCACGATGGGCCGGATCTTCAAGCCCTCGCCCCGGCACAGGTTGGCGTTTACCACGATGATATCGTAGATGTTCCATTCACCCTGGTAGGCCAGCGAACCGTAGCCCGACTTCAGCATGGATACGAAGGGCGAGAAGAAATCCTCCTGCTCCACCTCGTCGATGTTTTCCTTTCCATGCATGTAAACCGCCATGGAAGGATCGGTGGGGTTATCGTTCATATCGCCCATGGCCACAATCTTGATGTCCGGATACGCTTCCATCAGCTTCATGGACTCCTGGTACATGATTTCCCCGCCACGGCTGCGAAGGTCAAAACCTTTCCCGCCGATACGGGACGGAAGATGCGCCACGAAAACCGCAAACATCTCGTTCCCCAGCATGCCGCGCACCATCAGGATGTCGCGGGTGCGGAAATACGCCTTCTCTTCCTCGTTCAGGGAGAACTCGATGCTGGAGTTGAAATCAAAGGGAATGGATTTGCTTTCCAGCACCTTGAACTGGTTGGGCCGATAGAGCAGGGCCACATCCACACCGCGGCGGTCGGGACCGTCGTAGTGGACGATCTGGTAGTTCGCCTCGGCAATCTCCGGCTGGGAGACCAGATCCTCCAGCACGTGGCGGTTCTCGATTTCGCTTACGCCCAGCAACGCATGCCAAACTTTGTTCTCATCCTTCATCGCCCGGATAACCGAGGCCATGTTGTGGAGTTTTTTGGCATATTTCGCTTCGGTCCACTGGTTGGCACCGTCGGGAAGGTATTCGTAATCGTTCTTACCCTCATCGTGGTAGGTATCGAACAGGTTCTCCAGGTTGTAGAACCCGATCACATAACTCCGCTTCCCCTGGGCGCAGGACATCAGGGGTATGATGAGCAAGAAAATTAAAACAAAATAAACAACTCTCTTCATAATCAACTGTCTCTAAAATCTATTGCCACCACCAGGCGACAGTCTTGGGATCCTGTGACTTGATCTTGGTTGCGGTCTCCGCGCCCACCTTGGCCGGCAGATTCACGAAGAACTGATAACCAAGTTTCTTCTCCAGATCCGCGATAGATATGGACATCTCCTTGTTCACCGTCGTTTCGGAATAGCTCCGGTGCTCCAGGTAAACGGCACAGCCCGCATAGTCACTGAATCCGAACGTGGAATTGGCCTTATATCGCAAGACGGCTTTGAAATAGCCTTCCGGCACCGTTACGCTCTTGCCCATGTTATCCGTGGCCTTTGTCGTACTCTTGCCCGGCACGCAGCCCGTCACCACATACAGGGTGTCGGAACCATTCCCCCAGGAACGGACCCTGTTTTCAAAGTTGGCCCAGATATTCTGGTTGAAGGCGCTCAGCTGCGGGGTCATGTTCGTGAAATAGAAGGTCGCCACGTTGGCGCTATAATGGAGCCGGTCGGCCGACGGAAGCTGGTGTCCGCGGTCATAGGAACCGCCCTTGTAGCCACTGTACAGGACAGGCTGGTATTTTTCGGCCAGCAAGGGATCCAGTCCCCATTGGTCCGAACGGCTGCCGGTACCCACCAACCACGCATTCAACGGATAGGCCACCCACCAGGCCACCAGGTTCTGATAGTCCCAATAGAAGGAATAGTTGCGGATGTGGGTGCTGCCGATGGTCATATCATGCGTATAGACGCCGTATCCGTCGTGAGAAGCGGGAATCTCGGGCATTTCCATCCAGCCGGGCGTTCCCTTCACATTCCCGGCCGGATAGGTGCTGCCACCGCCGTCGCGAGGGATCACTTCGGGTACGCCCAATTGGGTAAGGACCAGCTGGGTGGATTTGCCGCCCACGTTCAGAATCAGGTCCGCCGTCCGGTCCGGGGAACCAGCCACCGAATTGGCACTCCAGCTCAAGACCACGTTGGACGTGGAGCCGGAACCGGACGTAGGATTGGCTGTCACCCAGTCGGCCGAGGTAGAAAGCGTCCAGGATCCCGACGCCGTCACCGTCACGAACTGGCTTCCTTTGGCACTGGAAACCGGATTGGTCTTGACGGACAGCCTGGCCTCCACGGCGGCGGGATCATTGCTCCCGCCGCCGCAGGACATCAGCGTCAGAAACGCTGCTATATAAACGAGCCGTTTCATTCAGATACAAAGCCAAAGAGAACAACACGGGTATTCGTAGAGCCTTCGGTGGTAACCGTCACCGTAGCCGCACTTCCCAGGGCGGAACCCAGGTCGATGGTCTTTTTGTCGGTACCGGCAACCGTCACCGTAAACGGGGAATTATTGGTCACACCTTCGTTGGCCGTACATTCCGTCTGTTTGTCGGTCATGCCGGTCATCTTGACGGTCAAGGTTGCGGTCTTGCCTTTCCAACCCAGACCATAGAAAGAAATCTTGGAAGCGCCTGCCGGAACCGTCAGGGTTGCCGTTCCGGCCTTGCTGGAAGTGCCGAGCTTCAAGGCGGCGGTTCCCGTAGAAGAGCCGTTCACCTTGACAATTGCATCACTGGCATTGGCCCCCAGCGTCCACGTCAGGGTGCTGGCATAAGGGTCGCTGCCACCGGTCTCCCCGCCGGTATCACCGCCGCCCGTATCGCCGCCGGTGCTGCCGCCGGCTTCCACCACCGTGATGGCCATAGTATTGTAATGCGTGGAACCGCCTACAAAGAAGCCGCTCACCGTAACATTCTTGTCCACAAATTCATCGTAACTGCCAATCGGATAGGCAATGCTTCCGTCTTTACCTTCCACACCCGGAATGGTCACATTCAGGTAGTTGCCCGATTTGACCAGTTTGCCGGTATATTGGATATATTCGGGAGCCGTGGCCGTATAGGTGGCAAAATTGGTCGCATCCAGCACCTTCGGGGTGGGATAGGTAACCGTGTTACCGGTTGATTTTACCGTCACGGACGGGCTGGTGATCTGGGCCATACCGCTGTAGGTGCCCTTTTTACCAGTGACGACCACCTTGTCGCCCACATTGGCATTCACGCCGTTCGCGTCAAAGGCCAGCATATAGGCAGAGCCTTCCTGCAGCATCGCGCCACGGGCATG
Source organism: uncultured Bacteroidales bacterium (assembly GCA_900317925.1). Taxonomy (GTDB): domain Bacteria; phylum Bacteroidota; class Bacteroidia; order Bacteroidales; family UBA932; genus Cryptobacteroides. Next base: position 321 of record ONIQ01000009.1, on the reverse strand, counting down.
CTTGCCCACCACCAGAACCTCGTTGGTCTCTACATCGGCATCGTTCGCCAGGCCGGCAATGGTGGAGAACGTCTGGCCGGTACCCGTATCACCGCCGGAACCGCCACCGGTGCCATCCGTGGCCTCCAGTTTCACCACCATGGTGCTATAGTGCGTCTGGCCGCCCAGATAGAAGCCGGTCACTTTCACTTCCTTGTTATAGAAAGCGCTGTAATCCGCGGAAGGATAGGCGATGCTGCCGTCCTTGCCCTCTACGCCCGGAATGGTCACGTTCAGGTAGTTGCCGCTCTGGACCAGCGTACCCACATACTGGATGTAAAC
>ONIQ01000045.1 GCA_900317925.1 uncultured Bacteroidales bacterium | reverse complement strand
AGTTAGGAGGTGTTAAGTTGTGGATTTCAAGAGCTTACGGTGGCTCGAAGGCAGGACGCAGCCCGGGCGATATTCCCCTTGGGGGGCTAGGGGGGGATTTCAGGGCGAGTCTCTCCACAGTGAGTGAGCGCAGCTTCAGCGGAGCGAACTGACTGTGACCGCTTTCTTCCTTCCCGGCCGCGTAGCGGACGTCTCTATCGGCCCGGACATCGACTATAATAAAACCTCACTTCTGCCGAATGGTGGAAGTGAGGGATATGGGGGAAATGAGGGCGCTAATCTTCCTTTTTGTTCTCCAGCCGGAGCTTGGCTTGGGCAATTTGCTTTTGCAACTGGGTCTTGAGAAGGTCTTTGTCCGGCAGTTCCGTGTAGTATTGGGAGACTTGGATGCCTGCATCGCCCAATTGAAGGAGTTGGATTTGTTCGTCATTGCCGGCGGCGCATAGGAGGAGTCCAAGCGGGCTTTCTTCACCGGGTTGGCGCTCGTATTTGTCTAGCCAACGGAGGTAGAGTTCCATCTGGCCTTTGTAGGCGGCCTTGAACTTAGTTTTCTTTAGGTCTATGGCAACAAGCCTATGGAGTTTCCGGTGATAGAAGAGCAAATCCAGATAGAAGTCCTCGCCGTCAATGATCATCCGCTTTTGCCTATCCACAAATGAGAATCCACTGCCCAGTTCCATCAGGAACTGCTGCATACCGCTGATGATCATATCCTCCAGGTCCTTTTCGCTGTAGTAGCCTTTGAGTCCGGTAAAGTCCAGGAAGTAAGGGCTTTTGAACACCAGCTCTGGAGAAATGGAGCCGCCCTGACGTACTGTGGAAAGTTCCGCCCGAATGGTTTCTTCCGGCTTCCGACTGATGAGGGTGCGTTCGTATAGCATCCCCTCCATTTGGTCGCGGAGTTTGCGGACACTCCACCTTTCTGCAGCCGCCATTGTTACGTAGAACTCGCGGGCCAGGGCATCATCAATCGGGAGTACCTCCAGAAAAGCGGACCATGGCAATTGTGTCGACAGTGTTGACACAATTTGGAAGTCACTGAATTCGCGGGCGAACTGCATCATTCGGTGAAGATTCCTGGAATTGAAATCCTTGCCGTACAGATCCATCAATTGTGCGGACAGCGTTGACACAATTGCTTTGCCATACTCGGCCCTTTGGTCGTGCAGGACCTCCTTATTGATGCGCTCTCCGATATGCCAGTACATCAGCGTCAGTTCACTATTGACGCTGATGGCCACCCGTTGGCGGGCCGCCTCGATGATCTGGCAAACATCCTTGAACAATCCCGCAGGAAAACTGATGCTCATATCTTTCTGGCTCATAGGCTCTCATAATTCAAACATACAAAGATAAGCATTCTTTTCCACAAGAGCCCCTATGAATTGTACGATGTGACACTGGATAGATATCGGATTATTCCGTCAACGTGAAGATTGACGAATGGCCTGCTGGCCGGATTCCGATAACAGAAAGTCGTAGTCAGGGTGGGAATCCATAAAGAAATTCTCGACGAGAATGCTTGGCGGTCCGGCAGGCTGAGAATAATTGGGAAACGGCAAGATCATTGGAAGGAACGAAAACATTGGTCATGTCACAAAAAATCATTATATTTGAACGGCACATAAAACAATGACCCATGAAACACACGATCACCTTCATCTTTGCTGCTATCTTATTCAGCCTCAGTGCCCTGGCGCAGCCCAAGGAAATCAAAGTCACCGTCGATGGCATGGACATCGAGTTGGTTCGGATCGAACCGGGTACGGTGACCTTGCCGGAGAGAACGGCTTATACGTTGGGAAAGGATCCCCAGACCGGAAAATGGGTGTATTCTTATAAGGACCCCATGACCGGGCTCTACCAGGTTGTGTCGGAATCCCTTACGCTTCCCGAAAGCACCCAGATCATCTCCGAAGCCTATTACATCATGAAATATCCAGTTACCCGGGCACAGTGGGGCCTGGAGAAAAAGGGGAAGAAGGCGACGATGCCTATAACGATGTCATACTCCACAGATGATGGCATAGATAATAACTATGACACCTACGCTGTTCCGTTCATCAAAAAGCTGAAGCAGAAAACGGGACTGGATTGGGCACTGCCTTCACTGGGAGAATGGCTGCTGGCCTGCGGTCCCATCCCCGAAAACGTTGAGGAGTATGCCTGGATAGACGGATCCGTCCATCAGGTGGGTTTGAAAAAGCCCAACGCCAACGGGGCCTACGACATGCTGGGTGGCATTGCCGAAATGGTGGAACGGGCGTCTTATGAAAAGGACGGTAAACTAGTGACGGAGCATCCCCGCTACGTGGGCGGCATCCCGATTATGGGAGCCAAAGCTTATAAGAAAGACCCCTCCAAACTGCTGGAGCTGATGAGTCGCGCCCCTGTTTCCAGCATGTGGCCTCCTACCTTGCGCCTTGTCCTGAAGGGTATTCCGGAGGATAGCCCGGGCATCTTGAAGATGCAAATTGTCAAGGAGGGCAACAAATACGGCCTGGAAACGGAATACGGAACAGTCCTAAAGCCGGAGTACGACGTCGTTAAGTTGGTGGATATGGATTCCGATGTGGTTGCCGGTTGTGGCATCATGGCTGCCAAGAATGGCAAGTGGGGCATATTCAACCGCAAGGGAGAAACGCTTCTGCCTATGATTTTTGTCGACGAGAAAACGACCCTGGACAACATCCAATACCTGGGGTTTGTTCTTATTCTTACAACTACAAACTGGTGGCCAAAAGTCTCGCTACCTACAAGGGAGAGTTCGAAAAGACGGCCGATTTCGAAGCCCGGAAGGCCAATCCCGCCCTGCAGAAAGCCTATGTAGAATCTAAGATGGAAGGCCTTGAGGAGCGTTTTATTTTAGACATAACGAACAATAAAAGAACCCATATCGTGCTTCTGGATTACGACGCCGACAATGAGGTGTACCGTTTCAAAGTGAGCAATGTCCGAACCCTGTGGACGACGTATGAACTACCCGTTCCCATTGACGCCGCCCCGGCTTTCAGTGAGTATATAAAATCGGCCGATCATCAGGAACTCCTTCAGAGTGCCCAGTGGGGCATTGTGGATGACTGCGCCCAAATTCTCCAGATTACGTTCACCCTCCCTGACGGAAGGAGTTATACCTATTCACGGTAATGATGAAACGCACCGTTACGCTTATCCTTCTGTCGCTTGTCTGCGCCATTGATGCCGTGCGCGAACACATGGCCGCCCTTCCCAGTCAGTGGAATGTGAAGAAGTTACTTTATTAAATGAACGCGCTCGGAAACATACTTTGGCTCATTCTTGGCGGTATCCTTGTCGCCCTGATGTATTATGCCGCAGGGATTCTGCTGTGTATCACCATTATCGGTATCCCGTTCGGATTCCAACTCTTCAAGTTGGGAACCTATGCCCTGTGGCCCTTCGGCTATGAAATGGTGGACGGCCCCGGTCAGCCGGGATGCCTGTCCATTGTGATGAACCTCATCTGGATTCTGTTTGGCTGGTGGGAAATCGCCCTGGTCCACCTGACGTGTGGCCTGCTGTTCTGCATTACCATTGTCGGGATTCCCTTTGGCGTGCAGCACTTCAGGCTGGCCTTGTCCTCGATCTTCCCCTTCGGGAAGGATATCGTTCCCAGAAATAGCCCATCATCCTAAAACTGATTCGGATTTCGTCGGGCCGGGAGGCCCTTTTGGGGTATACACGCTTTCCAGGCGTTCCAGGATGCGCGGGTGTGCGGCTTCTGAGTAGTCGCAAACGAAGGATAACATGATCGTTTGATTATGAATGGTTTGGCTTTTACTTTGCTGATGCGACAAATCATCAGCATGATGCTGACGATTTAAAATAGACGAATGGCTATTATTTGTTTTATAAATTAACTGTCGTATATTTGCAGAGTTGATTCCCGGTAGCCCTTGAAGAAATTCAAGCTATCGGGTTTAGTTTTTTTATAGAGTGCCCTTGCGGATTCAATAATAAGCGTTACCTTTGCAACGAGAAATAAACCGCGAACACGGATGAGGTAATTCGCTAAGTGCAAAGCCCCCGCCTCGAGCCTCACCTTCGGGTAACAATCCTTCGCGTATTCTTGGGGCAAGTATAAAGGATGCTCTTCGGAGCATCCTTTTTTCCATATCATCAACCTTTTATGGCCGTGATGCAGTACTGGACCTTTTCGTGATTTCCACGGCGTACGCCAACGGTCATTTTGACGGTCCCGATTCCGGGACAGTCATAGCTCATGACAATCATTTTTTCGAATGGTTTTTGATTTCCATTGTCCTTTACCGGAGCAGTCCCAACTTTCTTGGCATAGGTTAAAATTGCATCCAGTTGTAGAACAGAAAGTGTCGAGAGATAGGTTCGGGAGGCATGTGTGCATGTTTCTGTAATGGACACATGCCGGATGTTGATATCCTCTTTTAGGGAAAGATTGTATCGTTTGAGAGATGGATTTGCTATCTTCCACTCTCTGTAGAAGTTGGCAATGATTTTTCTTCTAGTTGCTACGTCCTCCGGACTGTTTCCTGTAGGTATCTCCATAGTGTGATTGATAGAATAATGAATAGGCTCTTCCATTTCTGGAATAGCCTTTTGTGATTAATATTGTCTGGTGAAGGGAGTTGCCTCCAGAATGGAGGGCTTACCATACTCCTGATTTCATTATCGGCCGATTCGACGACCACTTGCTTTCAGATGCAAATATAAGTATTAATATTGGCGGAAGCAAGGGGATTCCACGGCGCCGCCGGGGGCGGCTTGTGCTATCCCGTCCTCTTCGCCAGAGGGGCCCTTGCAAAACGACGGAATGGCAGGTCCCTGCGGGACCGGTGTGCTATTTTGTTTCCGGACCTGCGAAAACGAGTTTTCGCAAGGGCCAGAAACAAAAAAAAAGCACCGCAGCTTTGCTGCGATGCCATTCCTTTGTTTTGCGGAGAAACCGGGATTCGAACCCGGGATACCCTTTTGGGGTATACACGCTTTCCAGGCGTGCCTCTTAAGCCACTCGAGCATCTCTCCTTGTTTCCGGTAAAACCGGCCGGTCCGGGACCGGACTGCAAATGTAGGTATCTTTTTCGATTTTACAAAATTTTCGAACCAAAATCGGCTTTCTTCAATCTTTCCACATAGGCGTCGATGCGGCGGAGTTCGCGGGGGATGGCGATGCTCTGGGGACAGTGTTCCAGGCATTGCTTGCATCCGGCGCAGTGGCTGGCCTGCCGCAGGGTGGGGATGGCGCGGTCGTAGCTGACCAGGTAGCGGCGCCGGAGCTTGCGGAAATCCTCCTGTTCGGCGCTCTGGACCATGTTCCCTTCGTTGACCATCTGGTTGTAATGCTTGAAGATGCCCGGAATATCAATGCCATAGGGGCAGGGCATGCAGTATTTGCAGTCGTTGCAATCTACGGTGGGGAAGGCTTTCATCAGCGAGGCCATCTGCTCCAGGAAGGCCAGGTCCTCTTCGCCCAGGGGCCGGAAGCCACTGTAGGTGGCTACGTTGTCGGTCAGATGATCCATATAGGTCATGCCGCTGAGGACGGTAAGGATGCGGGGGAAACTGCCGGCGAACCGGAAAGCCCAGGAAGAGACGGTCCGCCCGGGATCGCGTTCCTTCAGTTTATCGGCTACGATGACGGGCACGTTGGCCAGACGGCCGCCCTGGAGGGGCTCCATGATGGTGATGGGAATCCCGAGCTTGTCCAGCTGCTCATAAGCATATTCTGCATGGACATTGCGCACGCCGTCGGCATGGCGCCAGTCCATGTAATTCATCTGGATCTGGACAAAGTCCCAGTGGTATTTCCCGTGCAGGGCCAGGAGATCGTCCAGCGCCTTCTGGTTGCCATGGAAAGAGAATCCCAGCTGGCGGATGGCCCCTTTCTCCCGCTCCTTGAGCAGGAAATCCATCATCCCGTTTTCAACATAACGCATCTCGAAAGCGCGATTTCCGCCACGGCCGATGGCATGCAGGAGGTAGTAGTCGATATAATCCGTCTGCAGCTGCTCGAAAGAGTCGCGGTACATCCGCAGGGAAGCTTCGCGCGAGGCGTCCTGGAAATTGGACAGCTTGGTGGCCCAGAAGAAATCCTTTCGCGGATGCCGGTTGAGGGCGATGGCGGAAGCCCGCTCCGACTCACCGCCCAGGTAAGCGGGCGAAGTGTCGAAGTAATTGACACCGTGGTCGATCGCATAATCCACCAGCTCGTTCACTTTTTCCTGGTCGATAATGTCTTTCCCGTCGGGACCGGGTTTCTGCGGCCAGCGCATGCAGCCGTAGCCCAGCAGGGAAACCTTGTCTCCGTTGCCCGGATTGATGCGGTATTCCATCTCACCGGCCGGCGTGCCGTCGGCCGGATTCCCGGAAGTGACGGCCGGTTTGGGCTGACAGCCGGCCAGGGCGGCCGCCCCCAGGGTGGCGCCTGACAGTTTCAGAAAGTCTCTGCGGTTGATATTCTTTTCCATAAACTAATCTCTTTTGTGGCCGTCGGCAAGGCCGTCAATGGTAATGGCGCTGATGGGTCGGGCCGGGCACAGGTTTTCACAGGCACCGCAGCCGATGCATCTTTCTTCGATGACGGTGGGGATGTGCAGCGATTGTCCGTTGTCCGGATCCTTGCGGACCATCCGGATGGCTCCGGCGGGACAGTGACGGGCGCAGTTGCCGCATTCCTGGTCCAGGCTGAAGGGGAGGCAGAGGTTGTAGTCGAGCCGTGCCACACCCACGTGCCAGGCCGTTTTTTCTTCCGGCGTGATGGGCAGGAGGGCGCCCGCGGGACAAACCTCCGTGCAGCGGACGCATTCGGGCCGGCAATAGCCCCGTTCAAAACTCATCCGCGGCTGCATCAGGTGCGCCAGGTCGGTGGACGGGCGCAAGACGTTGTTGGGGCATTGCGCCACGCACAGCTGGCAGGCGGTGCAATGCTGATAGAAATCCTTTACGCTCAGGCTGCCGGGCGGGGTGATGGGAACCGTCCGCACGGGTTCTTTTTTCGGAACGATATCCGCAAATCCGCCATCGCGTTTCTTGTCGGCCTCGGCGGCAGCGGCCGCGGTGCTCCGGGCACGGGCCGACAGGGCGCCGGCACCCGCCATCAGGCCCCCCACCAGGAAGGCTCGCCGCGTCTGATCGGCCTGTGCTGGTGCCGGACCGGCATGGGACGCCTTCCGTTTCCAGGTGAACCGGTATTTCAGTCCGCCCAGCGGGCAGGAATCCACGCAGTCGAAACAAACCACGCAACGGCTATGGTCGATGGTTCCGGCATCGATATCGATACAGGAGGCCTTGCAATTTTTTTCGCAATGGTGGCACCGGACGCATACATCCAGGTCCAGGACCGGGCGGAAGAGGGCGAACCGCGAGAAGAATCCCAGCGTCGTGCCCACCGGGCAGAGGGTATTGCACCAGGTCCGGCCGTTTTTCCAGGCCAGAACCGTCACGGTCACCAGAGTGGCCAGGGCAATCAGGAAGGTAGGCAGGCTGCGCAGCCAGACCTCGCGGGGATAGAAGGCATAACTGCCTGCCCGTCCGGCTATCCAGGCCAGCAGGTTGTTGCCCCAGATGTACAGGGGCTGGAAAAGATTCTGGACGATGCGTCCCCAGGCGCTGTACGGGGCCAGCAGTGCCACGAAGACCTGCACGCCGGCCAGCAGGGCCGCCACGAACAGGACCCACACCCCGTAGCGGAGCCATTTCCGTTCGGGCGAGGCGGTAAAACGCGACTTTTTCCCCTTGCGGCGGCCGCTCAGGTTCGATACGATATCCTGCCAGATGCCCAGGGGGCAGATGACGGAGCAGTACACGCGGCCGAAGAGGAGGGTCAGCAGGATCAGCCCTGCGATTACGGCCAGGTTCAGGGCCAGGACGGCGGGGAGGAACTGGATCTTGGCCATCCAACCCAGCCAAACATGCAGGGTGCCGGAAATATCCAGCAGCAGCAACGTGATGCCGACAAATAACAAGGCCGCCAGGGCAATTCGGATTTTCTTGTGCATAAACGCAGAAAGATTAATTCAAAACAATCAGGGCAAGGGCCGGATGGCTGAAAGTCAGTTTTACCACGTCGGCATTGGCGCGGTTCAACGTGGCTTTCCACCAATTGTCAAAGATAACATGGTCCAGGGGCCATTCCAGGCCCTCTGACCGGATCACGACGGAATTGTCAGGGGAGAAAATAGAAATGGCCCGCCCCTCCCCGACATGCAGTTCGCAGCTGTCGGTGATGGCGAACGCGGTGCAGGTGTCCGATACGATATCGGCCCGGATTCCCCGTTCGGAAAGATGGTAGGCCCGTTCGTATTCCATCAGCAGCGACAGGTTCCCGATGGTATGATCCTCCCGCCGGCCGGTAGCTCCCAGAATGTGGATCGTATCGATATCGGGCCGGTTTCGGGTGATCCATCGGATGGCTTTGGTCTGGTCGTTGTCTTCCTGCTCGCTTTCCGGGAAGATGATATCGGCATATCGCTTCCGGTACGTGTCAGGGAGGGAATCCATGTCGCCCACCACGGCATCCGGCAGCGGAAAACCGTAGCGGAGGAAGGTCTTCAGGGCACCATCGCAACACACGCGGAGATCCGCCGTCTGGATGAGATACCGGGGGTATTCTTTCCGGGGGAACAATCCGTTCCCGATGATAACAGCCGTTGCCATAACAGATAAAGTAATCATACAAATATACCCAGAATTCTTGAAAAATTTGTAACTTGCACACAGAAATCAAAAAACCAAAAGGATATGCGTATGATCAAACTCTTGCTCTCGGTGGCTCTCTGCGGCACACTGGTGGCCTGCCCTTCCTGCTGCAAGAAGGACAACAAATTGACATCCAAGGAAAAAGCGGAAGGCTGGGAATTGCTATTCGATGGCAAGACACTGGCCGGCTGGCGGGATTATAACGGGACGGAACTCACCGGTCCCTGGACGGTGGAGGACGGCGCCATCCTGGCGGAAGGCGAGGGGAGCGATGCCAGCGGTTACATTGTGACCGACCGCGAATTCGCCAACTTCGAACTGGTCTGGGACTGGAAGATTTCCCGTGGCGGCAACAGCGGTATGCTCTATCACGTGGTGGAGCATCCCAAGTACCCTGTTCCCTACATCACCGGCCCTGAATATCAGCTCATTGACGATGATAACTGGGAAGAAGTGAACGGCTTCGCCCTGGAGCCCTGGCAGCGCTGCGCCGTGGATTATGCCATGTACGTGCCGGATTTTGAAACGCGCAAGCTGAACCCTGCCGGCGAATGGAATACCTCCAAAATCGTCTTCGACAACGGCCATGTAAGTTATTGGCTGAACGGACAGATTACCGTGGAATTCGATGCCTGGACCCCGGACTGGTATGCCCGCAAGGATTCCGGCAAGTGGGAGAACGCCCCGGAATACGGCCTGGCCCGCAAAGGCCATATCTGCCTGCAGGACCATGGCTATCCGGCCTGGTTCAAGAACATCAAGATCCGGGAACTGCCTGCTAAATCGGAGGAAAAAGACCTGTTCAACGGCGAGGACCTGACGGGTTGGGATCTCTATGGAACCGACCTCTGGTATGTGGAGAACGGCGAACTCATCTGCGAGAGCGGTCCGGACAACACCTATGGTTACCTGGCCACGCGTGACTATTATGACGATTTTGACCTGACTCTGGAATTCAAGCAGGAGGCCAACGGAAACTCCGGTGTCTTCTTCCGCTCCTTCGTCCAGCAGCCCGCCATCGTGAACGGCTGGCAGGTGGAAGTGGCGCCCAAGGGCCACGACACCGCCGGTATCTATGAGTCCTACGGCCGTGGCTGGCTGGTCCAGATTCCCGACGAGCAGGAGGAAATCCTGAAGGAAGGGGAGTGGAACACCCTCCGTATCCTGGCCGAAGGCGACCGGGTACAAACCTGGCTGAACGGTGAGCCCATGGTGGATATTACCGATGAAAAAGTGGGTGCAGGCCGTGGCCGCATCGCCTTGCAGATCCACGACGGTGGTGGAATCAAAGTCCGCTGGCGCAACTTGCACCTCAAGACGCTATAGTTGCTGAACTAGCTGATAAACAAGAGCTCGCGATACTTCGGGAGGGGCCACATCTTGTTGTCCACCACTTCTTCCAGCTTGTCGATGGGCTTGCGAAGGTCGTAGAGGCTTTCCGCAATTTCGTGGTAGGCCAGGGCCCGCTCGTAGGTGTCTTCGATGACGTTGGCTTTCTTGCGGGCTTCCTTCATCGCCGTTGCCTTGACGCGGACGGCTTCGACATACTTGTTGATATCGTCCAGAATGCGCAGCTCGGTGGTGCAGTTGTCCAGGTTACCGTAGATTTCCTTTGCCATGATCACTTCCTTCAGGAGTTTGCCCTTGTACTCGAGGGCGGCGGGAACGATGTGGTTGAGGGCCATCCGGACCATGACGCGGGATTCAATCTGGACTTTCTTTACATAGGTCTCCCACTTCACGTCGTTGCGGGCGGCGAGTTCCTTCTCGCTATAGACCCCTGTCTTGGTGAACATCTCCACGGAGGCCGGTTTGGTGAACTGGCAGAACATCTTGGGAACATTGGTCTCGATGTCGAGGCCGCGGCGCTCCGCCTCTTTCTTCCACTCCTCGGTGTAGCCGTTTCCGTCGAAGCAGACGGTATCGATGACAGACTTGATAATGGGCTTGAGGGCATCCATGATGGCCACGGGCACCTTCTTGCCTTTGGCGATTTCTTTCTCCACGTCTTCCTTGAAGGCGATGAGCTGCTCGGCCACGGCGGCGTTCAGGGTGGTCATGGCACCGGCGCAGTTAGCGCAGGAACCCACGGCGCGGAACTCGAAGCGGTTGCCGGTGAAGGCGAAAGGCGAGGTACGGTTGCGGTCTGTATTGTCCACGAAAACTTCGGGAATCTCCACCAGGCCCACGCTCTTGCTCTTCTTGCCGGCAATCTCGATGGGCGTGTCGGAGGGAACTTCCAGGAGTTTGTGCAGGACGTCGGTCATCGTACGGCCCAGGAAGGCGGATACGATTGCGGGCGGGGCTTCGTTGGCACCCAGGCGGTGGGCATTGGTGGCCGAGGCGATGGAAGCCTTCAGCAGGGCGTTGTGCTTCTGCACGGCGGCCAGCACGTTCACGAAGAAGGTGATGAACTGCAGGTTGCCCTTGGCATCCTTGCCCGGAGCGAGCAGCTGCGTGCCCTTGTCCGTTCCCAGTGACCAGTTGTTGTGCTTGCCGGAGCCGTTTACGCCGTCGAAGGGTTTCTCGTGCAGGAGCACCACAAAACCGTGCTTGCGGGCGATGCGGTTCATCAGGTTCATGACAATCTGGTTCTGGTCGTTGGCTAGGTTGGTCTCGCCGTAGATGGGCGCCAGCTCGAACTGGTTGGGCGCCACCTCGTTGTGCCGGGTCTTGAGCGGGATGCCCAGCCGGTGGCCGGCAATCTCCAGATCACGCATGAAAGCGGCCACGCGCGGCGGGATGGCGGCGAAGTAGTGGTCGTCCAGCTGCTGGTTCTTGGAAGAACTGTGGCCGAAGAGGGTGCGGCCGGTAATCATCAGGTCTGTGCGGGCGGCATAGAGACCCTCATCCACGAGGAAGTACTCCTGCTCCCAGCCCAGGTAGGAGTAGACCTTGGTCACTCCGGGGTCGAAATATTTGCAGATGGGCACGGCGGCGTCACTCACGGCCTTCAGGGCCTTCTTGAGCGGGGTCTTGTAGTCCAGGGCTTCGCCTGTGTAGGAAATAAAGACAGTAGGAATGCAGAGGGTGTCGTCCAGGATGAAAACCGGCGAGGTGGGATCCCAGGCCGTATATCCGCGGGCTTCGAACGTGGCACGGATGCCGCCGCTGGGGAAAGACGAGGCGTCCGGTTCCTGCTGGGCCAGCATTTTCCCGTCGAAGGTTTCAATGACACCGCCTTTTCCGTCGTAATCGATCAGGGAGTCGTGCTTCTCGGCCGTTCCTTCCGTCAAGGGCTGGAACCAGTGGGTAACATGGGTTACACCGTGCTCGATGGCCCACTCCTTCATGCCGCGGGCCACGCCGTCCGCGGTTTTGCGGTCCAGGGGTTTGCCGCCTTCGATGCAGGCGAGAAGGGCCTGGAGGCTATCTGCATCAAGATATTTGCACATCTTTTTGCGGTCGAAGACCAACTCTCCATAGTAATCGGAGGTTTTACCTGCAGGTGCGCAGGCGGGGACTTCCTTCTTCATGAAGGATTCCTTGACGAGATCAAATCTGTCCATAAATACACATATTAATAACTAACCTAATTCTCCGCTATAACATTGCACTTGAAAAAAGAAAAGAGGCAAGTCCGCCGGACCAGCCTCTTATTTGTTGTTTGTAAACTTGTTTCTTTTTTTCATGTGCCCTGTCGGCTGGTATTATACGCACGAAGAAACGCTCAAAACCTGCTGATTCTGAGACTGCTCCTGATTATTATTATTCCACGTGCGCAGCATAGCTTGCTTACCAAAAATCGAGTGCAAGTTACAAAGATTTTTTAAAAATGAAACAAAAAAAATCATTTTTTTACAGGAAGACCAGCCGGGAAAGGTTCTCTTTGGCAAAGAGATCCCGGGCCATCGTCTGCAACTGGGCGGCGGTAATGGCTTCAATCTTTTCCCGGTTCGCCTGCTCGGAGGTGACGGTGCCGAAGGCCAGCAGACTCTTGCCCATGGCCAGGCACTGGGTCTCCCCGTTCTCCGCCGATATGGCCAGCTGGCCCAGCAACTGCTTTTTGGCGGCCTTGAGCCGGCGTTCGGACAAGGGCTTGTCCGTCAGGCGGGCCAGGACCTGGCCGATGGCGCGGAAGCATTTGTCCACGTTGGGCCGGTCGCATCCGAAGCAAATGGCCAGGATGCCCGTATCGGCATATTGCGTATAGGAACTCTCCACGCCGTACACCCATCCGTGTTTTTCGCGCAGGAGGGAATTCAGCAGGGAGTTCGACGCCGGTCCGCCCAGGATATTGCTCAGCAGGATGGCCGTCAGCCGGTCTTTCTCTTTATAGAGGGACGGGGCGGTGCAGCCCAGAACGGCATTCACCTCGTGGTTGTGCTTCTCGATGGTTTTGTCAAAGTGCTGCGGAACCGGTGAGAAATAGTCGGTTGTTTGGACCGTAAACGCGTAGGTCCGTTCGCTGAAAACCTTTTCTACAAGCCGCCGGACGGTCTTTTCCATCTTCTTTTCTTCCAGCGGAGCCACCACGGTAAGGGCCATTTTCCAGGGGACGAAACGGTCTTGTACAAAAGCGAGCAGGTCTTTGGAGGTGATTTTCTTCACGCTGCGTTCGGTGCCCAGGATGGGCGAGGAAAGCGGATGACCGGCAAACAGGGCCTCCTCGAAACGGTCGTACACATCGTCCGAAGGACTGTCTTTGTACGATTTGATCTCATCGATCACCACCCCCTGCTCCGTGCGGATCTCCTCTTCGGGGAACGAGGCGTCCGTAGCCAGCTCCAGCAGCAGCGCGGCCGCCTTCGGCAGGTCTTCCTTCAGCACGGTGGCGTGAAAGACGATTTCTTCCTTGGTGGTATAGGCGTTCAACTCGCCGCCCAGGCGGTCGAGGTAGCCGTTGATGGTCGCGGCGCTCTTGTGCCGTGTCCCTTTGAATACCGTGTGTTCGGTAAAATGGGCGATCCCGTTCGGAAATCCTTTCTCGTCCCGGGTGCCGCAGCGGATGCTCAAGGCGCAATAAGCCACGGCCGATCCTCCCTTCTTGACTGCGTATTGCAGGCCGCAGCCGGTTTTTCCAATGATCATATCCCTGTTAGAGCTTGCGTGCGATGTTGATGCGTTTGAGGTCGGTGCTGTCGAATCCGGCGGTTTCCGTGTCCCGGACCCGGGTGCGCCGGAAATAAACCATCTCGTTGGTACGGGCATCGAACAGCATCTTGAACTGCCAGTCGCCCGATACCGGTTGGACGGGTACGACGGTGTAGCCTACGATGGCATTGAAGGTATTGTCCAGGAAAATCTTGTCCGCTTCTTCCTCGGGGACTTCCCTGAAATCGCTGTCAAAATACCGGGCTTTTATCCCATCGACCTTGGAAGACAGGTCCTCGGACGACAGATAGATCTGCTTGTGGGAGAGCCTGCCCGGACGGTGCGCCAGCTTATTGATGGCTTTGTTGCCCTTGTAGGCAAGCTGCATGGCCCTGTCCGTGAAAAGCTGCATGAAATCGAGCAGGGCGCCCAGATAAACCAGTTCGCGTCCCGATGCGCTGACAGCCGGGGAAAGCGGCAGGGAAACCACTTCGTACAGGTCTCCGATGCCTTCGCCCGGACCGCCCTTTACCAGGGTCAGGTAGCGGATGCCTTTCATCCGCGCGGTCAGGAGAAAGTAATAGTCGGGGTCGTTTTTCTGGTTTTCAAATTCGCTGAACGTGCAGAATTCGAAAGGGGAGATGCGCCAGCGGGAGGCAACCTCCTCCTGCAGGACCTGGTCCAGGAGTTCATCGCCGGAAAGCACCACGCGGGTGGTCCGGAGCGTGAAATCTTTCAAGATATCGGTTCGGGTATGGATGGTCGCCTGCCCGAATGCGGCGGTGCCCAGGACGGTCAGGAACCACACGAGAATGATTTTCTGAATCTTTGTCTTCATATAGGGCGCAAAGTTAGCAAAATTAATGCTATATTTGTAAGGTTATGTCAGAGTATATCGTATCAGCCCGCAAATACC
>ONIQ01000004.1 GCA_900317925.1 uncultured Bacteroidales bacterium | reverse complement strand
TGGCGTCCATCATAGAACCGACCTTCCTGACTGGAGTCCCTCTCCCCGGAAGGTCGCAGTGATGATACCAGATTCGTGTGCGAAATGCACCAGCTTTGGTCCAGGTCCAACTTTATCCCTTGGACCAGGTCCAGTGACAATGGACCGTAGGCCCTTCGGGGGCACAAGTGGTGGACCAGGTCCAGCCCATATAATTGGACCCCAGGTCCAGGCAAATCGTTTTCCGGAGGGACCTGCCATGCCAGAGGCCGTTAAATGTCAATTATATCGGAATTCATAGAAAACGCAAAAGAAATAAAAAGAAAAGAGATGCACCGTAGTGCATCTCTTGGAGCGGAAAACGAGACTCGAACTCGCGACCCCGACCTTGGCAAGGTCGTGCTCTACCAACTGAGCTATTTCCGCGTTGGGACTACAAAGGTACGAACAATTTTTATGTTTGCAAATTTTTTTCGCTTTTTCTTGCTTTTTCGTACCTGCATTCCCGGAAATCGCTACTGTTTGTGCTTCATGGAGAACGGGAAGGCGAAATGCTTGTTGAAGTGCATTTCCTGAAGGAAGCCGTCGTACCGGACGTAGCCCATGAAAGCCATATAGGGCGAGTAGGTCTTCCCCTCCAGCGTGCTCTTGTCGATATGCACCGTTCCGTCTTTCAGTAAGATAAAATCGCAGATGGTATAGGCGCGGTCGGTATCGCCGGGCTTGGAATTGAAGGATCCGATGCACATGTGACCGTCCGGGTCGACGGTATCGCCCAGGAACTCAACCGTTTGGGGTTTGCTCGGATTCGTATACAGCACCTGCATGTCAATGTGCATCTGCCCCAGATCCGCATCGTACCAGGCCTTGACGGCGGCGGGAACCTTGGCTACGTTGCGCAGATAATCGTAGAGGGACTGCTCCACTTTTGACCCGTAGTACAGGTTCTTCCTGTCCTCGGCGGTGGCGCCGGTTTCCCAGTTGAGGATGCGGTAGGTCTTTCCAGTTTCGTCCGCCTCGATCTGGATGTCGTAGGTGTAGGTTTTTGGGTTCTTTACCTCTTCGAAGGAGTAGAACCAGACGTGCTCGGTTCCGGTAACCAGCCAGTTGCCCAGGAAGTCGTTGTATCCGGCTTTCACGCCCTGGACCGCGGGTTGTTTGAAGGCCTGCTTGACGGTGAAGGTCTTGCTGTTTTTGACGGATTTGACGGTAACCTTGGCCAGGCGTTCTTTCTCCGTGGTGTTTTCCGAGGCCGATACCGTCACGGTTACGGGTTGCCCGCCTTTTC
This sequence comes from uncultured Bacteroidales bacterium, assembly GCA_900317925.1. Taxonomy (GTDB): domain Bacteria; phylum Bacteroidota; class Bacteroidia; order Bacteroidales; family UBA932; genus Cryptobacteroides. The sequence goes on along the minus strand of ONIQ01000004.1, from coordinate 68,978 downwards.
CGGACAGGGGATCGAGTTTCAGCCAGGAGGAAGACTTGACATCTTCCGTTTCAAGGGTCCAGTCGGCCGTGGAGGTAATGACAAATTTGACGGGCATTCCGTCAAAGCCCAGGTCCACGCCGGTGTCCGCCAGACCTTCCGGAAGGGTGATGGTGGCGGGCTGTTCTTCCTTCGGGTCTTCTTTTGAGCCGCAGGCAAACGCTGCCAGACAAAGAGCAGCCAAGAATAACAACTTTTTCATATAATAGGGTGTTAAAAAATATCTGGTTAGCAAGGGTTTACCGGTGCCGGAGGGCCAGTTCGCCTTCCACGTCGGCGAGGCTTACGCCCATCTGCTCCATGAGAACCAGCAGGTGGTAGAGCAGGTCGCCGGTCTCGTAGATGAAACGGTCGCGGTTGCCGTCTACCGCTTCGATCACGGCTTCCGCCGCTTCTTCTCCTACTTTCTTGGCGATGGTTTTCACCCCTTTGATAAATAGTTTCGTGGTGTAGGAACCCTCGGGCATCTGCTCGTGGCGGCCGCGGATGACCTCGGCCAGCTCGCCCAGGAAACCTTCCGAATCGGGTGTATCGAAACAGCTCAGCGTGCCGCGGTGGCAGGTGGGCCCGTCGGGGATGGCCTCGACAAGCAGGGTGTCGCTGTCGCAATCCTTGTACATCTTCTTGATATGCAGGAAGTTGCCGCTGGTTTCTCCCTTGGTCCAGAGGCAGCCTCGGGTGCGGGAGTAGAAGGTAACCAGCCCTTCGGCGGCACTCTTTTCAAAGGCCTCGCGGTTCATGTAGCCCAGCATCAGAACTTTGCGCGTGCGGGCATCCTGGATGATGGCCGGCAGTAGCCCGCCCTCATTCTTGCTCAAGTCAAAATCGTTGAAATCCATCGTATTCGGTAGGGTTAAATGTCTGTCGGTCTTACGTTTACGCCTGCTTCGGCTAGGGCTTTCTTCAGGTCGGGAATGGAGATCTGCCCGTAGTGGAAGATGCTGGCGGCCAGGGCGGCATCGGCCTGTCCGGTGGTGAGCACCTCCACGATATCGGCAATGCTCCCGGCTCCGCCCGATGCGATGACCGGGATCTTCAGTTCCTCATGCAGGCGGGCATACACCTCGCAGGCGTAGCCCTTGCACGTGCCGTCATGGTCCATGGAGGTAAACAGAATCTCGCCGGCACCCCGCTCCTGCGCTTCGTGCGCCCAGGCAAACAGTTCCCGTTCGGTCTGTACCTTGCCGCCATGCGTCGTGCAAAGCCAGTTGCCGCTGCCGGCGGGAAGGGTGCGCGCATCGATGGCCACCACCACAAACTGGCTGCCGTACTGCGAAGCAATCCGCGTGATCAGCGACGGATCGGCAATGGCCGATGAATTCAGCGAAATCTTGTCGGCGCCGGCATCCAGCAGGCGGGCTGCATGATCGATGGACGAAATGCCGCCGCCCACGGTAAAGGGAATGTCGATTCCGCGGGCAATTTCGCGCACCAGGTCCACGAAGGTGCTACGCCCCTCCTGGGTGGCGCTGATGTCAAGGTACACCAGTTCGTCGGCGCCCTCCCGGGCATAGCGGACCCCCATTCCGACGGCGTCGCCAACCTCGCGAAGCCCTTCGAAATGGATACCCTTAACCACCTGCCCGTCTTTTACATCGAGGCAGGGTATGATTCTTTTTGCGACCATAACGCAATATCTTTCAATGTGATACGATTTTCATACAAGGCTTTTCCCACAATGGCTTTCTGCAAGCCGGCGGCATCCAGCGCGCGGATATCATCCATCGAGGACACCCCGCCGCTCACGGTAAAGGTCACCTGTGGGAAGGCGGCCTGCAACTGGACGTACAGTCCGGTCGTGGGACCCTGCAGCATGCCGTCCCGGCCAATGTCGGTGACGATGGCTTCGCGCAGTTCCCGGCCCGCAAAGCGCCTCAGGATGGCATCCAGCGACAGCGGCGCCTCCTCCTGCCAGCCCTTCACGGCCACCCGCCAACGGCCCTCCGTCTGCCGGGCATCGGCCCCCAGGATCATGCGGGAGCCCCATCGGCTCAGCCACTCCTCGAAACGCTCCGGCTGCAAAGCCGCCACGCTGCCCACGATGGCGTGGGTGGCACCGGCCGAGAAAACCCGTTCCACATCGTCTGTGGTGGCAATCCCGCCGCCCCATTCCAATTCGCACGAAACGGCGGCAGCAATCTGCTCCAGCACCGCCAGGTTGCAGGGTTGGGAGGCTTTCGCCCCGTCCAGATCCACCAGGTGGATGCGCTGCACCCCGCAGTCGGCATAGCGTCGGGCCGTCTCAACGGGCGATGCATCATAGACCTTTTTCGTAGCATAATCGCCCCGCGTAAGCCGCACGCAGCGGCCTCCGATCAGGTCGATGGCAGGAACAATCCGGATCATAGGTCGATGAAATTCTGGAGGATGCGACTGCCGGCATCTCCGCTTTTCTCGGGATGGAACTGGGTGCCGTAGAAGTTCTCGTACCGCAGGGCGGCGCTGAACAGCGTGGAACCGTGCCGGCAGGTGGCCACGGTATCCTGGCACAGCGAGGGATAATAAGAGTGGACAAAGTACACGAAGGTGCCGCTCTGCAGCCCCTTCATCAGCTTTCCGTCCAGATTTCCCAGGGCATTCCACCCCATGTGGGGCACCTTGATCTGGGGCTCGTCCGGGAAACGGCGCACATGGGCGTCAAACACGCCCAGGCCCTCCACCGGACCTTCTTCGGAATCCCGACAGAGAATTTGAAGACCCACACAGATCCCCAACACGGGGCGGCGCAGTGAACGGATCACCTCGCAGAGTCCCCTCTGGCTCAGGCTTTCCAAGGCATGTGCGGCATTGCCGACACCGGGCAGGATGACCCGGTCGGCGGCCAGCAGACGCTCGGGATCGGCCGTCAGTTCATACTGCTGGCCCAGGCGTTCCAAGGCCCCGGCCACCGAGCGGATATTGCCCGCATCATAATCGACAATCGCTATCATAACAATCCTTTGCTGGATGGAAGTTCATACGAAAAAACGTTGCGGGCCACGGCCTGGCGCAACGACCGGGCAAAGGCCTTGAAGATGCCTTCGGCCAGGTGGTGGTTGTTCTCCCCGCGTGCCTGCACATACAGGTTGGCGTGCATGGCATCCGAGAGGGATTTGAAGAAGTGGCGGAACATCTCGGTAGGGGTGTCGCCCACGTATTCGCGGGTAAACTGCACGTCCCAGACCAGCTCGCTCCGGCCGCCGAAATCCAGCAGCACCAGGGCGCGGCTTTCGTCCATCGGAAGGGCAAAGCCATAGCGGCCGATGCCCCGTTTGTCGCCCAGGGCCTCGCGCAGCGCCTCGCCCAGGGCAATGGCGCAGTCTTCCATGGTGTGATGCTCGTCCACCTCCAGATCACCTTTGCAGGTAAGCGAGAGGGCGATTCCGCCGTGATGCACCAGCTGCGTAAGCATATGGTCGAAAAACTTCAGCCCGGTATCGACCGTCGATTCTCCCACCCCGTCCAGATCTACCGTTACGGCGATATCGGTCTCGGCGGTCTTGCGTGCCACGGTGGCGCGGCGGACCGTCCGGCGGATGCGTTCGGCAATCTCCGCCCAGGTCATCGGGCCGACCTGCAGGGCTGTTGCGCCCAGGTTGGCCGCCAATTGCACGTCGGAGTCACGGTCGCCGATGACAAAGCTGGCCGCCAGGTCGTACGAACCGTCCAGGTAAGCGCCCAGCAGCCCGGTCCGCGGTTTGCGCGTAGGCGCATTATCCTCCGGGAAACTCTTGTCTATGAGGATGTTGTCAAAAACGACGCCTTCGCTTTCCAGGGTGTCCAGCAGCAAATGCTGATACGGCCAGAAGGTCTCTTCCGGGAAGGCGGGCGTGCCCAGTCCGTCCTGGTTCGTTACCATAACCAGCTCGTATCCCAGACCGGCGATGGCCTTCATCCCCGAGATGGCGCCGCTCACGAAGCGGCACTTCTCCAGGCTGTCAATCTGTTCATCGGCCGGTTCGGCGAGCAGTGTCCCGTCACGGTCAACGAAGATGACTTTTTTGGGTGCAATCGTATCTCCCATTATATCAATATATTGTTATTCAGTCTTTTGCAAATGACAGAGCCGCTGGAGCGAAGCGAGCAGGCGGTCGTTTTCCTCCGGCAAACCCACCGTCAGGCGCAGGCAGCCCGCGCACAGGGGCACACGGCTGCGGTTTCGGACGATGATCCCGTCGGCCAGCAGGTGGGCATAGGTTGCATCGGCGTCGTCGAACTGTACCAGCAGGAAGTTGGCGTCGCTGGGCCAGACTTTCCGCACGCAGGGCAGTTTCGGCAGTTCCTCGACCAGCCGCTCCCGCTGGGCCAGAATCTCCCGGACATACGGTTCGATGGGGGTCTCGAGGGCCTTCATCGCCAGCAGTTGGGTGCTCTGGTTGATGTTATAGGGGTATTTGACCTGGCTCATCAGCCGGATCACGTACGGGTGGGCATAGGCCAGTCCGAGCCGCAGACCTGCCAGTCCGTAAGCCTTCGAAAAGGTTTGCAGCACAATCAGGTTGGGCAGTTTGGCCAGCCGCGGCAGCAGGGAACCCTTGGTGCTGAAATCGGCATAAGCTTCATCCACGACCACCATCCCCGGGAAGCGTCGAATCACCTCGATGAGCTGCTCCTGCGGGAAAGCATTGCCCGAGGGGTTGTTCGGGCTGCAGAGGAAGAGGACCTTCGAACGGCTGTCGGTGGCGGCGGCAAGGGCCTCGACCGGCAGGGAAAAATCTTTTCCGAGCAGCACCGTATGCAGGCTGATATCGTTGGTGGCCGCTGCCACGGAATACATGCCGTAACTGGGGGCGATGGCTACGACGTTGTCGCGCCCGGGGGTGCAGAACACCCGGAATACCAGGTCGATGGCTTCGTCGCTGCCGTTGCCCAGGAAGATGCTCTGGACCGGTACGCCCTTGATGGCGGAAATCTTTTCCTTGAGGACCTTCTGGTGCGGGTCGGGGTAGCGGTTCCAGCCGGTAGGGTAGGGGCTTTCGTTTGCATCGAGGAAGATGCCCACCGGTCCGGAATATTCGTCGCGCGCGGTGGAATAGGGGGCCAACTGGGCGATGTTCTCCCGCACGAGGTTCACCACCCGTCGTATCGCCGCCTGTTCCTCCGCGGAACCAGCCGAAAGGGAATCCGCCGGGGAACAGCCCTCCGGCGAGAGAGCATATTCCCTCGTTTCCGCGAACGAACCGGAGGGCTGTCCCCCGGCCGCGGCCAGGCGGGTGGTCACCGCGCGCGCATGGGCGTCGAGACCTTCGGCTTTGGCCATCGCCGTGATGGTCGGGGCCAGGCCCTGCAAACCCTCGCGGGAAATCTCCTGCAAGGTCATCTTGCGGAGGAAGCTGTCCAGGTTCACCCCGCTGAACGACCGGGCCCAGCCGCTGGTGGGCAGGGTATGGTTCGTACCCGAGGCATAGTCTCCGGCACTCTCCGGCGTCCAGGCGCCCACGAAGACACTGCCCGCCGCGCGGACGCGGTCGGCAATGGTCCAGGGTTCACGGGTGTTCACGATCAGGTGCTCGGGGGCATAGGTATCGGCAAAGGCGACAATGTCGTCAAGTTTGTCCAAAATCACGGCCCGGCTGTTCTCCAGGGCCTTGGCGGCGAAGTCGGCCCGCGGCAGCAGCGCCCGTTGGCGCTCCACCTCGGCCACGACGGCCTCGGCCATCTGGCGCGAGGGACACACCAGCATGACCTGGCTGTCTGCCCCGTGCTCGGCCTGCGACAGCAGGTCGGCCGCCACGAAGGCGGGCTGGGCCTGCTCATCGGCAATGACCATCACCTCGGACGGACCGGCCGGCATATCGATGGCCACGGTGCTGCCCGCGACCCGCTGTTTGGCGGTGGTCACGTAGCGGTTGCCGGGCCCGAAAATCTTATCTACCTTGGGGACGGTCTGCGTACCGTAGGCCATTGCCCCGACAGCCTGGGCGCCTCCCAGGCAGAAAACGCGCCGGATACCGCAGTACGAGGCGGCGTACAGCACTTCCGGGGCGATGTTGCCGTCCGGGCCGGCCGGCGTACACAGGATCACCTCCGGACAACCGGCGATGGCGGCCGGGATGGCCAGCATCAGCACGGTTGAAAACAGGGGGGCAGTGCCGCCCGGAATATAGAGACCCACGCGTTCGATCGGGACCGGACGCTGGATGCAACGCACGCCGGGAGCCGTTTCCACCACGATCTCGCGGGGCAGCTGGGCCTCGTGGAAAGCGCGGATGTGGCCGGCGGCCGTGGCGATGGCTTCGCGAACCTCGGGACGGACCCGGGCGGCCGCTGCCGCGATATCGGAGGCGGGAACCTCCAGCGGGAGGCCTTCCTCGCCGGGCAGGACAGCCAGCGGCCGCCGGTCAATCTCCAGCGAGAGGGCCTGCAGGGCGGCATCGCCTTCCGTGCGGACCCGCTCCAGGATGGCATCCACCCGGGCGGCTACCTGCGGATCGTCTTTCCGCGTGCGCGCGCAAAGCTCCGCCCATTGGGATTGGGCGGGGTGATCGAAAATCTTCATCTTACGGAATGATTTTGTCGATATTCAGAACCAGGATTCCTTCTGCACCAATGGCTTTCAGCTGGCGGATCTTCTCCCACAGCTGGCTTTCCTCCACCACCGAATGCATGGAATACCAGCCTTTGGCGGTAAGCGGCATCAGGGTCGGGCTGCGCATGGCCGGCAGGATGCGCACGGCCTCGTCGAGGGCGCTTTCGGGAATGTTCATCAGCAGGTATTTCTTCTTGCGGCTCACGACGGCCGAATCCAGCCGGAACAGGATCTCGTCCAGCAGGGCCTGTTTTTCATCGGCAAGCGGCCCGGCCGATACCAGGACGGCTTCCGAGAAGAATACCTTCTCCACTTCCTTCAATCCGTTGGACACCAGGGTGCCACCGGAGGAAACGATATCGAAGATGGCGTCCGCGATGCCGGCGGCGGGGGCAATCTCCACCGAGCCGGTAATGACTTCCACCTTGGCGTTGATGTGATGCTCGGCCAGATACCGCTTCAGGATGCCGGGGTAGGAGGTGGCAATGCGTTTTCCCTCGAACCAGGCCGGTCCGTCGTATTCGTCCGCCTTGGGAATGGCGAGGGAGATGCGGCAGGCTCCGAATCCCAGTTTGCGGACCACCTGCAGGGGGAAACCCCGCTCTTCCACTTCGTTCAGGCCGACGATGCCCAGGTCGGCCGTTCCGGCGGCCACTACCTGCGGGATGTCATCGTCGCGCATATACAAAAGTTCCAACGGAAAATCGGGCGTCTGGGCCAGGAATTTCCGTTTCGAATCATCGATTTTAATGCCGATTTCGGCCAGTAGGGCGAGGCTCTCTTCACTCAGTCGCCCTTTCGATTGGATGGCAATACGTATCATAAGATTCAAAGGTAGCAATTATTTTTGCATCCTCAAGAATTATTCTTTATTTTTGTATATAACTAAAAAACTAAAATAATGAGAAAATTTATCCCTGTTTTCCTTCTCAGCGTATTTGTGCTGGGAGCCTGTTCCTCCTGGAACAAAACCGCGACCGGGACCGTAGCGGGTGCCGGTGCAGGCGCCGCCCTGGGTGCCGTTATCGGAGGCCTCATCGGCCATGATGGCAAGAGTGCCGCTATCGGCGCCGCCATCGGAACGGCTGTCGGCGGTGGAGCGGGTGCCCTGATCGGCCGCAAGATGGACAAGAAAGCCGAAGAACTGGCCGCCCTGAACGCCAAGGTCGAAACGGTTACCGACGCAAACGGCCTGGAGGCCATCAAGGTTACCTTTGACAACGGCATCCTCTTCGCTACGAACAAAGCCACCCTTTCGGCCCAGTCCCAGAAAGAACTGAAGGAATTCGCCGCCAAGATGGCCGATATGCCCGACACCGACGTGACCGTGTACGGCCACACCGACAATACGGGTTCGGCCGAGGTGAACGAGAAACTGTCCACCCAGCGTGCCAATGCCGTGGCCGGTTATCTGCAGTCCTGCGGAATCGCTTCCAGCCGGATCAAGTCCGAAGGAAAGTCCTTCACCATGCCGGTGGCCGACAACGCCACCAAAGAGGGTCGCGCCCAGAACCGTCGGGTCGAGGTCTATGTCTCTGCCAATGAGAAGATGATCCGGGCCGCGGAGAACGGTACGCTCAAATAGTCAGGATTCCCCGGGCGAGAATGAGATCGTCCGGGGTTGTTATTTTCAGGTTGAGGCGCTCTCCTTCGGTGTAGGAAAGCGGCGTCCCGTTGTGCGATACCACCGATGCGTCATCGGTAAAAGCGGTGTTAAACGGCTGGGAATAAGCGGCTTTGAGCACGTCGGCGCGGAAAACCTGGGGCGTCTGCGCCCCATAGAGGATGCTCCGGTCCGGTTCGATACCGGGAATCGTTTCCAGGCGGGAAAGGCCGTCCTCGCCGGTGACGCGCTGCAGGGCCTTGAGGGTATCGGTGCAGGGGAGCACCGGAATGAGGGCCGGACATCCGCCCGAAACCCGGTCGTACATCCGCCGGAGGAGGCCGGCCGATACGAAAGGGCGCACCCCGTCATGAACGCCGACCACCGCATGGCCGGGGACTTTGGCGAGGGCATTTTTGACGGAGTGAAAACGGGTGATTCCGCCTGCCACCAGGATTTGCGGAACAATAAAATTATCTTGCAGGCAACGGACCTTCCAAAGATCGATGTGTTCTTTGGGAAGGACCGTAATGATGTGAACGCCTTCCAGGGCTTCCGTGAAGCGTTCTATGCTGCGGCGCAGGATGGATTTCCCGTCCAGGTCGAGGAATTGCTTGGGAATGTCGGTCCCCATCCGGGTACCGCTGCCGCCGGCTACGATGATGGCATATCTGGGAATCATATTGCAAAATTGCGATAAAAATCGTACTTTTACAAGTTGTTTTGAAAACATACTGTCAGAAAGCAAAAATTAACCGAATATGGCATTTTCTTTTTTGTCACAAGAGCTCGCCATTGACCTTGGAACGGCCAATACCGTGATCTTCCAGAACGACCAGATCGTATTGGACGAGCCGAGTATCGTGGCCATCGATAACCAGTCCGGTTCCTGCATCGCCCTGGGCCAGAAGGCCAAATTGATGCATGAGCGGACCAACCCGGGCATCAAGACCGTCCGTCCGTTGAAAGACGGCGTGATCGCGGACTTCAACGCGGCCGAGATGATGATCCGCGGTTTCATCAAACAGGTGAACAGCAAGCACAAGAGCCTGTTCGCCCCCAGCCTGAAAGTGGTGGTGGGTATCCCTTCCGGCAGTACGGAAGTGGAAATCCGTGCGGTCCGTGATTCCACGGAGCACGCGGGAGGACGCGATGTCTACCTTATTTTCGAGCCGATGGCGGCCGCCCTCGGTATCGGCCTGGACGTGGAGGCCCCGAAGGGCAACATGGTGGTGGATATCGGAGGCGGTACGGCGGAAATCGCCGTGATCTCCCTGGGCGGTATCGTGGTGCAGGAGAGCATCAAGACGGCTGGGGACGAGCTGACCAATGACATTCAGTACTACCTGCGCCAGCAGCATAACATCAAGGTGGGGGAGATTACGGCCGAGAAGACCAAGATCGCCGTTGGGGCCGTCCTGCCCGAATTGGACGAGGAACCCGAACCCTTCATTGTCCGCGGTCCGAACCTCATGACCGGCCATCCCGTCGAGGCCAGCATCACGTATCAGGAAATCGCCCACTGTCTGGACAAGTCCATTGCCAAGATCGAGGCCGCCATCATGCACGTGCTGGAACAGACGCCTCCGGAGCTGTATTCCGATATCGTGGAAAACGGCATCCATCTGTCCGGCGGCGGCGCCCTGCTGCGCGGTCTGGCCCAGCGTTTTACGGAGAAAGTGAACATTCCGTTCTATGTGGCCGACGATCCCCTCCGCGCCGTGGCCCGCGGAACCTGCCTGGCTTTGAAGAATACCGAGAATTATCCCTTCCTGATGCGCTGATCCGATGCCCCGCAGCCGAGAAATCCTTCCCATCGTGGTCAGCCTGGTCCTTTTCCTGATCCTGGAGGGGGCCGGGTTTGTCATGCTCCGGAAGAGCTCCACGCTGCAAGGTCTTTGGGTATCCCGGGTGGCGCATCATTTCATGGCGAACGTCTGGGGTGCCAACCAGCAGATGGGCCGTTATTTTTCGCTCAAGAAAGAAAACGACCGCCTGGCGGCAGACAACCATGAACTCCTGGTCCGGCTGCAGGCCAGTCAGAAAGCGCTTTCGGACCTCGCGGGCGAGCAGCGGGCGCGGGAACTGCAGCAGAGCCAGGCCTTTTCTTACCTGCCTGCCAGTATCGTAAAAATCAGCCGCAACCGGCAGCACAATTATTTCATTATCGACAAAGGCTCGGACGACGGGGTGGAACAGCGTTCCGCCATTATCACCAGCAAAGGAGTGGTGGGGATCGTGGATGCGGTTCACCGGCATTACGCGTACGTGCTTTCCTTCCAGAATGCGGAGGTCAGTGTCAGCGCCCGCCTGGGAACGGAAGGGGCCATGGGTCCGCTGATTTGGGACGGCCATTCGACGGACGGGGCCTTGCTGAAAGAGATTCCCCTGCATTTCAAGTTCGAAAAAGGCGATACGGTCTATACCAGCGGCTTTTCGTCTGTCTTTCCGCCCGACATTCCCCTGGGAGTAACGGGCGATTCGCGCATCGTAAACGGTGCCATGCATGAAATCAAGGTGACCCTGTTCCAGGATTTCTCCTCTCTCCGTTATGTGACGGTGGTGGAAAACCGGGGCAGGGACGAAATCGACATATTGGGAAATGAGTAGGAGGCACATCAGATGATGTCCAGGGAACTGGGCTTCTTCGGCAGGTATATCCTGCTGTTGATTATGCAACTATTGTTGTGTAATTATTTCATGTTGTCCCCCTATATCCTGCTCACCCTCCTGCCTGTCATGGTCCTGAGCATTCCCCTGCGTTATGCAACCCCGCAGGTATTGTTGATATCGTTCGTGACGGCCCTGGCGGTGGATCTCCTGGCCGATGGCGTTCCGGGCTTGAATGTGGTGGCCCTCCTGCCGGTGGCCCTGGTCCGCAAAACCTTCATCCGCTGGGTGTTCGGTACCGGCCTCTTTGCCCGCGGAGAGGATTTTTCCATCCACAAAAACGGATTGGGGAAAGTATCCCTGGTGATTCTCCTTTGTCTGGCGCTTTTCCTGTTGACCTATATCTGGCTGGACGGTTCCGGAATGAGACCGGCCTGGTTTTTCTATGCCCGGTTCTTCGCTTCCCTGTCCGCGAGTTACGTGCTTTCCCTTTTGGCCATCGTTTATTTCTCCATCAATGACCGATGACAAGTTGAATCCCCGGATGGCCCGGTTGCTCATCGGTTTGGGGGTGGCGGCAGCCATCCTACTGGTAAAGCTGTTCTCCATCCAGATCCTGGACGACAAATACAAGACCAGCGCGCAGAACAACTCGATGGTCTATGATATCATCTATCCTACCCGGGGCGTCATTTATGACCGCAACGGCAAGATCATCGTGGGCAACAAGGTGGCGTACGATATCCTGTGCACGCCGCGCGAGGTGGAGGCGTTCGACACCCTGCTGCTGGCATCGTCCCTGGGGGTCGAGGCGGATTTTATCCGCGAGAAGATGGCCGAATACAAACGCTTCCGCCGCAAGATCGGCTGGCAGAGCGTGGTGTTGCTGAAGCAGATTCCACCGGAAACCTTCATGCGGTTCGATGAATTGAAATACAAGTTCCCGGGCTTCAAGGGGCAGGCCCGAAGCATCCGGGACTATCCGGTAAATGCGGGCGGGAACCTGCTGGGCTATGTTTCCGAAGTGGATGCCGCCTTTCTGAAAACGCATGCGGACGAGTATCGCAGCGGGGATTATGCCGGCAAGACCGGCATCGAAGCGGCCCGCGAAAAGGACTTGCGGGGCGAGAAAGGGTATCACATTTACCTGCGGAACGCCCATAACCAGATTGAAGATCACTACCGCGACGGGGAAATGGACAAGGAGGCCGTTCCCGGCCGGGATATCATGACCACGATCGATGCCGATCTCCAGCAATACGGACAGTTGCTGATGCAGAACAAGGTGGGCTCGCTGGTGGCCATTGAACCGTCCTCGGGGGAAATCCTGGCCATGGTGTCCAGTCCCGGTATCGATGTGGACATGCTGGCCGATATCGGCCGTCATTACAAAGAAATCTCTTCCAATCCGTATAAACCCATGTTCAACCGGGCCGTTCAGGCGCCCTATCCGCCCGGATCGGTGTTCAAATTGGTGAACGGGCTGATCGGCCTGGAGGAGGGGACGCTCCGGCCGGAGATGATGTTCCCCTGCGCCCACGGATATCCGCTGGGCGACCATCGTCCGGGCTGCCACGGCCACAAATCGCCCCTGGACCTGGAAGAGGCCATCATGATGTCGTGCAATTCCTATTTTACCTTTGCGTTGCGGGACGTGTTGGAGAACCGGAAATATCCCTCGATTGGCGCGGCCCTGGACAAATGGAACGAGTATGTGCAGAGTTTTGGCTTCGGACACCCCCTGGGCAGCGATTTCCCCGCCGAACTGGGGGGCACCCTGCCTTCTTCCAAACTCTATGACAAGCGTTATCCGGCCCGGCTGGGCGGATGGAAATTCGCCACCATCAAATCCATCTCCATCGGACAGGGTGAAGTGGGGGTGACGCCGCTCCAGATTGCCAACCTGGCCGCCATCATGGCCAACCGGGGCTGGTACATCATCCCGCATATCATCAAGGAATACGAGGATGTGGAAATCGAAGACAAATACAAGGAGCGCCAATATACCATGGTGGAGCAGAAACACTTTCCGCGGGCAGTGCAGGGGATGTGGCGGGCGGTAAACAGCGGTGCCGGCATGGGCGGAACCGCCTGGGTGGCCCACGTGGACAGCCTGGACATCTGCGGCAAGACGGGAACGGCTCAGAATCCCCGTGGTGCGGACAATTCGGTGTTCATCTGCTTCGCGCCCAAGGATAATCCCCGGATTGCGGTGGCGGCCTATATCGAGAATGCGGGCTTCGGTGCTACCTGGGCCTGTCCGATTGCGTCGCTGCTCATCGAACGGTATCTGAAAGGTTCCATCAGCCGTCCGGACATGGAGAAGCGGGTGCTGGAAGGGAATTTAATGGCGCGTGTAAAGACTGACTGATATGCGGCAGGGTACCCACGAAAGAGGCTTGAAACAGTCGATTGACTGGCATCTGATAGGTGTCTATCTGGTGCTGGTCCTGATTGGCTGGGTGAATATCTATGCTTCCATCCATTCGTCGGGGCCCTCTTCCATTTTTGACTGGAGCTTCCGCAGCGGGAAACAGTTCATCTGGATCCTGACTGCCTTCGGCTTGGCGGGCCTGGTGCTGTTTGTCATCCCGGCACAGACCTGGGAAAGCGGCTCCCTGTTGTTCTACCTGGGGGTGGCCTTCCTTTTGGTGCTGGTTATCTTTGTGTCAAAGGATGTGAAAGGCTCCCATTCCTGGTTTGAGTTGGGTCCGGTCAAGTTTCAGCCGGCCGAGATTTCCAAGATTTCCACGTCGCTGCTGCTGGCCAGTTTGATGAGCCGGCAGGGCTTCCGTTTATCCCGGATGCGGGACTTTGGGTATGCCGCGCTGGTGGTGGGCGTTCCGATGCTGATCATCCTGGCCGAGAGCGAAACGGGTTCTGCCCTGGTCTATGTGGGCTTCCTGTTTGTCCTGTACCGCGAAGGAATGTCCGGCTGGGTGCTGGCGGGCATCGGCCTGGTTATTTTGCTCTTTATCCTTACGCTGACGGCATCGCCCTATGCCTCCATCCTGGTCCTGATGGGAATCATATCCCTGGTGAACGCGTTCCGGTTCCGGGACGGGATCCGCTGGTGGTTGGCGGTGTGCCTGCCGCTGCTGGTGGTGTTTGCCTTCTTTCCGTCGGTTATTGTGTTGAAAATCAAACCGATATATATATTACTGATGCTGTGTGCCGGCCTGATTCCGTGGGCGGTGGTTTACGGTTATCGGAAACGGAACAGCTTCCTGATCCTGTCCGCGGGCGTGCTGGTGGCGGGTGTCCTGCTGGTGTATTCCACGGATTTCATCTTCAACAACGTGTTGCAGGATCATCAGCGCAAACGGATAGAGGTGCTGTTGGGCATGAAGGACGATCCCGCCGGCGTGGGCTACAACGTGAACCAGAGTTTGATTGCCATCGGGTCGGGTGGATTTGTCGGGAAGGGCTTCCTGAACGGGACGCAGACGACCTATGGTTTTGTCCCGGAGCAGAGTACGGACTTTATTTTTTGTACGGTGGGCGAGGAATGGGGTTTCCTCGGAAGCGCGCTCGTGGTGCTCCTGTACGTTTTCCTGGTTTATCGGATTATCCGCGATGCCGAGCAATGCCGCGAACAGTTTACCCGCATTTACGGCTATTGTGTGGCATCCTGCATCTTCATGCACCTGTTTATCAACATCGGCATGACCATCGGGCTGATGCCGGTAATCGGCATCCCGTTGCCGTTGCTCAGTTACGGCGGTTCTTCCCTCTGGGCCTTTACCCTGCTGATCTTTATCTTTATCGCCCTCTACCGTCAGGAGAAAAAGTATTTCTAGATGGCGCGGGTTTTGTCGCGGAGCCAGGCGGAGATTTCGGGGCCGAGGTGGGGCGAAAGGGTTTGGAAGACGCGTTCATTGTAGGCGTTGAGCCAGTCTATTTCTTCGGCGTTGAGGAGCTCCGGTACCAGGGCCGTGGTGTCAAAGTGACAAAGGGTGAGCGTCTCGAAACGGAGCCAGGTGCCAAAGTCATTGGAACCGTCCTCAACACACAGGAGCAGGTTTTCGTGCCGTACCCCATGCCGGTCTTCGCGGTAGATGCCGGGCTCGTCGGAAACGACCATGCCCGGTAGCAGGGCCTGTTTGTTAAAGTCCTGCCGGATGCTTTGCGGCCCTTCGTGGACATTCAGGAAGGAACCCACGCCGTGTCCGGTTCCATGCCCGAAATTGCGTTTGCTCTGCCACAGGGGATTGCGGGCCAGGACATCGATCTGGCAGCCGGCCGTCCCCTTGGGAAAGACGGCGCGCGCCAGGGCGATATGGCCTTTCAGGACCAGGGTATAATCTTCCCGTTCCAGGTCGGTAAGGGGACCCAGGGGAAGGGTTCGGGTGCAGTCGGTGGTGCCGAACAGATACTGGCCGCCGGAGTCGAGCAGGTACAGGCCTTCCGGAACCAGACGGACCGAGTTCAATTCCTGCGTGACATAGTGCGGCAGGGCGGCGGAGGGGCCGTAGGCCGAAATGGTCAGGAAACTATCGCCTTGATAACCAGCGGCCTGCCGGCGGATTTCCGCCAGTTTTTCGGCAGCCTCCCATTCGGTGATGTCCGTGCCGGCCGCCAGGGATCGCTCCAGCCAGTAGAAGAATTTTTCCAGGGCCAGGCCATCTACCAGGTGGGCTTTTTTCATTCCGGCTATCTCGACCTCGTTCTTGACGGCCTTGCGCAGGGTTACCGGCGAGCGGCCTGCCAGGGCACCGTCTGCCAGGGAGTGGGTCATCAGGGCGTCGTAGAGGTCATAATTCAGGGTATCGGGGTCGAACCAGAGCGATAGGATACCCCGGTCGGACAGGCCGCCCGCGAGGGCCAGGCCTACATCGTCGTAATCCAAAATTTCGATGCCTTCTTGTTGCAGGAGGTCCAGCCCGTCGTCCGGCATGCCTTCTTTGCGCACAAACCAAAGGACTTCTTTCCGGGTAACAATGAGGTACGAACAGACTACCGGAACAAAGGGGACGTCACTGCCCCGCACATTCAACATCCAGGCAACCTCGTCCAGGGCGGTAAGCAGGATGGCATCGCAGCCTTTTGCATCCAATTGCCCACGAAGCCAGGATAGCTTCTGCTCGCGGGTCCAGCCGGTATAGACGGTATCCAGCAGCATTACCGGACCATGCGGGGCGGCTGGCCGATCCTGCCAGATGGCGTTTATCCATTCCGGGGCGTTGACGATGTGGAAGTCTTCCCCTTCTTCGCGGCCCCCGTCCAGGAGGGCTTCCCGGATGGCATCGACCGAAGCAAAGCTTTGCGCCTGCCCATCCACCGCAATGACGATGTCGCGATAGGTTTCTGCGAAGTATTTCCGGAGCCATTGGGGCATACTGACCCAATCCATCACCTGCTTTTTATGCATCTCTACGCCTGTTCCGGCCAGCTCCCGGTTGGCTTGGATAAAGTAGCGGCTGTCGGTCCAAAGACCGGCATGGTCCTGTGTGATGACC
The DNA here is from genome assembly GCA_900317925.1 of uncultured Bacteroidales bacterium. Taxonomy (GTDB): domain Bacteria; phylum Bacteroidota; class Bacteroidia; order Bacteroidales; family UBA932; genus Cryptobacteroides. Next base: position 52,759 of record ONIQ01000004.1, on the reverse strand, counting down.
ATTTCGCCTTCACCGGTAAATCCCGAAAGCCAGGAAACCAGACTCTCGGGGATGATAACGGCATCCCAGCCGTGTGTGCGCATGAGGTCGCGGACTGCGTAGATTCTGTCTCTGAAAAGCATATTCGATGAATGGTCGTTCAGGATTATTTGTTCAGGGCATCGGCGCTGGCAATGTACTTGGCCAGGTCGGCATCGGAAACATGGTAGTTCTGCATTTCGCCGGAGAAATACTGGTCGTAGGCGCTCATGTCCACGAATCCGTGGCCGGAGAGGTTGAAGAGGATGGTCTTCTGTTCGCCGGTCTCCTTGCACTTGAGGGCTTCGGTAACGGTGGCGGCAATGGCGTGGCAGCTTTCCGGGGCAGGGATGATACCCTCGGTGCGGGCGAAGAGCACGCCGGCCTTGAAGGCGTCAATCTGTTCGATATCAACGGCTTCCATGTAACCGTCCTTCATGAGCTGGGAGAGGATGACACCGGCACCGTGGTAGCGGAGGCCACCGGCGTGGATGGCGGCGGGTTTGAAGGTGTGGCCCAGGGTGAACATGGGCAGGAGCGGGGTCATGCCGGACTCGTCGCCGAAGTCATATTCGAATTTACCCTTGGTCAGTTTGGGGCAGGAGCAGGGCTCGGCCGCGATGAAGCGGGTCTTCTTGCCATCCTGGATGTTGTGGCGCATGAACGGAAGGGACAGGCCGCAGAAGTTGGAGCCGCCGCCGAAGCAGGCAATCACGATATCCGGATATTCTCCAGCCAGGGCCATCTGTTTCTCGGCTTCCAGGCCGATGACCGTCTGGTGCAGGCACACGTGGTTCAGCACGGAACCCAGGGCGTACTTGCAGTTGGGGGTGTTCACGGCCAGCTCAATGGCTTCGGAGATGGCGCAGCCCAGGGAACCCTGGTCGTTGGGGTTGCGGGTGATGATGTCCTTACCGGCACGGGTGCTCATGGAAGGGGAGGGCGTAACGGTTGCGCCGAAAGCCTGCATGATGGAACGGCGGAAAGGCTTCTGTTCGTAGCTCACCTTTACCATATAGACAGCGCATTCAATGCCGAACTTCTTGGTGGCATAGCTGAGCGCACCGCCCCACTGGCCGGCACCGGTTTCGGTGGTAAGGTTGGTGATTCCCTGCTCCTTGGCGTAGTAGGCCTGGGCAATGGCGGAGTTCAGCTTGTGGCTGCCGGCGGGCGATACACTTTCGTTCTTGAAATAGATGTGCGCAGGGGTTCCCAAAGCGGCCTCCAGTTCATAGGCCCTCACCAGCGGGGTGCAGCGGTAGGCGGCATACTGCTCGCGGACCGGCTCCGGGATGGGAATCCATTCGTCGGTCTGGTTGAGTTCCTGATCGGCACAGGCCTTACAGAAGATGGGATACAGATCCTCCGGCTTCAGCGGCTGCTTGGTGGCAGGGTGCAGGAAGGGCAGTGGCTTGTTGGGCATGATGGCCTGGATGTTGAAAAAATGGGTCGGAATCTCGGACTCCGGAAGCAGGTACTTTTTCTGTTTCATGACGTTATTTGTTAAATGTTTAAAAATAATAATTGTCTCGGGTGAAAAAAAAGAAAGGCACGCTGTAAGTCAGCGTGCCTTTCATATAGTGCAGGATAATAACTACGGCAAAGCGACTTACAGATTGGAACTGCAAGTGCGCCACCAGAAGTTATTGACCATGTTCATTCTCATAACTTTTGCAAAGATGAGCAATCGAAATCAAAAATGCAAGAAAAAATGAAAAAATTTATCCAATCAATCCGTTGGCCTGGAGATAGGCGTTGCAGACGACAGAGATAAACATCAGCACGATGACGGCGGCAACGATGATGCCGATCACCTTCGTGCGCTTCATCCAGATGGTGTTGCTCCAGCCCACCGTCTGGAACATGCTCCAGAAACCGTGGCTCATGTGGAGGAAGATGGCGATGAACCATACGATGTAGCAGAGGGCGACCCAGATATTGCCGAAGGTAAGGTTCAGCAGCATGTACGGATTCTCAGCCTCACCGCCGGTGAACTCGGCGAGCTGCATCTTGGCCCAGAAGTGCGTCAGGTGGAAGAACAGGAGTCCCAGGATGACAATACCCAGCACCAGCATGTTCTTGGCCGACCAGGAATCTGCGGCGGCTTTGCTGGCAACCTCGTACCGATTGTAACCACCGCGGGCGCGGATGTTCTGCCAGGTAAGGTAGCAGCCGTAGGCGATATGGACAATGAAGCCCAGGGCCAGGACCGGGACCATGACGGTTACGATGGGGAGGGCCATGAAGTCGCAGCCCATTTTGAACAGGCCGTCTTCTGCTCCGTAAGTGCCTTTGAATGAATCAATAACGGAGAAGAAGTTGATAGAAGCATGGAGGAGCATGAAGATAATCAGGAAGGCTCCGCTGATGCTCTGGATGAATTTCTTACCGATGGAGGATGTCAGGAAATTTGCCATTATTCTTTTTGTTTTATTCCAATTTAATTACGCAAAGATAATCTCTTTCTTGCAAGTTTCATAATTTTCTGATAAATTTGTTAAACTTTGTAAAGGTGTAGCAGTATGTATAAACGAGTATTGTTGAAACTGAGTGGCGAAAGCCTTGGCGGACCGCAGGGAAAAGGCTTGGATCCGGACAGTCTGCGTGCCTATGCACGCGAAATTGCAGCGGCGGCGAAAGCCGGCCTGCAGGTAGCCATCGTCAATGGCGGCGGCAACATCTTCCGTGGCCTTCAGGGCGCCGGAAAGGGTTTCGACCGGGTGGACGGAGACAAGATGGGCATGCTGGCCACGGTCATCAACTCGCTGGCACTGGCCACCTTTATCAAAGAGGAAGGGGTTGATGCCCAGGTATTTACGGCCCTTCCGATGGAGCCCATCGCTACCTATTATATGCGGGACAAGGCGGTCGCGTTCCTGGAGAAAGGCGGCGTGGCCCTCATCTCGGGCGGAACGGGCAATCCCTTCTTTACGACCGATTCCGGAGCCGCCCTGCGCGCCCTGGAGCTGAAGGCCGATGCCTTGCTGAAAGGCACCCGTGTGGACGGAGTCTATACGGCCGATCCGGAAAAGGATCCCACCGCGGTAAGGTATGAGGAACTCACTTTTGACGAGGCCCTTTCGAAACACTTGAAGGTGATGGACCAGACGGCCTTCGCCCTTTGCAGTGAAGGAAACATGCCCATCATCGTCTTCGACATGAATGCGACCGGCAACCTGACCCGCCTGCTTCACGGCGAGAAAGTCGGCACGCTCGTACACGTATAAACAATTAAAACAGATATCGATATGTTACCGAAAGCAAAAGAAATCGTAGAGGCTGCAGACCGGAAGATGCTGGATTCGCTGGCTTTCCTGGAGGAAGACCTTAAGACCTATCGGGCCGGAAAAGCCAATCCGTCCATCTTCAACGGCGTGACGGTCGATTATTACGGGACCCCCACCCCGCTCGGCCAGGTTGCCTCCATTACCACGCCGGATGCCAAGACGCTGGTCATCCAGCCTTGGGAGCGCTCGATGATTTCCAAGATCGAGAAAGCGATCCTGGATGCCAACGTTGGCCTGACCCCGTCCAACAACGGCGAAGTGATCCGCTGCGTGGTGCCTGCCTTGACCGAGGAACGCCGTCGTGAACTGATCAAGAAAGCCGGTGCGGCCGGAGAGACTTGCAAGGTGTCCATCCGCAACGCCCGCCGCGACGGTATCGACGCCCTCAAGAAGGCCCAGAAGAACGACGGCCTGTCCGAGGATGGCGAGAAAGAGGGAGAGGACGAACTGCAGAAAGTCACCGACAAACGGGTGAAAGAAGTGGATGCGCTCATTTCTGCCAAAGAAAAGGAAATCCTGACGGTTTAACCGTCCCACAAAACGAACTTGACAAGATTGAAATATGACGAAAGTCGCCATTCAAGGTGTCCGGGGCAGCTTCCATGACCAGGCTGCCCGGGCCTTTTTCCCGGATGCCCAAATCGTTGAATGCCAGTCATTCAAGGGTTTGTACCAGGCGATGGAGGACCATCGGGCCGATGCGGCCGTGATGGCGGTCGAGAATACCTCCTCCGGTGGGCTTCTGCCGAATTTTGACCTGCTCCGCCGCCATCCCCAGCGGATCATCGGAGAGGTGTACCTGCACATTCACCAGAACCTGCTGGCCCTGCCCGGTCAGCGGCTGGAGGACATCCGCGAGGTGCGTACCCATCCCATGGCCATCGACCAGACCCGCGCTTTTTTTGAAAAGGAGTGTCCCTGGGCCCTGGTGAAACGGGCCGAGAATACGGCCATGGCGGCGGAAGAGATTTCCCGGTATGCCCTGCGGGGGGTGGCGGCGGTTGCTTCCGCCCTGGCTGCCGAGGTGTATTCCCTGGAAATCCTCCGGGAAAATATCGAAACATATCCGGACAACTACACCCGCTTTGTGGTCCTTTCGGAAAAACTGACCCCACCCGAGGGGCCGGCCGACAAGGCGTCCGTCTGCTTCACCCTGCCCCATACCCCGGGCGCGCTGTCGCACATCCTGACGGTACTGTCCTTCTACGACATGAACCTCACGCGCATCCAGTCCCTGCCCATCCCCGGTGAGAAATGGCAGTATTTCTTCTATGCCGATATCTGTTTTTCGGACTATAACCGGTGGCAGCAAGCGCTGACGGCGGTGCGTCCGCTCATTAAGGACCTGGATATTTTGGGTGAATATAAAGCAGTTGGAGTATGAAAAAATATGCATTAGGCGTTGTCGGAACCGGTTTGATCGGCGGCTCGATGGCCATTGACCTTCGTCGCCGCGGCTTTGCCGGCAGCGTGTTGGGGGTCGAGGCCGATCCGGTAGCCGCGGCCGCGGCCGAGAAACTGGGCATCGTGGACTGGGTGGTCCCGCTGGAGGAATGTGTGCGGGAAAGCGACATCATCCTCGTGGCTGTTCCCGTGAGCGCGGCGATCGAGGTGATCGGAAGGGTGCTGGACCTGTTCGACAAGGAAGGCTATGCCGATAAAATCGTGATGGATGTCTGTTCCACCAAGGAAAAACTGGCGCAGGCGGTACTCTATCATCCTTGCCGCAAGCAGTTGGTGCTCACGCACCCGATGGCGGGTACCGAGTATTCCGGCCCCTGGGCGGCCATCCCCAACCTCTTTGACGGGCGGGCCTGCATCCTGGCCGATACCGAGGAATCCAACCCGCGTGCGGTGGCGGTGGCCCAGTCCCTGTATGAGACGCTGAACATGCATCCCACCTACATGCGCTCTTCCAGCCACGACGTGCACACGGCCTATGTGTCGCACTTGTCGCATGTTTTGTCCTTCGCCCTGGCCCTGACGGTCCTGGACAAGGAAAAAGACGAGAAACATATTTTCGACCTGGCGTCCGGCGGTTTTTCTTCCACCGTCCGCCTGGCCAAGAGCGGTGCCAACATGTGGGTGCCCATCCTCCTGCAGAACCGCGACAATGTAATCCAGGTACTGGATACCTATCGGGACAAACTGAAGGCGTTCCGCCAGGCCCTGGAAGAATATGATGAACCCAAGGTGCGGGAACTGATTGAAGAAGCCAACCGCATCAAAAAGATTATTCGATAATGGCACAGAATTGGGAACTGGTCCCGGTAGCGGACTGGGGCTTTTTTACGCTGCCGCGGCCGATGGTGATTGCCGGCCCTTGCAGCGCCGAAACCGAAGAACAAGTGATGACAACGGCCACGGGGCTCGCCCGCGAGGGCATCCATGTCTTCCGGGCCGGTATCTGGAAACCGCGTACCCATCCGGGTTCCTTTGAAGGAGTGGGCTCCGAAGGCCTTCGCTGGATGAAACGCGTCCAGAAAGAACTGGGTATGAAAGTGGGCACCGAGGTGGCCAGTGCCAAGCATGTCTATGAATGCTTGAAATATGGGCTGGATTACCTGTGGATCGGGGCGCGTACCACCGCCAATCCCTTCCTGATGCAGGAACTCGCCGATGCCTTGCAGGGAACGGACATTCCCATCCTGGTGAAGAATCCGGTGAATACCGATATCGACCTGTGGATTGGTGCGCTGGAGCGCCTGTACGGTGCCGGCATCCGCAAGCTGGGCGTCATCCACCGCGGTTTTTCCTCGTTGGAGAAAACGGCTTATCGCAACGCTCCGGGCTGGCAGATTGCCATTGAACTGCGCAGCCGTTTCCCGGAACTGCCGTTCTTCGCCGATCCGTCGCACATGGGCGGCAGCCGCGATTTCCTGGCCGAAATTTCGCAGCGGGCCATGGACCTGGGCCTGGAGGGACTGATGATCGAGAGCCATTGCGACCCGTCCTGCGCCCTGTCCGACGCCAAGCAGCAGCTCACACCGGATGCGCTGGGCCGCCTGCTCGCGTCGCTGATCATCCGTGAGAAGGACTCGGACAGCGTGGACTACCGCGAGAATATCGACCAGTTGCGGGCACAGATAGATATCCTGGACGAGAACCTGCTCTTTACGCTGAAATCCCGTATGGAGATCAGCCGGAAGATTGGTCTGTTCAAGAAAGAGCACAATATTGCCATCCTCCAGACGGCCCGCTGGGACGAGCTGCTGGGCGAGATGGTGTCCAAAGGCCAGGGCTACGGATTAACGGAAGGCTTCGTGAAAGACGTCTTCAACGCCATCCACGAAGCCTCCGTGCAAGTTCAGAATGAAATCCTGAGTCAGGATTAATTCTGGTTATTTCTGCGTTGCCGTAATGCTCTTCATGGCAAGACGGGACCCGGAAGTACCAGTATGTTCGGCACTTTCAAAGAACTCCAAGCGGAAATTCATACCGGGATACTCATCGAAATTACCGACGGCCTTCCATTTTCCTGTCGTCTCGTCTTTGCTCAAAGAGAGGTTGAAGTATCCTGTGCTGACTGCATTTGCATATTGGATAGCGGCGGAGCCCGCAGCCATCAACGGGAAAGTATGATAGGTCTTGGAAGAGGTCTTGTACTGTCCGATATCTTCTCCCAGAGGGATTTTGATTTCTTTACCATTGATGATAACCGGTGTCGACCAGTCTCCGGCAGTACTATACTTAAGTCCAAGAACCAATTCTTCGATATTTTCGGAAAGGGTTGCATTCATGGTCATGGACCGGTTATTGGCGGCATTGATAACCGTCCAAGTCCAATCGCCAAGAAGTCCGGCATCAAGGGCGTCAAACTGAATTACACTGAATTCACCTTTCATCTGACCGATTGACCAATTTACAAGTGCTTCACGGAAACCTTTTTCCGCATTTTCCGCAACATGAAGCTTCAAGGTTTCTTTATCGGTGGAGATGGTGAGCCAGTTTACATCGGTAGTGGCTACGATGACGGATTCGTTGGCATCGTAGGGGAATACAATATCCTGTTCCTTGTTATTGACGTTCTTATCTTCTACAGTGAGAGAACGTACGATAATACCATACTGGTGGACAATGGTTTTGCCGGTAGCCTCTCCGGCCTTGAGGTCGATAACGGCATAACGGCTTTCCAAACCGGAATGATTGTCCACAACTACATGAATCGTGTTTCCATTTTGCGTAAGGTGGCACCAGTCCGATTGTTGCGTGGTAGCAGTAACTTGCCCTTCGGAAGAAGATACCTGAATATCGCCCTCTCCTCCAATCGCCTTGAAAGCAATATCGGCACCTGATGTCACATCAACGATTTTCGGGACAACGGTTTCATATTTTTTCTCACTACAGGAGAGGATGCATGCAATCGCCGAAAGGAAAAGGATGGTTTTGAGAAAATTGGTGTATTTCATCTTTTTGCCCTCCTATTTTTTTACGAGTTGTTTCAAATAGGCAAGTTGATTATTGCCACGAGTGAAAGAATATTTGTCAGCTTGTCCGTAATACGGACTTTCAGCCGTATCGTCCGTGTCATAATAATACAGCAGGAAAGACGTTGTAATAAATGTCCGGGTCAGCCCGGCATCTGTCCAGACAAAAGTGGGTTTCTCCAGACTCTTTTCGATATCTACCTCACCGGTAACCAGATTGGTGGACAATTTTAAGACGGCATCCATACCGCAATTGGAATTCATCCACAAGCCGCCGGAGCCATCGGATAAAGCCCATGGAAGCAGAACTACAATTAGGTGGTCTTCGTCAATGATGGAATCGTTAGTTCCCGGTTTACGGACAGATTGATACCGCAAGCCAATCCGGCCAGTTTTAATATCGTATTTGCAAATGAGATCGAAGCTGGAACTTATTCCTTTAACCCGAAGCGTTTTCTTATCTTCTTCTTGAACTAAAGAAATATTGATACTCCCATTTTCATATGATAAGATATAATCTCCAATATAGAAACTATAAGGAAGCCAGTCAATAGGAATATGGGCTTTCCATTTGATACTCTTGGAAGGAACGTTGAGGGTAGTATCGGTTTTGGCCATATCGAAGTTGAATTCCATCGCTTCCAGCTTTTCCCCAAAGACTTCCAACGGCTCGTAGAACTGGATACCGTTATCGGAAAGGATATAGGAAGCCGTACGGGTTTCAGCAATATCATACAGGGGTTCTCCGGTTTTAGGATCCTTGCCGTATTCTTCCATCTCGTATGCAATAAACTGATGGTTGGTTACGTCTATTTCACCGGTGACCTTCTTGTCGCCGATAAAACCGTCGAAGGTGCTGATATAGAAGTTCTGCGAATGATCATATATCCGGTCGATATACGTCTGCATCGGTTCGGTGAGCGGGAACATCTTGCAGATTTTGCCGTTGCGTTTGCCTTTCAGCGAGATGCTCTTGGTTTCCTTGTCATAGCCGGTGATAAAGAATTCGTAATCACCGCCCTGGCCCTCGTAAAAATCGGAACTGGGAGTGCCATATTTGTGCAGGATGGGGTTGAAAGTGTCGAAGGCCAGGACCGGACCGCTGTCGCTGCGAAGGATGTAGCGGCTGGTAGACGGGGCGGTCGGGTCCTCTTCGCTGAGCACACGGACGGTATCTTGAAGCTCTTCGCCTATGTTCTCACCAAATTTGAGGCCTATGTTGAAGCCGCCTTTTTCGCCTTCTTCATTACCCACATAATACTCCATCCGCCAGCCGTACTGCTCGCTGATGAGCATATCCTTGATTTCGCTCAGGAATTGTTCCATTCGCTCGGCCGAGCTCTGGTCGAATTCAGCCACGTAACTCTTCAGGCAAGAGGTGACGGAAAGAGCCAGGCCCAGGATGCAAAAGATAATATAGGTAGTCTTTTTCATATCCGTGTCAATTATTGGATTTTAACGCTGTGAAGGTCTACCTGGCCGTCGAACACGTCTTTCTGGCGGCGCAGCACCGTGGCGCGGAGCTGGTCCAGGTCGATGTTGAAGGAGTCCTTCATGTAATTGCGGACGACATCCAGTTTGGCATTGATGAGCCGGCCCTTTTCGCCGGCGTTGGTAATCTGTTCCGCCCACCAGGCCTCGTTATGGGTAATGAATTCGGACACCATCTCGGCGAAGTCCTCCGTGTCGGAATGCTGGGCATAGGCGGTAATGAAACCGTTCTGCAGGTATTCCTTGTTGTAAGGGGATTCGCTCCAGGAATCTGCCACGTAAGCGTCACCGGTAATCATCTGGAACTCGACGGGATACTCCTTCTGCTGGTTCAGAATATGGGTAAACTCGTGGTGGATGGTCTTGATGTAGTAGTGGTTGAGGGATTCCTGCGGATCACCTTTCCGGTCGCCATAACCGGCGGTCATGGCCTCTTCCAGGAAGTTGATACCGGCCAGGAAGATCTTCTTGCCGCCTTCGGCCGTACCCAGGATGATGGTACCGTTGTTGCGGTACTCCCAGGTGCCGGTGAGGAAGAACATCTTCGGGAAATAGGTGCGGGTGAACGCGATACCGGCCACCTCGTCATAGGTCTCCACGCAGAGATACTTCACCAGGTGGGCCATCACGATAGACCAGTCCTCTTTCGCCGGAACCTCGAAATAGTTCATGTTCGATTCGTTCATCTCGAACCGATATTTGAAGGCGATATTGTACGGCAGCAGGAAGTTGGCTTCCAGCCAGCGGTCGAAATCGTTCTTTTCGGTTTCGGTAACCTTGATGACGCTGTTTTCGTTCAGCTCATCCTTGACACAGCTGCCCAGGAGCGTGACCACCGCTACGGCGGCCAGCAAAGTGTGGATATACTGTTTCATAAGGCTATTCATGATAATTGGTGATCATTTCGGTAACTTCAGTCTCCAGCAGTCGCGGGTTGGCCGTAATACCGGCGTCACGGACCTTCTTTGGAATCTGGACGGCCTGCCGCTGGTCATGCGCGGTAAGCGTACCCGTCTGGCGGTAAGGCCGGCCGGCGGCATTGATGATGCGGCGGTGGATCTCGATACCGTACCGCTTGATATCGAACAGGCGGAGACCCTGGCCCAGTTGCTCGATTCGCTTGAGGGCGAGGACGGCCTGGAGCATGTTCTCTTTGGTGCCGCCTTCTGCGCCAATCTCAAAGTACGGATTCAGGTGTTTCTTCACGCGGGAAGTGTCCCAGACGGCATAGCGCATGTTGTTGAACCAGTCGTTGATACGCGTTATGTCCAGGGTGCGCGGAAGTTTCTCCTCATCACCGGACGCAATGTTCTTGACCCAGAGGTTCATGTCGTCGATGGCTTCCTGATAGTGCTCTTCGCCCCGCAGGATGTTGGCCTCGGCACGCTCCAGGAGGACCTGGTCGGCCGCGAAGGCGGGATAGACCGTACGATAGTAACCGATACGGGCCACCGGGTCGGTGTACTCGAACAGATAGGGAAGCTTCCAGAAGATGGTCTTGTCCAAATTGGTGGCAGAGTAAATCTTCATGGGCATGTAGTAGGTGCTGTTGCCGCCGTTCCACAGGTTGGCGATGGCCAGGCCGGTTTCGGTTTCGGCCAGGTAATTGCCATGGGCGTACCGGGAATAGACGGAATAGGGACCGAATGCCAGACCCATCTTGGAATAAGCGGTCATGAGCAGCAGGTTGCAGTTCAGGTTGGCATCAATGTAATGCTCGACGATCGGCGTGTACTTCTGCGTCATGGTAGCCTGGTAAGCCCAGTCGCGCAGCATGGAGGCCGGTTCGGCACCCAGGCACTTGGTGGCGTACTCCACACTCTTTTCCCACTCCTCGTGATAGAGGTAATAGCGGGCGGCGAAGGCATAGGCTGCTTTCGGGTTGAAGTGGTATTTCGGGACGGTGTAGTATTTGTCCGAAACATTGGGAAGGGCCGCCTCGAGATCTTTGCCGATCTTTTCGTACACGTCGGCCACATTGCCACGCTCATAGGCGGGCTTCAGGGTCGTTTCCGGATCGGTGATGTACGGAATGCCGGCATCTTTGGTACTGGTAACCGAGTTGTACGCCATGCAGAAAACGTTCACCAGGATAAAGTGACCATAGGCACGGCACAGCAGGGCTTCGGCACGCTCGGCGCGCAGGTCCAGCGTAGGATCTTGCTCCGTCAGGAGGTCGATGGCCTTGAGGGCCTCGTTCGCACAGGCAACGGCGCCATAGCAGGAACCCCAGACAGATTCGGGATCTTCGTTGTCGCTCTCCGTCACATCATCCCAGGCGAAAACCTGGTCGATGAAACGGTCGGTGTTGGGGTTGTTCTTGCCGTAGTCGTCCACGTTGTCGGACATGAACTCGGTCACAAGCATATAGTCGGTGCTGGGATAAGCCGACACGAGCAGGGCCCGGATCTTTTCCGGGGTATCAATCTCGGCGCGGTTATCCGGCATCTTGTCGAGGAACTTGTCGCAACCGGTCAGGACGAGGGCCGCGAGAACCAAAGTATAGAAAATCTTTTTCATATTCATTTCCTCCTATGCATTAAAGGCCGATCTTCAGGGTTACGGTGAACTGCTTCGGCAGCGGGACGGCCACACCGCCCGTGTTGAAGAATTCCGGATCCTGGCCGTTCAGCTTCTTGTCGGCGTAAATCAGGAAGAGGTTGGTAGCCTGCACTTTGAGAGACAGGTTGTTCATCTTCAGCGGCTCGATCCATTTCCTCGGGAAGTCATACGTAAGGGAGATTTCCTTCATACGAATGAAGTCACCCTTGGCGATACGGGCCGTGGAGTAGTTGTAGGCGTTGTACGCATAGGCCAAATGGGTGTCGGTCTTGTTCTGGATGGCACTGGCAATAACCGGAACATCCGTTTTGAGTTCGTCGCCCGGAACGGTCCAGCGGTTGTTGAATTCCTTCGGCATGGAATCCAGGTCGTTGTAGGTGTTGCTGAACACCGGGTCCAGACGCACCACGTTGCCGAAAGAATAGGTGATGAAGACGTTCAGACGGAAGCCTTTCCAGGTAAACACGTTGCCCAGGGAACCCACGTCGGTGGGATCGGCGCTTCCGGAATACTCCAGGAACTTCATCTTTTCGGGTTCGGAGGTTTGGAAGTAGATGCCGCTCACGGAAACGCTCGGCTTCTCCAGTTCGCCCATCAAATCATACACGGATTCCTGATCCAGGAAGGTCGGCAGACCCTCTTCGTTCAGTCCCATGAACGGGATGGAGAAGATACCGCGCACCGGATATCCCTGCTTGGCGAAACCGGTACCGGTGATCAGGTCGATCACGCGGACATTGTTCTCCAGCTGGGTCACTTCATTGTGGGAATGCGAATAGATGAAGTTGGTGGTCCAGGTGAAGTTCTTCTTCTTGATGTTCTGGGTGGTCAAGCTGAGTTCCCATCCGCCGGACTTCATGGCCGCCACATTGCCGTACTTCTGGACTTCGCCGCCCACGCCCGGGGTGTTGACGATACCGATCAGGTCGTAGTTGTTACGCTTGTACCAGTCGAAGGTGGTGCTGATGCGGTTGTCGAAGAAACCGGCCTCGAAGCCGATATTCAACTCGTGCTTCTTCTCGTAGGTGAGCTCGCTGTTGGCCAGCTGGCTGATATCCAGCGCCGTCTCACGCACATCGGTGGTAGGACGCCAGGGGGTATGGCTCCGGATCACGACGGTGGAGTTGGTCACGTTCTTGGGGCCGCGGTCTGCCGTCAGGGAGTAGGAGGCTTTTACGCTCAAGTGCGAAATCGTATTCGAAAGGGGATTCCACCACGGCTCGTCGCTGATGTTCCAGGCACCGGAAATGTTCCAGGTAGGAAGCCAGCGGGCGCTGCGGCTCTTGCCCAGTTTGTTCGTACCCTCGTACCGGTAGGTGCCGTTGATTACGTACCGGCCTTTGTACGAGTAAGTGCCGTTGGCGAAGAAGGCGGCGCTGCGGTCGTAGCTATATAAATAGGTATAATAGTTGGCATTTTGCTCGGAACCCTGCTTGAACACCTGGTAGGCGTAGTTCGGAATCTCGCCCATGTTGTACTGCAGACCCCAGCCGCGGAACCACGTGCTGTGGCGGGTGATGTCGTTGATTTCCATACCGCCGAACAGGTTCACGATGTGCTTGTCGGCGAAGGTCTTGCTGAAGTTGGCCGTGGTACGGAAGTCGTAGCCGATCATGTTGTTATCCGTACGTTCGTAGATACCGCCGTTCGGCAGAACGGAAATCGGCAGGGCGTACGGGTTGTCGGGATCGGTGTACAGGAAGGGGTTGGAGTTGCGGATGGTGGACGTACCCATTTCGCGGTAGGCCATGGCCTGGTTGGAATTGTCCAGGATGTTGTGCTCCTGCGAGGATGCGGTGTACTTGGCCGCACCGATGGCACTGAGTTCCAGTTCCGGAATCACCTTGTACTTCAATTCTCCCTGAATACGGAAGTCCGTCACATTCAGGTTGATATAGTTGTTGTCCAACTCATGCATGATGTTGAACTTGGCGTAGTTGCGCACGTAGAAGTCGTTCGGATCCAGCGCGCGGGAAGTATTCAGCGCGTAGGAGTACGGGTTGATATCGAAGTCGCGCTTAACCTCACCGTAAACCGGGTCGATTTCACTGCTCAGGGTACCGGGAGCGCGCTGCTTACGGTACGATGCGTTGGAAATCATGTTCAGCGACAGGTTGTTCAGAATCTTGTACGTCGTATTCAAGTTAGCCGTGTAACGCTGCACCTCGCTCTGCTGGGTCCAACCCGGATCCGACATCACCGACAGGGAGGCGTAGTAGTTGGCCTTCTCGGTACCGCCGGAGGTGGAAATGGAGTGGTTGTGCTGGATGGAACTCTTGAACAGGAGGTCGAACCAGTCGGTGTTGCGGTATTCGGCGGCCTTGAGGTAAGCCGCAATGGCTTCGGGGGTGTTCTGCAGACCGAATCGGCCCGAGGTCGCATCATACTGGGTAATCAGCTGGTACATCTTGCCGTAGATACCGCTGTTCATGCGGTTTGCGGTCTCGGCGTAGTTGAGGTAACCTTTCTGCTGGAGCTCCTGGTAGATGGACATCTGGTCCTGGGAGTTCATGATGTTGAAGGTGGAGTACGACGGCTTCAGCCGGTAGGTGTACTCGCCGGTGTAGCTGATGTGGCTCTGGCCCGCCTTTCCTTTCTTCGTGGTAACGACGATAACGCCCGCCATTGCGCGCGCGCCATATATAGAGGTAGCGGATCCGTCTTTCAGGATATCGAACGATTCGATATCGTCGGAGTTCAAGCCGGCGATGGCGGAAGAAATCAGGGTAGTGGCGTCACCGGAGGAAAGGTCGTCGGCACTCACGTCCACCACATCTTCCATGATCACGCCATCGACCACCCACAGCGGTTTGGAAGAACCGTAGATGGAGGTGGCGCCGCGGACACGGATCTTGGGGGCCGTACCGAAAGTACCGGAAACGTTCTGCACGGACACGCCGGCCACCTGGCCTTCCAGGGAACGGCTGATATCGGCAATACCGCTGAGCTTGGCTTTATCGGCATCGACTTTGGCGGTGGAACCGGTCATCAACCGGCGGTCCACTTGCTGCATACCCGTTGCAACGGCAGCTTCCAGCACTTCGGCGTCGTCTGCCAGGGTGAAATTGACGGTGGCCGCCACCGGCTTCCGGGCGTCCTTGAAGCCCAGGCTGGAGGCAACGATATACTTGGCGGAACCCGGCACATTGGCCAAGGTGTATTTACCGTCCATGTCGGTCATGGTACCGACGGAAGTGTTCCCTTCCACAAAGACGGCGACACCGGGGACGGGTTCCCCCTTGGAATCGACCACCGTACCGCTGACTGATTTCGTCTGGCCCAGGGCAAGGCCCGTCCAGGCAATCAGGCAGGTCAGTAACAGGATGATTTTCTGTTTTCCCATACGTTAATATATTTACACAATTTTATTGTTTCGCGAACATCGTCTTTCCACGCGAACCGCAAAGGTCGGGAAAATGTTTCAATATTCCAAACTGTGTGATTTGGCTCGAAAAAAGGCTTATTTTGCGTGAAAACGTTTTAAATTGTATGAATTAATATGCAGGAAAACGATAAATAACAAAAAACTGTAAGCAGAAATGAATAATAGGTTATAAAATGTAAGTACGGCATTCTTCAAAATTTTTTTTCTTTTTATAAAAAAAGGTTTATTTTCCCAAAAAACGGCTTTTTCAGCCAAATAGGGAAGGGCGTGGCGGATGTTTAATTTCGATTTATAAGGAGGTTTTCAACAGGCCTATCAACAACGAGGTAATTTTTAAACGATTGATAATCAATACATTATTTTTCGACACGGAAAAATATTTCATATTTAATCGTTTTACATGTTGCTTTTCTGCGAAATATTTCAAAACTTTGCAACGAATAATGCGTTTTTGATAATTACTTCAAAACATAAGTTTTTATGAAAAAAGTGTATTTAACTCCCGGTGCCGAGTATCTCGACACCCTCTTTGAGGCCAATTTCCTCACTTCGACTGTGGGGATTGGCGGTTCTACCGGTGAGGACCTGGGCGACGGTGGTACCGTTGACCCCTGGTCTTAATGTTGTGCTCTTTGTAAACGATTCAAAAAAGGAAAAGATTATGAAGAAAGTACTTTATAGTGTCCTTGCACTGGCAGGCCTCTTTGCAGTGTCCTGCGCCAAGGAAATGAATTCTCCTGAAGATGCGAACATCCCTACCCATGAGGTGACGATTGTCGCTACGGGATCTTTGGATACCAAAACGTCCTATGCTGATGGCAAGACCTTCTCTTGGGTTGTCCGTGACTCTGTGTATGTTTATACGACAGATGGCTCGGCTGGAGAGTTCGTAAAATTTTATGCAAAATCGACGGCTGCTACGTCTGAATTTACCGGAGAGGTGAAAGACGGCTATCGTCCTAACTCGATCGCTTTCTATCCGGCTGAAAGTTCCCCTCAAACGTTATCGGGCAAGACATACACCTTCCTTCCTACTACCTATTATGAGGAAGGCCGTGATCCGTATAGTTATACTCCGATGGTGGGAATTGCGCAGAAAGATGGATCGTTCAAGTTTTCGACGGCTACCGGTTTGATCAAGTTCTCCTTTACGGATTTGGACGAGAAGGCCTCATTCGTTCACCTGAAGACCACGGGAGAAAAGATTAGTGGTTACTTCTTCCTGAACGAAAACCCTTATTATGAAATGACCAACGTAATACCTGTAGCTTCTTATGCCCGCGATTATATGTGGCATGAGTTCGTACGCAAGTCGGATGGTACGGCAGAGGTTGTTATCCCGATCCCTGTTGGTACGATCAAAGCGGGATGCAACGTTATGATCGAAGATGAGAATGACAATGTTTTGTTCCAGACTACTACGACCAAAGATATTGTCGTTGAGCCTAACAAGGTTGTTGAAATCGCTCCGCTTAAGGCCAAATATGACTGGACGCCGGTAGGTGCTGGTAAATTTATCGATACCAAAGTATGGGCGGATACTGGTTGGGATATTACCAAGACGGTTGACGTTCAGATTGAGACCAACGGGGAAGGAGTTTATCGTGTCGTTAATCCTTATGGTGCCGCGGCCGCTGCTTTTGATTACACGATACCTTCAACTGCATATGGCCCGGATGACTATTTGACGATTACTGTTCTCCCGGTAGGCTCCACGCTCGGCAACATAAAGACTACGATTCCGGGTCTGGTTAATTTCGAGAAACACAATACGGGTATTGTGAATACCAAGTATGGGGTGGATCCTTTTATTGCCCACCCTGCCCGTTGGTATACAACGTTCCCTACGGAAGATTATTATGTTGCGAATATTGTAGCGAAGTATGCGACAGATGGTACGACCCCCGCTGCCCTTCAGCTGGCTCCCCGGTATTTCTGGCTGACCGATCCGGATGCTGGTAAGGGTTCTGCGTCTAACGCTTATCTGTTGAAGAATAGTGTTGTCCAGTTACTCTTCCCGGGTGAGGAGAATCTTTTTGACCTGACCTATGAAGTGGAATTTGATTCTATGGTAGACGAAACGCCGGCTCAGCCCATTGCCAAAGCCAATGTAAAGGTGGGTAAAGACGTTCAGGCTATCGATATCGTAGTCGCTGCCAATGCAGAAGCTGCTGAGGCTGCTTTTAGTGCAGGTACCAATGTGGTGAAGGTGACAGAGACTTCTTCGGTTAATGTTAACTTCCCTGCGGATGCCAAATCCGGTTCGTATTACATCTTCGGTAAGGCTTCTTTGGACGCCTCTTTCAACCAGGCGATGGCGAGAATGATTTCATCTGAGGAAATTAAGTATAACCGGACGGATGAGTGGGTATCTTTAGGAACTGGTAAGTTCGTGGATAACTTCAATTGGAATTATATGGGTTCAAAAGCAACGGAAGATGCCCTTGTGGATGTCGAAATCCTTGCTAATACTGCAGAACCTGGTCACTATCGCTTGGTGGATCCTTATGGTGCTGCAGCAACGGCTTTCTCATATACTCCTAGTGCCACTGTGACGGCACCGTCTGAATTCGTGGATGTTTATGTCCAGACTGGCGGTTACATTGACTTTGATGATTTCTGCACGGGCGTGTATTATCCTGCCTATGCTGAAGCAACGACCTGTATAAGTCCAAAGAGCAATAATTTCGGTTATGGCCGGAATTATGTGATGAAGTATCTCGCTGATGGCACAACGCCTGCTAACATCGCTATTGCTCCGGTCTTCTATTGGCCGAAATCCGGTTATTGGACTGGTTCGAACTACATTGATGATGATGGTCTTATTCAGATTGTCTTCCCGGGTGCCACCTCGCTGGTTGATATTACTGCAACGGTTAAGTATGTCGAGATTACTGATGATACGCCAGAAACCGCCAAGGCTAAAGTGAATGTCATTTTGGGGTCCGACTTGTCTGCTGTTAAGCTTGTGATAGCCGCAAATGCTACAGCGGCAAAAGTTGCCATGGCGGAAGGGTCCAAGGTGACTACCGCGACAACGTCCGGAGACATTGATGTCGCCCTTCCTGACAATCCTGAGACGGGAGATTATTCAGTCTTCTACACAACTGTCCCTGCTGAAGGTATTTCTGATGTGGCTATTCGTGAAGTGGAGGGAGCGGGTTCGTTCAAATATGTGAATCCCAATGATGATGCTGGTTGGACGCTGGCCGATCTTCTTGGTACATACAAGTCCAATAACATGTACATCGCTTGGTACAATGGAAGTGCTTGGCAGTGGGGTGAGAGCAATAATTATTATACCATTGTCATTGAGGAAACAAATGATGAACTCCAGGGTGATTTTAGAATCACTTCTATCGTTTGTGAGACAGAAAAATCGGCGTTTAACCTCACGGTAACAGCGGAATATGGTCCGATTTATGGTTATTTCAATACCAAGACTGGAGAAGTTACGGTTCCGGGTGGTCAAACTATGTATTGGGCCGGCCCTGATGCTCCTGTTCTTTGGAAGGGTTCCCGTCAGGATATGGGGGTTGATTTATTCCTAGATAAGGCAGGCCATCTTACGACGAATGAGTGGCAATGCAAGATAACTACGGCAGATGGGAAGAATAGTTATCGTCTCTTGGGCGGTGTAAAGTCTGTTTTAACTAGCTTCACCCGTGTGTCGGTCCCTAACAGTGCTCCTGTGGCTGTGGCTAAGGTAAACAAGAAACAACAGTCTTATGCTTTCTCTTCTTCTGCGGAAGAAGTCATGGTAGCTCCTAACAAGATTAGTATGAAATAGCTGTAGTTTCTGAATACGAATCGGGACCGACCCCTCCGGGCCGGTCCCTTTTTGGTCTCTTTCCCTTCCGTCCGCGAAGGTTTCCTCCTTTGCCATCGCGGGTCAGAGCGGCACCGGCGACCCCCGCCTGCCCTCCCAGCACATGTGTGTTCGCTTCTCAGGCACCCCCTAGCCGGGGGTGGCATGTCGCCTCATGCCGCCCCGCCCCGCTTCTGGTCGGGCTCCGGCCATCCCGCCACCTCCGCCCTCCTCGGCTCTGTTTCTGGACAAAAAAAGCGGTTCTTTGTCCCAAATGCTACAGAATTGCAGTATTTGGACAAAATTAGCCGTTATATGTCCCAAGGAAACCCTTCCCAGTTCTGAACTGCCCACGATGGAGGGCTATTTCTCCGGGAAGGCGCGCAGGGCATCCAGAAGCGTACGCTCGAAGACGTCTTTTTCGTGCTCGGACAGGAAGGCGACGCTGATGGGAATCTGGAAAAGGCGGTGCCGCAGGTCGGCGGGGACGCGTTTGTAATCCAGGACGCGCTGGCTGTCTTTCTCGGTGGTGGCCACCACGGCGGTAGGCCAGTAGCGGGTGGCTTTCCGGATGGCGGCAATGTCGTGCCGCGTATATTTGTGATGGTCCAGGAAGGTGAACCGCTTCACAATATGGTATTTGTCGCTCAGGAAACGCCGCAGGGGCGTGTCTTTGGCGATGCCCGTAAAGAGGATGAGCCGGTTGGAATAAGTAAACCGCACGTCGCCATCTTCATAGACGGGTTCGAGCGGCTGATACTGGATGGTGCTGAACAAGACGGTCGTGGTCTTGTTTTCGGCGTTCTTTCCGGTACACGAGAGGGGACTGAAATCCCGGATGTTCAAGGTTTCGGCCCAGCGGATCTTCTCCCAATCCTCCATAAAGGCCGGACACTTGGTGACAATGATGACGTCCGCCTGTACCAGACGCTCCGGCAGGTCGCGCAAGCGGCCGAAAGGAAGAAGATGGTCTTTGTACAGCGGACGGTTATAATCCACCAGGATGATGTTGTAGTAGGCCTGCAGGCGCCGGTGCTGGAAAGCATCGTCCAGGACGATGATATCGGCTTTGGGAAAGGGATTGTCGCCGCCGGGCGCGTTCTTGTCGGTCTGGAGCGTTTCGGGATGCAGCAGGTAGTGGCAGCCTTCCACGCGGTCGCGGTCTACGGCGACGGTGATTCCGGGGAATTTTTTTTTGATTTGCAGGGGCTCGTCGCCGAACATCGCGGAACTACCCTGGCTGGTAACCTGTTGGAAGCCGTGGCTCTTGCGCCGATGGCCGCGGGACAGGACCGCAATCTCCTTCAGCCCCCACTCCTCGCTCTGCTGCAAGGTCCGCAGGATCATCTCCGTATGCGGCGTCTTGCCGGTACCACCTGCGGTGATGTTGCCGATGCAGATGGTGGGAGCGTCTACCTTAAAAGACTTCCAGATTCCCCTGTCATACAGGGAATGCCGAAGTTTTAGGGTAAAATAGTACGGCCAAAGTAAGATTTTTTCTATCATTGGTTGATCAAATCGTACAAAGATAGTAAAAATTATAATCCATAAACGCTTTCTTCGGCATAAAGTTGCGTTTCTCCCCATCTTTCGGCGATATAATCCAGCAGGCGGACGATTTCGCCGGGATCTTTTTCGGTAACCAGGCGGATGCGGGTTTCTTTGAATTCCGGCAGGCCTTTGAAGTAGCAGCTCAGGTGGCGGCGCATCTCCAGCACGCCCCGGACAGGACCTTTCAGGTCCAGGGACAGGCCCAGGTGCCGTTTGGCCAGGGCGACCCGTTCCAGCACGCCCGGCGGGTCGATGGTCTCTCCGCGATCCAGCAGCGCACGGATTTCCCGGAAAATCCACGGGCGTCCGTAGCTGGCGCGCGCAACCATGATCCCGTCCACCCCGTAACGGTCGAACGCTTCGCGTGCGCGTGCGGAATCATTAATGTCACCGTTGCCGATGATGGGAATGTGCATGCGGGGGTTGGCTTTGACCGCGCCGATCAGGGTCCAGTCGGCCTCGCCCTTGTACATCTGGCAGCGGGTGCGGCCGTGGACGGTGAGGGCGCTGATGCCGGCATCTTGCAGCCTTTCAGCCAGTTCCACGATGATTTTGCTGTTATCGTCCCAACCCAGGCGGGTCTTGACGGTGACGGGTTTGCGGACGGCTTCCACGATGCGGCGGGTGATCTCGACCATCTTGTCGGGCTCGCGCATCATCCCGCTGCCGGCGCCGCGTCCGGCGATCTTGCTGACCGGGCATCCGAAGTTGATGTCCACCAGGTCGCACCCGTGTCCGCCCACGATTTCATCGGCATGATCGGCCATGCGGGCGGCTTCCACCATCGCATCGGGATCGTTCCCGTATATTTGGATGCCGACGGGTGCCTCCTCGGGAAGGGTTTTCATTTTGGCGATGGCCTTTGCGGCGTCGCGGATCAACCCGTCCGACGGGACGAATTCGGTATAGACGGCGGCCGCCCCCTGCTCGCGGCAGAGGATGCGGAAGGAGGCGTCCGTAACATCCTCCATCGGGGCCAGCAGAACCGGTTTTTCCCCCAGGTCTATGTTTCCGATTTTCATTCTGACGGCAAAGGTACAAAAAACCCGTAACTTGTTGAAAACTTTGTTAATTTCATTTTTTATCCGTATCTTTGCAGCCCGCAAAAATGCGCGGTTTTATATAAAGTATTAATTAACAATTAATTAACAAACCAATGCCTGGATTAATTGGAAAGAAAATCGGAATGACTTCCGTTTTCGGTGCTGATGGAAAAAACATTCCATGCACCGTCATTGAGGCTGGTCCCTGTGTTGTCACGCAACTGCGTACGGTTGAAAAAGATGGTTATGCCGCCGTCCAGCTTGCCTATGACGAAATCACCGAGAAACACACCAGCAAGCCTCTCCAGGGGCACTTCAAAAAGGCAGGAACCAATCCTATGCGCAAGCTGGTCGAGTTTGAGGCCGACTTCGCACAGGAGCTGAAACTAGGCGACACCGTCTCCCTCTCCGACATCATCGTCGAAGGTGTGGAATTCGTGGATGTCGTCGGTACTTCCAAAGGTAAAGGTTTCCAGGGTGTGGTCAAGCGTCATGGTTTCGCCGGTGTAGGCGGCCAGACCCACGGCCAGCACAACCGTCTCCGTCACCCCGGTTCCATGGGTGCATCGTCCTGGCCTTCCCGCGTTTTCCCGGGAATGCGCATGGCCGGCCACATGGGCAACGAGCGGGTGAAGGTGTTCAACCTCAAGGTTGTCAAGGTTATCCCTGAGAACAATCTTCTCGTCGTAAAGGGTTCCGTTCCCGGAGCCAAGGGTTCTTATGTAATTTTGGAGGCGTAGGCTATGGAATTGAAAGTTTTGAAAATTGACGGTACCGAATCCGGAAAGACCGTCGTCCTCGATGAGAAGGTTTTCGGAATCGAGCCCAACGACCATGCCATTTATCTGGATGTCGTCCAGTATCTCGCCAACCAGCGTCAGGGCACTGCCAAGACGAAGGATCGCAGCGAGGTTGCATATTCCACCAAGAAGCTCGGTCGCCAGAAAGGCGGCGGTGGCGCACGTCACGGCTCCCTGAAGGCGGGTACCTTCGTTGGCGGTGGTAACATCCACGGCCCGAAGCCGCGCGACTATCGGTATAAACTCAACAAGAAGCTCAAGGCGCTGGCCCGCTTCTCCGCCCTTTCCTACAAGGCCCAGGAGAACGCCATCACCCTGGTGGAGCCGTTCACCATGGACGCTCCCAAGACCAAGGAATTCCTTCGCATTCTCGCCAACCTCAAGGCTAACGGCCGCAAGGTTCTCTTCGTGCTTCCTGAGAACGCCGACAACATTTATCTCTCTTCCCGCAACCTCCCCGAGGTGAAGGTCATCACCGTTGACGAAATCAACACTTATGCTGTCATGAACGCATACAAGCTCGTGTTCGTGGATGGCGTACAGGATGTCCTCTCGGCCCGGGCCAACCGCTAAAATGACGAAGATATGGGAATTATTATCAAACCTATCGTGACCGAGAAGATGACCGCACAGAGCGAGAAGCTCAATGTGTATGGTTTCATCGTGGACCGTGGTGCGAATAAGCTCCAGATCAAGGCTGCCGTCGAGCAGATGTATGGTGTCAACGTCGCTTCGGTCAATACCGTGAACTATCACGGCAAGAAGAAATCCCGTTATACGAAGGCCGGACTCCTCCGGGGCCGCGCCAACCATTACAAGAAGGCTTATGTCGCCCTCGCCGGCGAAGATAAGATCGATTTCTACGCTAATGTTTAAGGAGGACTGAGTTATGGCAATTCGTAAATTCAAACCCACTACCCCGGGTACGAGGAACATGGCGATCAGCGCTTTTGACGAGATCACCTGCAAGAAGCCTCACAAGGCCCTTCTCGAGCCGCTTAAGAGGACCGGTGGCCGTAATAACACGGGTCAGATGACCATGCGTTATATCGGTGGCGGTCACAAGAAAATGTACCGTGTCATCGACTTCCTCCGCACGAAGGATGACTGCACCGCCAAGGTTCTGACCATCGAGTACGATCCGAACCGCAGCGCCCGCATCGCCCTGGTCGAGTATGAAGATGGCGTGAAGAAGTACATCATCGCCCCTGCCGGCATCAAGGTCGGTCAGGTTATCGCTTCCGGTAGCGGTGTCGCTCCGGAGGTGGGCAACGCGCTCCCTCTCTCTGAAATTCCGGTTGGTACGCTCGTCCACAACATCGAGCTCCGTCCCGGTCAGGGTGCCGCTATGGCACGTTCCGCCGGTACGTTCGCTCAGCTGGCCGCCCGTGAAGGCAACCACGCCGTTCTCCGTCTCCCTTCCGGTGAGACCCGTATGGTGTTGGTTTCCTGCCGCGCTACCGTGGGCACCGTGTCCAACGCAGATCACAACCTGGAGTCGTCGGGTAAGGCTGGTCGCAGCCGCTGGCTGGGTCGCCGCCCTCACAACCGTGGTGTTGTCATGAACCCGCACGATCACCCGATGGGTGGTGGTGAAGGCCGTGCTTCCGGTGGACATCCGCGTTCCCGTAAGGGTCTGCCTGCAAAGGGCTACAAGACGCGCAATCCTAAGGCGACTTCCAACAAGTTCATCATTGAAAGAAGAAAGAAATAAACGGAATTAAACTTTAGAGATTATGAGTCGTTCTTTAAGAAAAGGTCCATATATCCAGGAAGCCCTGGAGAAGAGGGTTCTTGCTATGAATGATGGTAGCAAGAAGAAAGAGGTTGTCAAGACGTGGTCTCGCGCCAGCATGATCTCCCCTGACTTTGTCGGCCACACGATCGCAGTTCATAACGGTAATAAGTTTATTCCCGTTTACGTGACTGAGAACATGGTGGGTCACAAGCTGGGTGAGTTCGCCCCGACGCGTACGTTCCGCGGACACTCTGGCAATAACAAGAAGTAATACACCTAAGGAGATTGCATTATGGGTAAACGTAAAAAAGAAATGGCCGACAGGCTGAAAGAGGCCAAGCGGAACACCGCGATAGCCAAACTGAATGATGTCCCTACATCTCCGCGCAAGATGCGTCTTGTGGCTGACACAGTCAGAGGTGTAGAGGTTAACCGTGCACTCGACCTCCTTCACTTCTCGAAGAGAGAAGCGTCGGTCCGTCTGGAGAAACTCCTCCGCAGCGCCATTGACAACTGGGAGAAGAAGAATCCGGATCAGTCCAAGGAGCTCGACAACGGCAATGTCTATGTGAAGACGATCATGGTGGGCGAAGGCCGCACGCTGAAGCGCATCCGTCCGTGCCCTCAGGGCCGCGCCGGTCGCATCCGCAAGCGTTCGAATCACATCACCGTCGTTCTCGATGTTAAGAAAACCGCAACAGTAGAGGAGTAAAATTATGGGACAGAAAACTAATCCAATCAGCAATAGAATCGGTATCACCCGTGGTTGGGACTCTAACTGGATCGGTGGTAATTATGCCGAGAAGATCGCCGAGGATTTCGAAATCCGTAAGTATTTGACCAATCGTCTGGCCAAGGCCAGCCTTTCCAAGATTGTGATCGAGCGCACCCTGAAGCTCATCACCGTGACCATTCAGGCAGCCCGTCCGGGTGTTATCATCGGCAAGGGCGGTCAGGAGGTCGATAAGCTCAAAGAAGAGCTGAAGAAGGTGACCAAGAAGGATGTCCAGATCAACATCTACGAGGTAAAGCGTCCGGAGACCGATGCCAATATCGTGGCAGACTCCATCGCCCGTCAGATCGAAGGCCGTGTATCCTATCGCCGCGCCATCAAGATGGCTATCGCCACTGCAATGCGTGTTGGTGCCGAGGGTATCAAGGTCCAGATCAGCGGCCGTGTCGGCGGCGCCGAAATGGCTCGCAGCGAGATGTTCAAGGAAGGCCGTACGCCGCTTCATACCTTCCGTGCCGATATCGACTACGCGCTGGCAGTCGCCCGCACGAAAGTCGGTGCCCTCGGCATCAAGGTGTGGATTTGCAACGGCGAGAAGTATGGCAAGCAGGACCTGACCCCGAATGCGGGCGTGTCCGCAGCCCAGGCTTCCAGCTCCAACCGTGGCGCAGGCCGCGGCGGAGACCGGGGTCGTCGTGGCGGCCGTGGCGGCCGTCGTAACGATCGCGACGCCAAGTAGTCTTCCCCTAGACAAGCACTTTCAGGGCTGGCCCTTCCGGGCCGGCCCTTTTTCATTCGCCGCCCAAAAGCCAGGCACGATCTCGGGAAGGGCCGGTCACTGCGGTAATCGCCAAGTTGCTCGCGGGCCCCAGGGACCTTCCAGGAAAATGGCCTCTGGCATGGAAGGTCCCCCGGAAAAGCGAAGGACCTTCCGGGAAAATGGCCTCTGGCATGGAAGGTCCCCCGGAAAAAGCGCCGACCTTCCAGGAAAATGGCCCCTGGCATGGAAGGTCCCCCGGAAAAGCGAAGGACCTTCCGGGAAAATGGCCCCTGGCGTGGAAGGTCCCCCGCTGGAAAGAGGGTTATCCACGGGAAGGCCCGTTTTGGTGGATGGAAATTTGCATCTGACCCGATAAATTCGTAAATTGCAAGGTTAAAGAAAATAACATCGTTATGGCTGAATCCAGAAGAGATTTCTTGAAGAAGGCGGGCTTGGGTATCGCCGGCTTCACCATCCTCCCGCGCAATGTGCTGGGAGCGATGAATGGGAATAAGTCTTTCACGGCTCCCAGTGACCAGATGACGCGGGGTATCATTGGCGTAGGCGGTATCGGCAAGTCCGGCCTGCACTTTGCCTCGGATGAGCGCTGCCGTCTTGTGGCGATCTGTGACGTGGACCAGAAGCACCTTGAGTCGGGTCTGGAGAAGGGCCGCAAGCAGTTCAATACGGAGCTGCAGGCCTATCACGATTTCCGGGACCTGATCCATGATCCGAATGTGGATATCGTGCACATTGCCACGCCGTCTCACTGGCACGGCATCATGGCGGTCGAAGCGGCCCGTGCCGGAAAGGATATCTTCTGCGAAAAGCCGATGACCCGAACCATCGGAGAGGGACAGAAGGTGGTGGATGCCTGCCGGAAGTATGGCACCATTTTCCGTCTGGATACCTGGTTCCGTTTCAAGGACACCTTCTACGGACTGGGCACCACGGTAGAGCCCCTCAAGAAGCTGGTGGACAGCGGCCTGCTGGGGTGGCCCCTGACGGTGCGCATCTCCGGCGCCACGGGCTTTGCCTGGAAATTCTTCTGGACGGGCCGAGAGGATCTGACCCCGCAACCGGTTCCGGCCGAACTGGATTACGACCTGTGGCTGGGTCCGGCCCCGTATAAACCCTATCATCCGCATCGCGTTCATTCCACCTTCCGCGGATATTGGGACTACGAAAGCGGCGGCCTGGGCGACATGGGCCAGCACTACATCGATCCGGTCCAGTACCTGCTGGGCAAGGACGACGATTTCCCCATCAAGGTTGAAGTGGACGCACCCGCGCAGCATCCCGACGCTGTGGGAACCTGGCGCAGCATTACCTATACCTATGCCGATGGCTGCAAGATTATCCTCGAAGGCGAAGGCTACGAGAGCACGGGGAAGGTCCCGTACATCGAAGGTCCGAAGGGAAAGGTGTACAAAGGTTTCGAGTGCACCATCCCGAACGTGATGGAAGTCATCAATGAACTGCCCGATCCGGCTCCGCGCCATACGGACTTCCTGGATTGCGTGCAGAACCGCCAGCATTTTGCACTGGACGAGATAATCGGCTATCACAGCGCCACCATCGTCAATATCGGTGCCTGTGCCCTCCGTCTGGGCCGCACCCTGAACTTCGATCCGGCCACGCAGCGCTTCATCGACGACGATGCGGCCAACCTGCTGATCAACCAGCCAATGCGCGCCCCCTGGGCATCGATGATCCTCTAAACCCGCAGCAAGATGAAAAAGATTCTATCCACCCTTCTTACCCTGGTCCTGGCGGCCGTGACCGCCCTGGCCCAGCATCCGCTCACCGAATTGGCCGCACGGGTAAACGAGGCATCTGCCCAGCCCGAAAAGAGCGCCGCGATGAAGGCGGAACTCAAGCAAGCGATTTCCGAAGCACAGGACCCGTCCTTCGCCAACTTCCTGGTGGGACAGTTCCGTCTCCTGGCGGGTGAGGAAGACATCCCGCAACTGGCAGCGTACGCCCAGAATCCGGCTTTGGCCGCCACGGCCCTGGATGCCCTGGCGCAGTTGGAAGGCAGTGAGGAGGCTCTCCTGGCCCTGGTGCAGGAAGGAAAGGCCGATCGCGCACAGCTTTGTGCGGCGGTCGCGGCCAAAGGCCTCTTTGCAGCCGAACCCACCGTGTTGAATTGGGCGATGAATACGGACGATGCCGCCGTCAAGGCGGCCGCCACCGCCGCCCTGGGCCGCATCGGTTCCAGCGCGGAAACCGCCAACTTCCTGAAAGACAATTCCCCGGAAGACTATATCAACCTCCTGTCCGGCTGGCTGGAGGAAGGTGATGCCGAGGCGGTGGCCAAGAACGCCCGCCCGTTGTTGAAGGGGAGTGACCATATCCGCACGGCGGCAGCCGGCCTGCTCCTGCACGCCCTGCCCGCAAAGAAAGCGGAAAAATTGCTCAAATCGTCCATGACCGATGCCAACCGGGCCTATCGCAACGCGGTGCTCGCCGAGGCCGATGCCGCCCTGGGAACTGAAACGGTGGTGGCCGTGGTGGCAGACAAATCCTTCCAGAAGCTGTCCGGTTCAGCGAAGGCCGACGTCGTCCGCTACCTGGGCAACCACAAGGTGGGCACCCAAAGCGAATTGCTGGCAACCTGTCTGGATGAAGACGAAGAAACCGCCGCTGCCGCCTGCGAGGCCATGGGCAAGATCGGCGGCGAGTATTTCCTGTCGAGGCTGATCGGGGAACTGGGCGGCAGCAATGCCGATGCGGCCCTTCGCGCCCTGCTTTCCTTCCCGGGCGATATCCGCGAGGCGGTAACCGAGGCGGCGGAAAAAGGAACGACTTCTGCCAAACGCCTTTTCACCCTGGCATCGGCACGTCACATTACCGCGGTGGCTCCGGTAGCCCTGCGTTATGCCGATTCGCGCGACGTGGACACCCATGCGATGGCGATGCGCTCGCTCCCCGGTATGGTAGGGCCCGAGCAGACGGCGGCCCTGACAAGCCGGCTGGACCAGGCCGCTCCGGCCGATGTCCCCGGTTGGCAGGAGGCTCTTGCCGCATCGCTGCGCACCCTGCCGGCCAATGAGCAGTACGACAAGGTTTTCGATATTCTCCACGATGTCCGCCATCCCGAGCGGTTCTATGCCGCCCTGGCCCAGAGCGGGACGGACGATGCCGTCAAGGTGCTGTCGGAGGCCATCGCATCGGACGAAGCCTTCGATGCCCTGCTCAAAATAGAGAACTACCAGGCTGCCAAGCCGTTGCTGGAGCAGGCGAAAGCCGTTCCGGCACGGTGCGAGAAGGCGGTTTCCCGTTATACGGAACTGGTACAGGCCTATGAAAACGACCCGGTCCGCAAGCGGATCGGCTACGCCCGGGCCCTGGAACTGTCCCCGAAACCGGCCGTAACCCAGAAGATCCTCCTGGCCCTTTCGCAGCTGCCTACCATGAAGGCCTTCCTGCTGGCCGGCCGGTACCTGGACGATCCGGACCTGGGCACCCGCGCGCAGGCGGCGAATGCCGTCCGTCGGATCGCTTCCAAGACCACGGAAGAAATTGACAACAAAGACCTTCAGACCCTGCTGGGCAAAGCCCGCGTCCTCTTCAGCGAGGGCGGTGGCGCCGATGACGGCTATGCCGTGGACGAGATTGACAAAATCCTCTCCGAGTTGAAACCGGCTCCGCTCTCCCAGCTTACCGACGAAGAAAAGGCCCAGGGCTTCGAGATGCTCTTTGACGGTTCCGGCCTGGACAAATGGCACGGAGACCGGGAAGGCTATACGCCCGTGAACGGAACTCTTTATGTGAGTGCAGGTTACGGTTCTACCGGCAACCTCTACACCAACAAGGAATACCGGAACTTTGTCTATCGGTTCGAATTCTGTTTCCTGACCCCCGGCGTGAACAACGGCGTGGGGGTGCGGACGCCGGAAGGCGTGGATGCCGCTTACCAGGGCATGTGCGAGGTGCAGATCCTGGACCACGACGCCCCGCAGTATGCCAAGCTGCGCGAATACCAGGTTCACGGCTCGGTGTACGGGGTGATCCCCGCCAAACGCATCGTCCACAAACCGCTGGGCGAGTGGAGCACCGAGGAAATCCGCGTGGAAGGCGACCACATCAAGGTAACCGTTAATGGCGAGGTGATCGTGGACGGCGATGTCCGCAAGGCTGCGGCCAAGGGCACCGTGGATGGCCGCGAGCATCCGGGCCTCACGAACAAGAAAGGATTCATCTCCTTCTGCGGTCATGGTGAGGGGCTGAAAATCAGAAATGTACGTATTTTGGATTTAGGAGAGAGAAAATAAATGATCAGACTTGCGGCGATAGGATTGGGAAACCGTACTCGAAAATACCTCGAGTATGTCCAGGCACATCCGGAGGAAGTCTCCCTGGTGGCCGTGGTTGAACCGGACGATATCCGCCGGCAATCGGTGGCCGCCGGTTTCGGCCTGCCCGAAGCGGTTTGTTTCCGGGATGCGAAAGACCTCTTTGCTGCTGATTTGCAGATAGATGGCGTCATCATCGCTTCTCCGGACAACCTCCATTTCGACCAGACGATGGCGGCGATTTCCCATGGTTGGCATGTCCTGCTGGAGAAGCCCGTTGCGGAATCCATCGAACGGTGCCGTCAGATCAGCGAAGCGGCCCGCCGGGCAAAGGTGCAGGTGCTCATCTGTTACGTGCTCCGGTATCATCCCTACTACCGTAAGCTGCGCGAACTGGTGCGCGGCGGCGCCATCGGCGAGGTGGTGAGCATATCGCACCGGGTCAACATCGGTACGGACCGCATGACGCACACCTATGTGCGCGGCCCGTGGGGGATTGCGGCCGATTCCTCCCCGAGTTTCCTTTCCAAATGCTGCCACGATGTGGATATCCTCCTGTGGATCACCGGGAAGCATGCCCGCAAGGTTTCTTCCTTCGGGTCGCTGATGGTTTTCCGTCCGGAAAACGCACCCGCCGGGGCGGCCGATCGTTGTGTCGATTGTCCGGTGGAGCGTTCCTGCCCGTATTCGGCGGTGGATCTGTATCAGCGCCGGCACGACTGGGTGGGGAATTTTGTGGTTCCCGAGGGCCGGACGCTGGACCAGGTGATCGCGGAGGAACTGCAATCCGGTCGTTTCGGACGCTGCGCCTACCGCTGTGGGAGCGACGTGGCCGACCATCAGACCGTATCCTTCCAGACGGAAGACGGCAGTACCTTCGATATCCAGATGAACGCCTTTACCCGCAAGGACAACCGCGATTCCATCCTCAGCGGCACGGAAGGCGAGATTCATGCCGATGAACAGACCATCGTCCTGCGTCGTTTCGCCGAGGGGACGAAGGAGGTGTTCGATTTCCGCGAGGTCTTCGACCAGCCGCTCCATGGCTATGCCGACCTGAGCGTGGTGGAGGACTTTGTCCATTCCATCCGGGAGGGCCGTGCCTGCGCTTCACCGGTGGGCGAAGCCGTTGAAAGCCATCAGATCTGTTACCTGGCCGAGCAGAGCCGCAACGAAAGCATAATACTATTCATATGAAATCATCCTTATTATTATTTACTGCAGGGGTCCTGGTGCTGGCCTCCTGCGCACAGAAAGTATCTGATAAGACCGTCCTGATGGGGTCTTTCGACAACAAATGCCCCGAGGAGGTGACGGTTACGGTTCCCGCCCTGGGGATTGACACCACCCTGGCCGTGGACGAAGCCACCCATTCCTTCCGCTTGGAAATGCCCACCGACCGCACGGCCCTGGCCACGGTGGAATACGAAGACGGCGGCGCCCAGTTCGTACCGGACGGCACCACGCTTTCGGTGCACTTCAACGACGAGTACGAATCGACCATGACCTCCAAGCAACCGAAGGTATCGGTCACGATGAAATTGAAAGATTACTCGAATAAGATGGCGGAGTATTACCAGGCCTATCGGTTTGCCGAATCCCGGGAAGCGGCCGATTCCGTGATGGCGCTGACCCATACCCTTTCCGAAAACCTGCTGAACGAGAACAAGGACAATCTCCTGTCTGTTGCTGCGATTTTCAACCTGTTGCAGGATTATTCCGACGCCCAGATTGATTCCATCATCCAGACCCTGGACCCGAAGGTCCGCGAAATGGAGGATCTGCGCCAGTTGGAAAGCTCCATCAAGGTCCGCCTGGTGACGGGTGAGGGAAAGCCTTTCAAGGATTTCACCATCATGCAGCCCGACGGAAAGGCCGTGAGCCTGTCCGATTTTGCCGGCAAGGGGAAGTACATCCTGCTGGACTTCTGGGCTTCCTGGTGCGGTCCCTGCAAACGCGAGATCCCGGCCATCAAAGCCGCCTATGACAAATTCCACGGTCCCGATTTCGACATCGTCAGCGTTGCGGTCTGGGAGCAGAGCGTGAGCGCTTCGATCGATACGGCCAAGGTCTATGGCATTCAGTGGAACCACATCCTGGATGCGAAGGAGGTTCCTACCAAGCTTTACGGGGTCGATGGAATTCCGCACCTGATCCTGATCGGACCGGACGGTACCATCCTCAAGCGCGGTCTGCGTGGAGAGGAAATTACCGCCGAGATCGGCAAATATATCGCTCCCGTCAAATAGGTGGACGTAAGAGAAAAAATCAAGCTGTTTCCGCATTCCCCGGGCGTCTATCGCTATTACGACGCCGGGGGGAATGTGATTTATGTAGGCAAGGCCAAAGACCTGAACAAGCGGGTGGCCCAGTATTTCGTGCCCCCGGAGCGGCTCAATATCAAGACCCGCATCCTGGTAAGCAAGATTGCCGATGCCCAGTTCTCGGTCGTGGATTCCGAGGCCGACGCCCTGTTGCTGGAAAACAACCTCATCAAGCAATACAAGCCGCGCTACAACATCCTCCTGAAGGATTCCAAGACCTATCCGTGGATTTGTGTGAGTGCGGGGGAGTTCCCCCAGGTATTTCTGACGCGTCATCTGACCCGCAACGGCTCGCGCTATTACGGGCCCTACAGCAGCGCCTCCTATGCCAACTGCCTGCTGAGCTTTTTCCGCAGCACCTATCCGCTGCGTTCCTGTAAGCTCAACATCACGGGTGAAGGCGTCCTGCGCCGCAAATACCGTCCCTGTCTGGAAATGCATATCGGACGATGCAAGGGCTGCTGCATAGGGGGTGTTTCCCGGGAGGAATATGGGCGATACATCGATGAAATCGAGCGGCTACTCAAGGGCGGCGTGCGCGAACTCATCCAGGGATACGAACAGGCCATGAAAGAGGCCGCGGCGGAACTCCGTTTCGAGGATGCCCAGCACTATAAGGATCGGGCCGATGCGCTCCGGAAGCATTACGCTTCGTCCATCATCTCTTCCGTCTCGGAGCAGGATGCCGATGTCTTTTCGCTCGTGTTCGATGGGAACGAGGCTTTCGGCAACTTCCTCCGGGTGCGCGGCGGCGCCATCATCCAGTCCCTCAACCTTGGGTTCAAAATGGCCATCGAGGAGGAACAGGCGGCGGTTCTGAGCGAGTTCATCGCAGAGATCCAGTCCAAATTCGGGGAACTGTCCCGCGAACTCGTCGTTCCTTTCCTGCCCGATGTGCAGCTGGAGGGGGTCCATTACCGCCTGCCGGTGCGCGGGCAGAAGCTCGCCCTGCTGGAACTCAGCGTCAAAAATGCCCGCGAATTCCACTTCAACGCCTTGAAGGTGCGCGAACGTACCGATCCGGACGATTATCGCCAGATGGTGCTGGAGGACCTTCGCAAGGCCCTGGGCATGAAGGAATTGCCCGTCCATATGGAGTGCTTCGACAACTCCAATATCCAGGGCACCAACCCGGTGGCCTCTTGTGTCGTGTTCCGGGACGGCGTGCCATCCAAGAAGGACTATCGCCGGTTCAAGATCAAGACGGTGATCGGCGCCAATGACTATGCTTCCATGAAGGAAGTCGTGAACCGGCGCTATGCGCGGATGCTGGAGGAGGCCCCCGACGACCTGCCGCAGCTGGTGGTCATCGATGGCGGAAAGGGGCAGCTGGACTTTGCCTGGCAGGCCCTGGCGGAACTCGGCCTTACCGAGCGGCTTACCGTGATCGGCCTGGCCAAACGGCTGGAGGCCGTGATCCGGGTGGGGGATCCGTATCCGCTGTTCATCGACCGGAACTCCCATGCTCTGAAGGTGCTGCAGCAGATCCGGGACGAGGCGCACCGTTTTGGCATCACCTTCCACCGCAACCTGCGGAGCAAGGCGGCCCTGGGCTCCGCCCTGCGCGACATCAAGGGCGTGGGCGAGCAGACCGAGCAGCGCCTGCTGATGCATTTCGGCAGTGTGGCCCGCATCGCCGCGGCTCCCGTAGAAGACCTGGCGGCCATCGTTCCGAAGGCCCTGGCCGAACGGATTCACCGAACATTGACAGAAGACCTATGATACAGGAAGAAAAATTCAACCGGTGGTTCAGCCTCTTCATCCTGGTGGGGATGACGGTGGTAACCTGTGTGGTGACGGCATTCAAGCTCCAGGCTTCTCCTGACGGACATTTCTGGTTGCTGATGGCGGCCTTCGGTTCCCTGATGGGCGTCCTGGCCACCGTGTGTTCGGCCAATGGACTCATCGTTACCTTCCTGTTCGGCTTGCTGGACGTAGCCATCTACGGGGTGATGTGCTGGCTCAACTGGCGGCGCGGTGCCCCGGGCCTGGGCAATGCCATCCTGCATTTTGTGTATTTCGTGCCCATGCAGTTCGTGGGCTTCTGGCAGTGGCGCAAACGCGGAGCCAAAGCCGCTTCCCAGGTGAAGGCCCGGCGCCTGACCGGCCGCCAGCGCTGGCTCCTGACGGGCGTCTTCCTGCTGGCCACCGTTGTGCTTTACGCCATCCTGCTTCGGTTCGACCGTTCCGCCGCCGACGGCTTCCTCCGGGTAGCGGTGCTCATCGATGTCATCCCGCTCGTGTGCAACATCATCGGCCAGGGACTCATGTCAACCGCGTACATGGAGCAGTGGGTGTTTTGGATGGGGGTCAACGTGACCAGCATCATCCTCTGGGTCATCACCCTGCGTTCCACGCCGGACTCTACGTATGCACTGGTTTATGTGACCAAGTACGTTTTCTACCTGTTGAACTCCATCAATGGTCTTCGTATCTGGTTGAGAATCAGTAGGGGGTAGCGGATTTTTCCGGGATTTGTTTCAAATCTCGGTTTTTTTTACTTACTTTGCAGAAATTTTGGAACATAGTAATTATTAACAATATTAAATTTTTTCAATTATGACGCATGAAGAAATCGTAAAGCAGGTTAAGGCGATCATCGTTGACAAGCTGGGTGTGGAAGAGTCCGAGGTGACTGAGTCCGCAAACTTCACCAATGATCTGGGTGCCGATTCCCTCGACACTGTCGAGCTTCTTATGGAATTCGAGCGCGTGTTCGGTATTAAGATTCCCGATGAGGAGACCAGCTCCATCGCTACCGTTCAGGATGCAATCAACAAGGTTGCTGAGAAGATCGGTGCCTAATTAACAGATAGCGTACAAAAAAAAGGTCGGATCCTTTCGGTTCCGGCCTTTTCTTTTTCTGTCTTTCCCGTTATTCCCGCGGGACAGCGTAGGTGACGCGGAGCTTGGGACGGCGTCCCAATGCCGTAGGACCGGCCAGGACAGCGTCATAATAACCCTCTTTGTCCAGGAAGGTCTGCCTGGAGGTGGTGGTGGAACTGGACGAACTGCTCATGGCCTGTGCCATCAGCATGTAGCTGTAGTAATTGTCGTAGCCGTAGCCGCCATATCCGTATCCGCCATAACCGCCATAACCGCCATAACCGCCGTATCCGCCGTATCCGCCGCCGTACAGGCTGTTCATATAGCTATAGTACATCATCTGCTGATAGTAGTCGTTCTGTGAATTGTTGGCGTTTACGGTGACGATGGTCCTGTAATTCATGGCCAGGAACCAGACGTCGTATCCGCTCATGTCGTCGGTCTCCTTCATCTTCAGGATCTGCTGCACGTGGTGGGAGATATCCGGGGCATACTGGCAGTTGGACCGGTCCACATCGCCCTGGTTTTCAGAGCTTTCATTGGCATCGGTCAGGCCGGCGAAGGTCACCTTCTTGTTGTCGTCAACCCGTTTGAGGGTCGGGTTCAAGATGGGAGGGAACTTGTAGAAATCCTCGTAGTTCTCCGGGAAGTCGAAGGGGAGTTCGATGGTGGCCTTGGCAATGACGGTGTTCTTTCCGTTTCCGCCCTGCCGGGCAATCTCGTTCGATACCAGTCGATAGATTTCCTTGGCGGGGATGACCGGTTTCAGGCCCGTACCGCCTTCGATGTAGATCGCCGCTCCGGCCCGGCCGGCAAGGGACTGGGACTGATAGGAAGAGATGTTGAACACATACTGCTCGGGCTTCGCGTTGGCGCGGTAGAGCGAATCTACGTTCTGTAGCTTCGTGGGGTTGAAATAGAACACGAAGGACGTGTCCACATCCTTTCGGGAACCGTAATCGGCCCGGAATTTCAGACGGGCGTAGTTGCCGGACATCTGCATATAGCCTTCTGAATTGGCCTCCAGGATGCCGAGTTTCAGCCGGTTGATTCGTCCGCCCATCCCGGTGGGGACATCGGATTCGATGTAGATGCCGGGCAGTTCGGCGGTATAGGTCTTGATGTCCTTGATGCCGTTTTTGGCGATGACTTTCAGCTTCTCCAGGTATTTGAGGGCGAAGGCATCGGTGAAGTCGAACGATAGGGTATCGGTTCCGTTAAAGACCGGAATGCCTTTCGAAATGCGTTCCGAGCCGTGCGGGACGATGGTGCTGGTATAGTATTGATCCGCGTCCAGGGGCTGGGTGAGCTCGAAAACATTCACGTTCTGGAGGATCCCGCGCTGGCTTTCCGAAGGAAGGGAGACGGTGTCTGCCGTGGCGGCAAAGTGGAAACCGCGGAGGCGGGTGTTCGTGCCGAAGTCCAGGGTGTCATAAACCGGAACCAGCGAAAAGGCGCTGCTGCGGGTGGATAGACCATAACGGGTGTCGCGGACGGCGCCGAAGACGATGTTGTCTGCGGAATAGCCCGAAAGGGCGTCCACATAATCCAACCGGATGTCCTCCAAGTCGAATTCGGCCGTGTGAATCGTGTATTGTTGGTTGGTGGCGATGAGGTTTTCCCCCACTTCGTTGTCGATATCGATGCAGGCGGCGCAGCAGGCGAGGGCTGCGGCACAGGCAAAAACTTTCAACTTCATTCCTTACAGCTGATCATAAAAATTGTTGTACTCGTCGATATAACTCCCGTCCGCAATGGATTTGGCCTTGTAGGCGAGCACCGGCAGACCGGCATCCTTGCAGGTCTTTTTCAGTTCGGGAGCGATACCGGAAGTACTCAGGATGACCCCATCCGAGTACCGGATGGCAGTTTGAGCAAGTTTTATGCCATTGGCGTCGGCCAGCGGGGCCACGTCTTCTTCTTTCAGGGAGGCGAAACGGGCGGCGTCCTTGAAGTTCTTGGCAAAAGGCTCGGTGGGCGTGTCGTTGTACAGGGAAAGCACCACCTTGCTGTTGGCGAATATCGGGTCGTCCTTGTAGATTTTCTTCAGATAGAGGGGCAGCAGATGGGTAATCCAGCCGTGGCAGTGGATGATGTCCGGGGCCCAGCGCAGTTTCTTGGCGGTCTCCAGGACGCCGCGGGCGAAGAAAATGGCCCGGTCGCCATTGTCGGCAAAGAAATTACCCTTTTCATCGTAGGCCACCTGTTTGCGGCGGAAGTATTCTTCGTTGTCGATGAAATACACCTGCATGCGGGCGGCCGAGATGGAAGCCACCTTGATTACGAGGGGATGATCCACGTCGGAAATGATGATATTCATACCGGAAAGGCGGATAACCTCGTGCAGCTGGTTCTTCCGCTCGTTGATGCAGCCATATCGCGGCATGAACGAACGGATTTCCTTCTTCCTCTCCTGAATACCCTGCGGCAGGTAACGGCCAATCAGAGAAATGGGGGTTTCCGGAAGATAGGGGGTTATTTCCGAGTTCACAAACAGAACTCTTTTAACTGACTCACCCATCATCAATTCCATTACGTATATTCTTTGCAAAGTTAATAAATATTTTTTAGAATTTCAAGTTTTCACTATCTTTGAACCCAAATTGGCCCTTGCAAGTATGGCAGAAAAGAAGAATCGAATCATGCGGAGGCGGCTCCGGAACGCTTACCTTTCCTCCCTCATCAGCATATCCCTGGTGCTGTTGCTTGTGGGTATCGCCGCCATGCTGCTGGTCAATGCGCGCAGCGTGTCGGATTATTTCAAGGAGAACATGCAGGTGAGCGTGATGATGAAGACGGAGGTGTCCGACGAGCAGGCCATGACCTTGCTGCCCCGGCTGGAAGAGCTGCCGTTCATCGTGGGAACCCGCTTCGTGTCGAAGGAACAGGGAACCCGCGAGATGGCCCAAATGCTGGGCGATGATTTCCTGAGCGTGTTCGAATCGACCCCCATCCCGGCCTCGATCGTCCTGAACCTGCAGGCCGATTACGTATCGTCCGACAGCCTGGCGATGGTGCGTGCGCGCATCGAACGCGAACCGATGGTGGACGAGGTGGTGTACCAGCAGTCCCTGGTGGAAGACCTGAATGTGAACCTGGGCCGCATCTCGCTGGTGCTGGGCGTATTCATCCTGCTGCTGCTGTTCATCTCGTTCGTGCTGATTGGCAATACCGTGCGGTTGTCGCTGTACGACCGCCGTTTTGTGATTCATACGATGAAACTGGTGGGGGCGACGCGGGGATTTATCCGGGCGCCGTTCATGGTGACCGCCGTGTTCCAGGGCCTCTTTGCCTCGCTGATGGCCATCCTCATGCTGGTGGGCATCCTTTACGTGGTGCGCCGCGAGTTTTCGCAGCTGTTCGAGGTGTTCCGGCTGGACCTGCTGCTGTGGGTGGTGGCGATTGTGGTGGCGGCCGGCCTGGCCATCTGCCTGTTGAGCACCTGGCTGTCCGTGTACCGGCTGGTGCGGCTGACAAAAGACGAATTATACTATTAGAACAATATGGATAATGGTTTGGCTACGACCTCCAAAGGGTTGAAATGGATGGTAATCGGGGTGCTCGTCATGGTGGCGGGTTACCTGCTGATGATGGGCGGCGGGAGCAAGGATCCGCAGGTGTTCAATCCGGCGATGTTCGACTGGCAGCGGCTGGTCGCGGCGCCTACGGTGATCCTGTGCGGGGTCGTAATAGAAATTGTCGCCATCATGCGCGTGGCGAAAGACAAGAAGGAGGAATAAAATGGAGTGGTGGCAGGCAATTCTCCTGGGCCTTGTCCAGGGACTGACGGAGTTTCTTCCGGTTAGCAGCAGCGGACATCTGATGATTTTCAAGGAACTGCTGGGGGTGGATGGAGAAGGTTTCCTGGATTTTACGGTAACCGTCCATCTGGCAACGGTATTGAGCACCATCCTGGTGTTCTGGGCGGCCATCCGCCAGTTGCTCAAAGGCTTGCTGCAGTTCCGCTATAACGACGAAACGGACTATATCGCCAAGATCTGCGTTTCGATGATCCCGGTTTTCGTGGTGGGCATGTTCTTCAAAGACCAGGTGGAGAGCCTCTTCGGCGAGAACCTGACCACGGTGGCGGTCTGCCTGCTCGTGACGGCGGCCCTGCTGTTCTTCTCCGACCATTTCGGCCGGTGGTTCCAGGTCTGCCCGCGCGAAAGGCGCAACGGCATTTCCTTCCTGCAGGCCTTTGTGGTGGGCCTGGGCCAGGCTTGTGCCGTGGCTCCCGGCCTGTCCCGATCCGGTACCACCATTGCGGTGGGCCTGATCAGCGGGGTGAAGCGGGATGTCATGGCCCAGTTCTCGTTCCTGATGGTGCTGGTGCCCATTCTGGGCGAGCAGGCGCTGGATATCCTGAAAGCCCTGTCTGGCGATGCCGTCCTGGGCGGTGGCGTGAGCCTGACG
Organism: uncultured Bacteroidales bacterium; assembly: GCA_900317925.1. Taxonomy (GTDB): domain Bacteria; phylum Bacteroidota; class Bacteroidia; order Bacteroidales; family UBA932; genus Cryptobacteroides. Next base: position 13,295 of record ONIQ01000004.1, on the reverse strand, counting down.
GCCCTGGCATTGGGTTTCCTGGCGGCCTTCGTTTCCGGTTTGTTTGCCTGTAAGGTGATGGTGGCCCTGGTGCGCAAGGCCCGTCTGGGCTGGTTCGCCCTCTATTGCGTGGCCGTCGCCTCCCTTCTCTTGGTTTTTGCATAAGATGGCAGCACGTACGCTCACGTATTTCGCGGCCGATGTCCACCTGGGGCTGGATGTCCACGATCCCGCTGCACGGGAGAAACGCTTCGTGGATTTCCTGCGGAGCATCGACCCGGAACGGACGGAATCGCTCTACCTGCTGGGCGATATCTGGGATTTCTGGTACGAATACCACGATGTGGTGCCCAAAGGATACGTGCGCGTGTTCGCTGCGCTGATGGATCTGATGGACGCGGGCGTGAAGGTGTTTTTCTTCCAGGGGAACCACGATATCTGGGCCTATCATTATTTTGAATCCATGGGGATGGTCAAACTCCAGCAGCCGTATCTGGTGGAGATTGCCGGCAAGACGTTCTGCCTGGGACACGGAGATGGCCTGGGCCCCGGCAACCGCTGGTACAAGTTCATGCGCTGGGGCTTCCGCCATCCTTTTTTCCAGGGACTCTTTTCCCTCCTTCATCCCACCCTGGCCTTCTGGTTCGGGAACAGCTGGTCGCGCCACAGCCGGCTGTCCAAGGATATCGGCTACGATTTCAAAGGGGAGTCGGAACCGCTCTGGCAGTTTGCCGACGCGTTCAGCCGGGAGCACAAGGTGGATTATTTCATCTTCGGTCACTTCCACTGCCGGGTCGATATGCCCGTGGGCACAGGCGCACGCCTGCTGGTCTTAAAGGATTGGATGGAAGGATCGTCTTACATCGTATTCGACGGGACCGACTTACAGATTCGGTAGGTTCGGTTTCGCAGGGTATTCGTAGAAAATGGAGTAGTAAAGGGCGTCGAATTCGCCCTTTTGCCATTTCTGGACCAGCTCTTCCGTCACTTTGTCCTGGCCCTTGGGGTCGTAGCGGGATTTCAGGTTTTGGCCGAAAATGCGGGCCACACCCTGCCAGAAGCCGGCCACGAAGCCGTTTTTGTAGTCTTTTATGATGGAATAGGCGTTCCGGCCGATTTCCCGGTCGCACAGGCGCACCAGCAGGCGTCCCTGGGACGTGGTCATCCGCCGCAGGTGCGGTTCGAAAGCTTTCAGGAGCTCTTTCTGCCGGGCGGAGATGTAGGCGCGTTCGGCCGCTCCGGAAAGATGGCGGGCCTTGATGGTGCTGTCCACTTCGTGTTCCAGGCGGGCCGCCATCAGGGCGTAGGGATAGACCTTGCTGAAATGATAGACCAGTTTGTAGTACTGCCGGTAGTCTTTGCGTTTGCGGACCCCTTTGGGAAAGACCCATACGGGCGGGATGTCGTCCACATAGGTGGTGTCGCCGCGTTCATCCACCACGACGCCCAGGTAGCCGGCATGCTTGCCGGGTTTCTGGGCAAAGCCCTCGGGGTCCGGCAGGATCAGCAGGCAGGTCAGCAGGACCCAATATGCGCGCCATTTTGTCATTTCCGACGCAAATTTACGCAAATTCCGTACGATGCCCCGAGGTTTGTGTCGAAAATGCAGGCAAGAATTTTTCAACAGAATATGTAACTTGCTGAAAATCATTGTAGTTAACTGTTAAAAATGCCGGTCGAAAATGTTGAAATATTTTTCAAAAATAGTTTGAAATCCAATATTTTTTACTAACTTTGCATCCCAAAAAATTGGGTAGAGTTCGCCCAACCAGCTGATACTCAATGATTTGGAGAATTTTAGGAAATTAATTAAAAGTAATACAGCAATGTTACAGCCTAAGAAAACAAAATTCAGAAGGGAGCAGAAGAACGTGATGAAAGGCATGGCCCAGCGTGGCAACCAGCTCGCGTTCGGTTCCTTCGGTCTCAAGACGCTTGAGAATTGCTGGCTGACTGCCCAGCAGATCGAGGCCGCCCGTCAGGCGATTTCCCGTCGCATGAACCGTGAGGGCCAGATCTGGATCCGCATCTTCCCTGTGAAACCGTTCACGAAGAAGCCGCTCTCTACCCGTATGGGTAAAGGTAAGGGTGATCCCCAGGGTTTCGTCGCTCCTGTGACGCCCGGTCGTATCCTCTTCGAGGCCGAGGGTGTGTCGCTTGAGACCGCCAAGGAGGCAATGCGCCTCGCTTCCCACAAACTGCCCGTGGCTACGAAGTTCATCGTCCGCCGGGATTATGTTGAATAATATAATGGAGATAAGCAAATGAAAGCAAAAGAAGCACGCGAGATGTCTATCGCCGATCTGAAGGATCAGATCCAGCTCAAGAAGAACGAGCTCGACCAGAAGAAACTCAACCACGCGATTTCTCCATTGGAGGATACCTCTTATTTTAGCAAGACGCGCAAGGACATCGCCCTGATGATGACGATCCTCGCCGAGAAAGAAAACGCACAGTAACAAGTAAGTCTTATGGAAAGAAATCTTCGTAAGGAAAGAATAGGTCTGGTGGTCAGCAGCAAGAATGACAAGACCATCATCGTCGCGGTCGAGACGCGCAAGAAGCATCCCCTCTACGGCAAGTTCATCAAGCAGACGACCAAGTTCGTCGCCCAGGATGACAAGAACGAGTGTGGCGAAGGCGACAAGGTCCGCATCATGGAGACCCGCCCCCTGAGCAAGACCAAGAACTGGAGATTAGTTGAAATCATAGAAAAAGCCAAGTAGTATGATACAGCAGGAAACCCGTTTACAGGTGGCTGACAACAGCGGTGCAAAGGAAGTTCTCTGCATCCGTGTCCTCGGCGGTACGCACCACCGTTACGCAACCATAGGCGACAAGATCGTCGTCACCGTCAAGAGCGCGATTCCGGGCAGCGATGCCAAGAAGGGCACCGTTTCGAAAGCCGTTATCGTGCGCACCAAGAAGGAAATCCGCCGTCCGGACGGTTCTTATATCCGTTTCGACGACAATGCATGCGTTCTCCTGAACAACGCCGGCGAACTCCGCGGCACCCGTATTTTCGGTCCCGTCGCCCGCGAGCTCCGCGAGAACTACATGAAGATCGTTTCACTGGCACCTGAGGTCCTTTAATCATCGGTACATTATGAAAAAGATTCACATCAAGAAGGGTGACACCGTATATGTCAATGCCGGTAACGATAAAGGTAAGACCGGCAAGGTGCTGTCCGTGATTCCCGAGAAGGACCGTGTGGTCGTCGAAGGTGTTAACATGGTCAGCAAGCACACCAAGCCGAATGCCAAGTATCCGCAGGGCGGTATCGTCAAGCAGGAAGCTGGCATCCACGTTTCCAACGTCAACCTCGTGGTCGATGGCAAACCCACGCGCGTAGGTTACAAGTTCGTGGACGGCAAGAAAGTTCGTTATGCAAAAAAATCTGGAGAGGAGATCTAAGTTATGGCAAAGAAAGCACAGAATACCCCTGCCGTGAGCGCTGAGCTCCCGAAAGGTTATGTCCCGACCCTCAAGAAGGTCTATCGGGAAGAGATTGTTGACAAGCTTGTCAAGCAGTTCTCCTATACGACGGTAATGCAGGTTCCCCGCCTGGTTAAGATTACCATCAACGAGGGTGTCGGCGACGGTACCCAGGACAAGAAGCTGGTTGAGGAAAGCGCAGCCGAGCTGAGCAAGATCGTCGGTCAGAAGGCGGTTCTCACCACTTCCAAGAAAGACGTTTCCAACTTCAAGCTCCGTAAGGGCATGCCCATCGGCGTGAAGGTGACCCTGCGCGACGTCCGGATGTACGAGTTCCTCGAGCGTCTGATCCGCATCTCCCTCCCGCGTATCCGCGACTTCAACGGTGTTGCCGAGAAGTTCGACGGCCGTGGCAACTACACCCTTGGTATCAAGGAGCAGATCATCTTCCCGGAGGTCGATATCGACAAGAACCCGCGGATCCATGGTCTTGAGATTACCTTTGTCACTACGGCGAAGACCGATGAGGAGGCTTATGCCCTCCTGAAAGAGTTCGGCGTGCCTTTCAAGAAACACAATAACTAAAACATAGCACATGGCAAAAGAAAGTATGAAAGCCCGCGAGGTTAAGCGTGCGAAATTAGTTGCTAAGTATGCCGAGAAGAGAAAGGCCTTGAAAGAGGCTGGCGACTGGGCTGCTCTTGACAAGCTCCCCAAGAACTCCTCTTCTGTTCGTCTGCACAACCGTTGCTCCCTCACCGGTCGTCCGAAGGGTTACATGCGTGCATTCGGCATCAGCCGTATCCAGTTCCGTGAGATGGCCTCCAACGGTCTCATCCCGGGCGTGAAGAAGGCAAGCTGGTAATAGAATTATACTTATATTTATATTAACAATCGGATATCGGGCGTCCTCGGGCGCCGGTCCACAAAACAGACAAAACAATGACTGATCCAATTGCAGATTATCTGACCAGGGTCCGCAACGCGTATCTCGCAGGTAAGAAGATCGTCGAGATCCCTTCCTCCAAGATGAAGGTTGCCATTACCAAGATCCTGTGCGAGAAGGGCTACATCCTCAGCTACAAGGTGGTCGAGGGCCAGCCTTTCAACACCATCAAGATCGCACTTAAGTACCATCCGCAGACCAAGGTGGCCGCTATCAAGAAAATTGAGCGCGTTTCCACTCCCGGTATGCGCCAGTATGTCGGCGTCGATGAGATGCCCCGCGTCCTGAACGGACTCGGCATCGCCATCCTCTCCACATCGAAGGGAATCATCTCCGACAAGGAAGCCAAAGAGCAGAATGTCGGCGGTGAGGTCGTATGCTATGTTTATTAATCTAAAAACCATTCAATAGTATGTCAAGAATTGGTAAATTGCCTGTAGTCATCCCCGCGAAGGTGAGTGTCGAGATACTCCCCGGCAACGTGGTGAAGGTGAAAGGCCCTCTTGGTGAGCTTTCCCAGAAAGTCGATCCGGATATCGAAATCACCGTTGAGGATAACGAGATCAAATTCACCCGTCCCACCGACCAGCCCCGTCATCGTTCGATGCACGGCCTGTACCGCGCCCTTGTGCACAACATGGTCGTCGGTGTCTCCGAAGGTTTCCAGACCAAGCAGGAGTTCGTCGGTGTTGGTTACCGTGTTTCCGCCCAGGGTCAGCTCCTCGTGTTCTCCCTCGGATATTCCCATGAGATTCACATGATGCTCGCTCCCGAGATCAAGGCCGAGGTCCCCGATGTAAAGAAGGGCGAAAACCCCGTGCTCATTCTCAAGAGCGCCGACAAGCAGCTCCTCGGACAAGTGGCTGCCAAGGTCCGTTCCATGCGCAAGCCTGAACCGTACAAGGGTAAGGGTATCAAGTTCGTTGGCGAACAGCTCCGTCGCAAGGCCGGTAAGACTGCATCAGCTAAATAATAGGAGGAACAGTTATGGCATTGAATAGAGAAGAAAGAAGAAGAAGGATCCACTACCGCATTCGCAAGCATGTGAACGGTACCCCGGAGCGTCCCCGTCTGGCCGTGTTCCGGAGCAACAAGCAGATCTATGCCCAGGTCATCGATGACGAGCATGGTGTAACGCTGGTTGCCGCGGCTTCCAATGACAAAGCCCTTGCCGCCGAGTGCAAAGGTAAGAATGGTATTGATGCTGCCGCCATCGTCGGTAAGGCTGTTGCGGCACGCGCCCTGGAGAAGGGTATTACCGCCGTGTCTTTCGACCGCGGAGGTTATCTCTACCACGGAAGGGTTAAAAGTTTGGCAGATGCCGCACGCGAAGGCGGCCTCAATTTCTAATCAGGAAAGACTATGGCAAATACAAATGTAAAAAGAGTGAAGACCTCTGACCTGGAGCTCAAGGACCGCCTCGTCGCTATCCAGCGCGTTACCAAGGTCACCAAGGGTGGACGTCATTTCCGTTTCGCGGCCATCGTGGTCGTGGGCGATGAGAACGGCGTCGTCGGTTATGGTCTTGGAAAGGCGAATGAAGTCACTGCCGCTATCGCGAAGGGTGTCGAGGATGCCAAGAAGAATCTGGTGAAGATTCCGGTCATCAATACCACCATCCCGCACGAGCAGGAGACCAAGTTCGGTGGTTCCCGCGTCTTTATGAAGCCGGCCGCCCCCGGTACGGGTGTGAAGGCTGGTGGTGCCATGCGTGCCGTTTTCGAGAGTGCCGGCATCCAGAACGTGCTTGCGAAGTCCAAGGGTTCTTCCAACCCTCACAACCTCGTCAAGGCTACGGTTGCTGCCCTTACCGAAATGCGCGACGCCTATACGGTCGCCGGTCTGCGCGGTATTCCTATGAGCAAAGTGTTTAACGGATAGGAGGACAACGACATGGCAAAATACAGAATTACCCAGATCAAGAGCAAGAACGGTGAGAGCAAGCGCCAGAAGGCCAACCTGCTTTCCCTCGGCATCCACCGGATGCACCAGACCGTTGAGATCGAGAAGAACCCGATCACCGAAGGTCAGCTTGCCAAAGTCCGTCACCTCGTTGAGGTTGAAGAAATCTAAAGCAGAGGAGGTAAACAGATGAAACTTGAGACTATCGCACCCGCCAAGGGTGCCACCAAAAACAGAAAGAGAGTAGGACGTGGCCAGGGTTCCGGTCGTGGCGGCACTTCCACCCGCGGTACCAAAGGTGCCCAGGCTCGTGCCGGTTACGAGCACAAGATCGGCTTTGAGGGTGGTCAGATGCCTATCCAGCGCCGTCTGCCGAAGTTCGGCTTCAAGAATCCTACCCGTATTGAATTCAAGGCTGTCAACGTGCCCGCCCTGGAGGCGCTGGCCGCTGCTCTTGGCAAGAATGAACTCGGTATTGAGGATATCGTCGCTGCCGGTCTGGCCGGAAAGAACGATCTCGTAAAGGTTCTGGGCAATGGTGAAATCACCGCCGCCCTCAACGTCACGGCCGATGCATTCTCCAAGACCGCGATCGCCAAGATCGAGGCTGCCGGAGGCAAAGCTATCGTAACGGAATAATCGAGATGAAGAAATTTATCGAGACCATTAAGAATATCTTCAAGATCGAAGAGCTCAGGACGAGGTTGGGATATACGTTCCTCCTCATCCTGGTCTATCGTCTCGGCTGCTTCATCGTGCTGCCGGGTATCGATGCCGAAAACCTCGCCGGCCTTCAGCAGAGTTCGCAGGACGGCCTCGTCGGCCTGCTGAACATGTTCTCGGGCGGCGCTTTCGGTAACGCTTCGATCTTCGCGCTGGGTGTGATGCCGTATATCTCGGCTTCCATCGTCATCCAGCTGCTCGGTATGTTCGTTCCCTACTTCCGCAAATTGCAGATGGAAGGAGAGAGCGGACGGAGGAAGATGAATCAGATCACCCGTTATCTGACCGTCCTCATCCTCTGCATCCAGGGTCCGGCCTACATGGCCCAGATCCACAACCAGATTCCCGGCGAGGCTTTCGTCGCAGTGAACCGTCTCGGTTACAGCAACTTCGTCTTTAATCTGGTCTCTACCCTCATCCTGCTCGCAGGATCGATGTTCGTGATGTGGCTCGGTGAGCGTATTACGGATCGTGGCATCGGCAACGGTATTTCCCTGATCATCATGATCGGTATCGTGGCCCGCCTTCCGTTCGCGCTCGTTTCCGAGATCGGTGCGAAGTTGTCCACCACCAACGGCGGTGCCCTCTTCGTCATCATCGAACTGGTGGCCTGGTTCCTCGTGATTCTTGCCACGATCGCCCTCGTGCAGGCTGTCCGCCGGGTTCCCGTACAGTATGCCAAACGCGTGATCGGCAACAAACAGTACGGCGGTGTCCGCCAGTACCTGCCGATCAAGATCAACGCCGCGGGTGTGATGCCTATCATCTTCGCCCAGGCTTTGATGCTCTTCCCGCTCATCTTCTCCCGCTTCGATGCGACGAGAGGTCTGGCGGCTGCGCTCGGCAACTATACCGGTTTCTGGTATAACCTGATCTTCGGCCTGCTGGTCGTCATCTTCACGTATTTCTATACGGCTGTGACGGTCAATCCCCAGATGATGGCCGAGAACCTGAAGCAGAATGGCGGTTTCATCCCCGGTGTGAAGCCCGGAAAGGCCACCCAGTCCTTCCTGGACAAGATCCTGGACCGTGTGACGCTGCCTGGCGCGATTTGCCTCGCCATCATCGCCATCCTCCCTGCCGGAGCCATGGTACTGGGCGTGGGCAACTCCTTCGCGAGCTTCTTCGGAGGTACTTCCCTCCTGATCCTGGTGGGTGTCGTGCTCGACACGCTCCAGCAGATTGAAAGTTATTTGCTGATGCGTCACTATGACGGTCTGATGAAAACGGGCCGCCTGACGGGACGCTCCGGAATGTAGTTTTTTGAAATATCATCAAAGATGGTTAGGCCCAAAACCGAAGAGGAGATTGAACTGTTGCGCGAGAATGCCGTAATCGTCTCGAAGACGCTGGCGGAAGTCGGTAAACACGTTGCCCCGGGTGTGACAACCAATGAGTTGAACAGGGTAGCTGAGACTTTCATTCGCGACCACGGTGCCATCCCCAGTTTCCTCGGTTTTGAGGGCTTCCCTGCAGCTCTCTGCATGTCTGTCAATGATGTCGTAGTGCACGGTTTTCCGTCGGACTACGCCCTCAAAGAAGGAGACATCGTCTCCGTGGACTGCGGAACTTTGTACAAGGGATACAACGGTGATTCGGCTTACACCTTCCCGGTCGGGGAGGTGGATGCCGAGACCCGGAAGCTCCTGGATGTGACAAAGGCCTCCCTGTATAAGGGAATCGAGGCGGCTGTGGCGGGTAACAGAACCGGCGATATCGGACACGCGGTACAATCGTATTGTGAATCGTTCGGTTTCTCGGTGGTCCGCGAGCTGGAAGGCCACGGACTGGGCAAGGAGATGCACGAGGCTCCCGGCGTCCCGAATTACGGGCGCCAAGGCCACGGCGCCCGCCTTCCCGGGGGACTGGTGATTTGTATTGAACCGATGATTTGTGCAGGCGGCAGAGGTGTGTATTTAGCTAAAAATGGTTGGGCAGTGCACACGGCCGATCACAAAAAAGCGGCGCATTACGAACTTACGGTTGTTGTCAGAAAAGGCAAGGCTGAACAACTATCCACGTTTGATTACATCGAAAAAGACGGTACAATTAAATTTTAAAGTGAATTTTTAATGTCGAAACAGGTAGCAATCGAGCAGGACGGAACGGTCATCGAGACTCTTCCTAATGCGATGTTCAAAGTAGAATTGGAGAACGGACACGTCCTTCTCTGCAACATCTCTGGGAAGATGAGGATGCACTTTATCCATATCCTCTTGGGCGACCGGGTGAAGGTTGAAATTTCACCTTATGATTTAACCAAAGGAAGAATATCTTTCAGGTACAAATAAAATTTTTCGCGATATGAAAGTCAAAACATCCATCAAGAAGCGCAGCGAGGATTGCAAGATCGTAAGACGCAAAGGCCGTCTGTATGTTATCTGCAAGAAGAATCCCAAATTCAAGATGCGCCAGGGATAATAATCATTTGTAAAACAAATTAAGTAACAATAGATTATGGCACGAATAGCCGGTGTAGATTTACCGAATAACAAAAGAGGAGAGATAGGTTTGACCTATATCTTCGGAATCGGTCGCAGCTCCGCACAGAAGATTCTCGACAAGTGTGGGATCGACCGTAACATCAAGGTCGGAGAGTGGGATGACAACCAGGTGGCTGCCATCCGTAACACCATCAACGAGGAATACAAGATTGAAGGTGAGCTCCGTACCGTGGTCCAGATGAACATCAAGCGTCTGATGGACATCGGTTGCTACAGGGGAATCCGTCATCGTATCGGACTTCCTGTACGCGGCCAGAGCACCAAGAACAATGCCCGTACCCGCAAGGGTAAGAAGAAGACCGTTGCCAACAAGAAGAAGGCGACCAAGTAAAAACAGATGAATTATGGCAAAGAAAACAACATCCTCCAAACGAGTTGTCAAGGTTGAAGCTTATGGCCAGGCCCATATTTCATCAACCTTCAATAATGTGATCGTCTGCCTCACCAACTCCCAGGGTCAGGTTATCTCCTGGTCTTCTGCGGGTAAGTGCGGTTTCCGCGGTTCCAAGAAGAACACGCCGTATGCCGCCCAGATGGCTGCCGAGGACGCTTCCAAGGCCGCTTTCGATGCGGGTCTCCGCAAAGTGAAGGCTTATGTCAAGGGTCCGGGCGCCGGTCGTGAGTCCGCGATCCGCACCATCAACAACGCCGGTATCATCGTGACCGAAATCATCGATGTCACCCCGATGCCGCACAATGGTTGCAGACCTAAAGGCCGTCGTAAAGTTTAACCTTTAAAAGATTTATTGATATGGCAAGATATACAGGTCCCAGCACCAAAATCGCGCGTAAATTCGGCGAGCCCATTTTCGGAGCCGACAAGTACCTTGACAAGAGGAACTATCCTCCGGGACAGCACGGCTTGGCTGCCAAGCGCAAAAAATCCCGTGAATACGGTGTACAGCTGAAAGAGAAGCAGAAAGTGAAGTATATGTACGGCGTTCTCGAGCGTCAGTTCCGGAACATCTACGCCAAGGCCTCCCGCATGAAAGGCCAGACCGGCGAGAACCTCCTGTTCCTGCTCGAATCCCGGCTCGACAACCTGGTGTACCGGATGGGCATCGCCCCTACCCGCGCCGCCGCCCGTCAGCTGGTCAGCCACGCCCACATCACCCTGAACGGTGTCGTGTGCAACATCCCTTCCGCTATCGTCAAGCCGGGCGACATCGTGGCCGTTCGCGAGCGTTCCAAGAGCCTTGAGGTTGTCCAGGCCAGCGTTGCCAATGCAACCAAGTATTCCTGGATCGAGTTCGACGCCAAGACCCTCGTCGGCAAGTATCTGAACATTCCGGCCCGTACGGATATTCCTGAGGCCATCAACGAGCAGTTGATCGTCGACTTCTACTCCAAGTAATCGCTAACACCTAATAAGAAATATCATGGCAATCTTAGCATTTCAGAAACCGGACAAGGTGATCATGCTCGAAAGCACGGACACCGTGGGTCGTTTCGAATTCCGGCCGCTTGAGCCCGGATACGGACAGACCATCGGCAACGCGCTTCGTCGCATCCTGCTCGCCTCTCTGGAAGGTTTTGCCATCAGTCAGATCCGGATCAACGGCGTGGACCAGGAGTTCGCGACCATTCCCGGTGTGATCGAAGGTATGCAGGACATCATCCTGAACCTCAAGCAGGTTCGTTTCAAGCGGATGATTGAGACTGAAGAAACCGAGACGGCAAACATCGTTATCAGCGGTAAGCATGAGTTTATCGCAGATGATCTCTCTAAGGGATTGTCTTCTTTCAAGGTGTTGAATCCTGAGCAGCACATCTGCACGCTGGAGCCTTCCGTAACCATTGAACTTACGCTGGTCATTACCAAGGGCCGCGGTTTCGTTCCCGCCGAGGAGATGCGTGACGAGAATACGCCCATCGGAACCATTCCCGTGGACGCCATCTACACGCCGATCCGCAACGTGAACTGGACGGTAGAGCCTTGGCGTGTGGAGCAGAAGACGGACTACGAGAAGCTCAACCTGGAGATTGTAACCGATGGTTCCATCTCACCGGATGCCGCTCTTCAGGAGGCTGCGAGCATTTTGATCGCCCACTTCAAACTTTTCACCGACGAGAAAAAGATCTTCGTCGAGAACGTCATCGAGGCCGACACGAAGGAGCTGGATGAAGAATCCCTCCATACCCGTCACCTCCTGTTGACCAAGCTCTCCGACATGGGTCTTTCGGTCCGGGCTTACAACTGCCTGAAGGCTGCCGATATCGACACCTTCGCCGACCTCGTCTCCTACTCCCGTGCCGAACTCATGAAGTTCCGCAACTTCGGCAAGAAGTCGCTGAATGAGATCGACCAGCTGGTGGAGAAGATGAAGCTCAGCTTCGGAATGGATGTCACCAAGTATAATATCGAAGTTAAGAAAAAGAATAACAACGAATAAAGTATGAGGCACAATAAACAAATCAATCACCTCGGCCGCAAGAGCGGACACCGCAAGGCTACGCTGGCCAACATGGCATCGGCCCTGATCGAGCACAAGCGTATCAGCACCACGGTTGCCAAAGCCAAGGCCCTGAAGATGTACGTCGAGCCCCTCATCACGAAGTCGAAAGAGGATACCACCCACTCCCGTCGCGTGGTGTTCAGCTACCTCAAGAACAAAGAGGCCATCAAGGAACTCTTCGGTGTGATTGCCCCGAAGATTGCCGATCGTCCGGGCGGATATCTCCGCGTCCTGCACACGGGCTTCCGTCCTGGTGACGCTGCCGAAATGGCTCTTGTGGAGTTTGTCGATTTCAACGAGGCCGCTCTCGCCAGCGCCGCTCCTAAGAAAGAGGCCAAGAAGACGACCCGTCGTAGCCGCGCCAAGAAGGCTGAGGCTGCTCCGGCTGCCGCCGAGGCTCCCGCTACTGAGGCCCCCGCTGCCGAGGCTCCTGCCGCTGAATAAGCGCGTCGCTTAGGCGCACACCTGCCGCAGAATAAGCGTACCGCTTAGGCGCATACCTGCCGCATAATAAGCGCGTCGCTTAGACGCACACCTGCCGCAGAATAAGCGCACCGTCAACCAGCTGAAAAGGCGACCCATCGGGCCGCCTTTTTTGCGTCCTTGCCCCCTTCCCCGTCCTTGCCCCCTTCCCCGTCCTTGCCCCCTTCCCCGTCCTTGCCCCCTTCCCTGTCTTTGCCCCCTTCCTGTCCATGTATGGCGGGCGTCCCTTAGCGTCGCGAGCCGGAGCGGCACCGGCGACCCCCGCCTGCCCTTCCCGCACAAGACCGCCGCTTCGCAGGCACCCCCTAGCCGGGGGTGGCATGTCGCCTCATGCCGCCCCGCCAGCGCTACTCTCCAATCCCATCCACGAAAACGGCACTTTCCGTGGATTGCCCCGTCCAATTAACAGCTCGGTTCCGAAAAACCACCCTTTTTCGGGACTCGCACGACACCTGCCCCAGGACCTTCCATGCCAGGGGCCATTTTCCCGGAAGGTCCTGCGTTTTTCCGGGGGACCTTCCATGCCAGGGGCCATTTTCCTGGAAGGTCCTGCGTTTTTCAGGGGGACCTTCCATGCCAGCGCCCGTTTTCCCGGAAGGTCCTGCGTTTTTCCGGGGGACCTTCCATGCCAGGAGCCATTTTCCCGGAAGGTCCTGCGTTTTTCAGGGGGACCTTCCATGCCAGAGCCCGTTTTCCTGGAAGGTCCTGCCTTTTTCCGGGGGACCTTCCATGCTAGGAGCCATTTTCCCGGAAGGTCCTGCGTTTTTCCGGGGGACCTTCCATGCCAGGGGCCATTTTCCCGGAAGGTCCTGCGTTTTTCCGGGGGACCTTCCATGCCAGGGGCCATTTTCCTGGAAGGTCCTGCG
>ONIQ01000013.1 GCA_900317925.1 uncultured Bacteroidales bacterium | reverse complement strand
ATCGGGAAGGGCCGGTCCTACGGGCTGGAAACTTTCGCCATGCTCACGGGGCGGAGGCTGGAAGCCTCGGTGGCCTACACCTTGTCCAAAGCGGAGCGGGAATTCCCGACTGTCAATCATGGGAAGACCTTCCCCTTCCTCTATGACCGGCGCCATATCCTTAACACGCAATTCCAGTTGCTTGTGCGGGAAAAGCAGAGCAAACGTGGCCATAAACGCCAACAACATTTCACCTCCGCCTTCACCTGGTATTCCGGAACGGCCGTCACCCTGCCCGTTTCCCAGTATCAGGGAGCGGACCTTCCATATTGGTCCGGAAGGCAGAGCGGATGGCATTTATCGCATCAGGCCATTGTCCTGTCGTATTCCCGTATTGAAATGTCGGAGAAAAACAGCTTCCGCCTGCCCGACTATCTGCGATGGGATATCGCCTGGAACTGGACGTTCCACCGTCCCAAGACCGTGCACGAGCTAAGTTTGTCGGTGTATAACGTCACCAACCGGCACAACATCTTTGCCATATACAACGATAACGGCCGCTGGCGCCAGGTAAGCTTGCTGCCCATCCTCCCCGCCTTCCGCTGGTCAATGTCGTTCTAATGCTTGACGATTCGGACATTTTTCGTATCTTTGTAAGTTATGAGAAATGTCCGATTTGTCTTTGGAATTCTAACGGTATTCCTTTTTGGAGTCGGCGCCTTTGCGCAGACTCCCGAGATGCGCGACCAGGATGGCCGGGCCTACCTGCAGGAGAATATCGACCGGGTGGCGGCGAACTACCATGGGTACGAGTTCCATCCGCTGGCGTACACCCCCGCCCCGAAGGGATATAAACCCTTCTATATCAGCCATTACGGCCGACACGGATCGCGTCTGATCACCTACTCCTCGGCCCACAAATACGTTATCCGCAAGCTGACGGAACTGGGCGATGCGGGGCTGCTTTCCCCCAAGGGAGCCGCACTGCTGGAACATGCACGGCGCCAATGGGACTGGCAGGAACCGCGCCAGGGAAAACTCACGGCCAAGGGGGCCGGCGAGCATGACCGCCTCGCGCGGAACCTGTACGCATCGTTCAAACCCGTATTCAAAGGCCGCAAGGCCGTGCGGGAGGTCAGCAGCGTATCGGACCGCTGCCACGCCAGCATGCGGCATTTTACCGCCGCGCTCCGGGATTGCAACCGCAAGCTCACCTTCGATGCCGATTCCGCCAAGTCGCTCATGGCCTACATCATGGTCACGCCGCCCGATTCCATCGTGCACGACCGGGTGAAACCCTACCTGGACAGCCTGTACGAGCATTGGCTGGTGCCGGAGGATGCCATCGCCCCGCTGGTGACGAATCTGAAAAAGGCGATGAAGATCATGCATCATCCCGTGAAATTCGAACGCTACCTGCACGTGGTGTGCTCCATTGCCCAGAACTTCGACCCTACGCCGATGTACGAATATCTACCCTTCGAGGAAGCCTATAAACTCTGGAGCATCAAGAACGCGAACCTGTATTTCAACCACTGCAATTCGGCACCGTTCGGAGACCTCCGGATGCCCTATGCCAGCACGCTGGTAAAGGATTTCGTAGAGAAGGCCGACGAGTGCCTGGACGCGGGCCGCTATTGCGCCGACCTGCGTTTCGGACACGACTGGGGCCTGATTGCCCTGGCCTCGTGGATGGGGATCGAGGGATTTGACGAGCGCCTGACCCCGGAGAATCACGAGCGCTGGAAAAGCGGCAACGAGGTTTCCATGGCCTCCAATATCCAGTGGGTTTTCTACCGCAACCGCAAGGGCGACATCCTGGTGAAATTTATTTATAATGAGCGTGAACGGACGATTCCGGCCCTGGAAGCCGTAAACGGGGTGTACTACCACTGGAGCGAGGTTCGCCCCTACCTGCTGGGACGCTTCCCCGACCCGGCCGTTCCCAATCCCGAGCTTACAAACGATGTTATCAATTAAACAGATATGAACAGAAAGACACGGGTGCGTTTTGCACCCTCCCCTACCGGGCCGCTGCACATGGGCGGTGTCCGTACAGCCTTGTATAACTACCTGTACGCCAAGCAGAACGGCGGCGATTTCATCCTCCGGATCGAGGATACGGACTCGCACCGCTTTGTCCCGGGAGCCGAGCAATATATCATTGAGGCCCTTTCCTGGTGCGGGATTGTTCCCGATGAGGGCGTGGACGCCTCCGGGAAGGTGGTGGAGACCCCTTCCGCGCGGCATCCGCACGCGCCCTACCGGCAGAGCCAGCGCAAACCCATTTACCGCCAGTATGCCGAGCAGCTCATTGCCAACGGCTACGACTATTATGCGTTCGATACGGCCGACGAACTTGCCGCACGGCGCGCCGAGGCCGAGGCCGCGAAACAAACCTTCATCTATAACCAGGTTACGCGCAAAACCTTGCGCAATTCCCTGACGCTGCCCGCCGAAGAAACCGCCCGCCTGCTGGAGACCACCACCGACTGGACCATCCGTTTCAAGATGCCGGAAAATACCGTCGTGGTGATGGACGACCTCATCCGCGGTCACATCGAGGTAAATACCGACACGCTGGACGACAAGGTCCTCTGGAAGCGGGCCGATGAACTGCCGACCTACCACCTGGCCAACATCGTGGACGACCACCTGATGGAGATTACCGAGGTCATCCGCGGCGAGGAATGGCTTCCTTCCCTCCCGCTGCATTATATGCTGTACAAGGCCTTTGGCTGGGAAGATACGATGCCGCGCTTCGCACATCTGTCCCTGCTGCTGAAACCCGACGGGAAAGGCAAGCTTTCCAAACGCGACGGTGACAAGCTGGGTTTCCCGGTATTCCCGCTCCGCTGGGTGAATTCCGAGGGGGAGGTGTCCCGCGGCTACCGCGAGGACGGCTATTTCCCCGAGGCCTTCGTGAACCTGCTGGCCTTCCTGGGCTGGAACCCCGGCGATGACCGGGAGATCCTTTCCATGGACGAACTGGTGCAGGCCTTCTCGCTGGACCGCATCGTCCGTTCCGGAGCCCGTTTCAGCGTAGAGAAAGCCCACTGGTACAACCGCGAATACCTGCGGATGAAGAGCACGGAAGAACTGACAAACCTGTTTATCCCCATCCTGGAACAGAACGGCATCCATCGCGAAAAAGATTATGTGGCCGCCGTGGTAGCCCTTACCCGCGAGCGCGTGACCTTCGTGGCCGATTTCTGGACCGTGGCAAAGTGTCTCTTCGTGGCTCCCGACACCTACGACGAAAAAGATGCGGCCAAATTCTGGACGGCGGAAAACGCCCCGCTGGTGAGCGCCGCCGCCTCCTGGCTCTGCCATGAATACACCGGTCCCTGGACCAAGGAGGGCATCGAAGAAGCCCTCGTGGAGCATATCCGCTCCCAGGAATGGCCCATGGGCAAGGTGATGAACGCCCTTCGGCTTGCCCTCACCGGCGCCGCCAGTGGTCTGGGCATCGCCGACCTGGCCGCCCTGCTCGGTCCCGATGAAGTGGCCGCCCGGGTAGCATCCGCCGAAAAAGCATTAATGAAATAAAACTTATTAAATATCAAAACATTATGAAAAAGATTATTACCCTTGCAGCCGTTGTTTTTGCTGCGATGTTTTCCGCAAACAGTTTTGCCCAGATCCGTTGGAGTGCTACCGCCGGCTTTGGCCAGGCAACAATAGCCTACAAAACCAACGGCGTTACGGTTTCTGGTACCGACAATGGTATCTATGCCGGTGTCCTTGGCGAAATGCCGCTTGAGGGCGTTCAGAACCTGGGGATCGAAGGTGGCGTGATCTATTCCTGGTTCATGGACAAGAAAGAGGGAATCAAAGAGAACATCCACCTTCTCAACGTTCCGGTAAAAGCCAAATACAGTTTTCCGCTGAGCAACGACTTCGGTTTCTTCGCCCTGGCCGGGCCCACCCTCTCTCTCGGCCTTTCTGCCACCGATAAAAAGGATGGCCAATCCCTCGACCTTTACGACCAGAATCTCAAACGTTTCGATATCAAATTGGGTATTGGCGCCGGTGTTTGCTTCAACGACATAATTGAATTCCGTCTGGGTTATGACTGGGGACTGCTCAACCAATCCCAGAATAGCAATGTCACCGGGCACATCCACTACCTCCACATCGGTCTTGCCTATAAATTCTAATCCATTCATATGAAACTTGGAATTGGAAGCGACCATGCCGGGTTTGCATACAAAGGGAAACTGATTGCCCTGCTGCGCAAAAAAGGATATGAGGTGGTGGATTTCGGAACCGACTCGCCGGCAAGCGTAGATTATCCGGACATTGCCCATCCTCTGGCCAAGGCCGTGGAAAACGGGACGGTTGACGCCGGTATCGCCCTGTGCGGTACGGGCAACGGAATGGCCCTGACGCTGAACAAACATCAGGGCATCCGGGCCGGCCTGGCCTGGAACAGCGAAATTGCCCGGCTGGTCAAGGCGCACAACAACGCCAACGTGCTGGTCATGCCGGCGCGCTTCATCTCCTACGCCATGGCCACCCGCATCGTCAACACCTGGCTTACCACTGCCTTTGAAGGTGCCCGCCACGCGCGTCGCATCAGCAAAATCCCCTGCGCGTAATGGTCCTTGAGCGCAGCATCGATGCCTACCCGGAAGGAATCATCCTCCCGATAGACAAGCCCTATCGCTGGACTTCGGCCGATGTGATCCGGAAGGTTAAGTATGCCGCTATCAAGCATTTCGGCAAAAAGAACCTGAAAGTGGGTCACGCCGGCACGCTGGATCCCCTGGCCACGGGCGTACTGCTGGTATGCATCGGTGCCGCTACGCGCCAGGCAGAGACGCTGCAGAAACACGACAAAGAGTACCTGGCGGGGATTGCCTTCGGGGCCACCACCCCCTCATACGATCGCGAGAAGGAAATCGACCGTTTCTTTCCGTATGACCACATTACCGCCCAGGCCGTGGAAGCAGTTCTGCCCCGGTTCCTGGGCGAGCAGGAGCAGATTGCACCGCTGTTTTCCGCCAAATCAGTCGATGGACAGCGGGCTTATGAACTGGCTCGCAAGTTGTATCGCGAGCACCGAGACAACACGGACGCCGCAGCCCAGCTTTCGCGCCAGCGGATTACCATCCATTCCCTCCGCCTGGAGGCTTTTGAGCCGGGTATTTCCGGCTCCGCTTCGGCGGTTGCTACTTCCACCTCGGCCGTGTCTGCCGGGGCGAGCAACCGGATCCATGTGACGGATAACTCCGCGCTGGGACTGCCGGTGGCCACCATCCGGATTGCCTGTACCAAAGGCACCTACATCCGGGCCTTTGCGCGCGACCTGGGCGAGGCCCTGGGCAGCGGCGCCCACCTGGAAAGCCTTTGCCGCACCCGGACGGGAGACTATACCCTTGACAAGGCTTTGTCCCTGGAACAGGCCCTGGCCCTCTTTGATGTAGCTCCCAACTCATTGAAAACCAACATTTTACCTTAAACCCGGTTCCCCAATATTAAGAACCAGCTTTTAGCGAATTAGCTATAAATCAACTACTTAGAAATGTCAAGAGAAATGCAGAGCAGGAGTTATACCGTTGCAGGACAGACGTTCACCGTGGCGTTGGAAGAGCCGTGGCACTTTATGACCTATACGCCGGTCGTAGCGGAGCGCATTCGTCGGGCAGCCGCCGGTGAAGTACTGGATATAGAGCCGATTCGCGCCGGGGACGACGTTCCGGCACGCACGTACGTAACCCGGAAGGAGGAACTCCCTGCCGATATGGACCGCTATACGCTGGATTTCTCGCAATATGAGCCCTTTGCGGAACAGGGGCAGGCCGAATCGCTCTTCACCCTGCGGATACAGGCAGCCTATCCCCAATGGCTGGAAGAGGTGCTGCAAGACCGTTCCGTGCTCCAGGAAATCCTCCGGGTCGATAACCAGCTCCCCTGGTATTACATCTTCCGCCTGCCGGACGGACGGACGCTGTACGAATTCGAACCGACGCCCGGCAAAATTGCGGGTTACCTGGTGGTGGACAAGGGCGACCGCGATGCCGACTATTTCCCCGCCCCGAACCTCGGTCCCTATTCTACAATGCATCAAATCAGCACCGTGCTGATGATCCTGTACACCTATAACACCGCTTTGAACGGGACCCTGCTGATGCACGCCTCAACGGTCCGGTTCCAGGGGAAGGCCTATGTCTTTCTGGGGACGAGCGGAACGGGAAAGAGCACGCACAGCCGCCTGTGGCTCAAGCATATAGAAGGTTCCGAGCTACTCAACGACGACAATCCCGTCATCCGGTTTACAGGAAAAGACGTCCGGGTGTACGGATCCCCCTGGAGCGGCAAGACCCCCTGCTACCGGAAGGTAGAAGCAGTCATCGGAGGCATTGTCCGGCTGGAACAGGCACCGAAGAACGAAGTGCAGAAAATAGCCGGCATCAAGGCGTATGCCAACGTCATTGCATCGGCTGCCTCCATCCGCTGGCGCAAGGATATCATGGATGCCTTGAGCAAAACCGCCGAGGCCGTCGTGACCCTCTCGCCGTGCTGGCACCTCAAGTGCCTCCCCGACGCCGACGCCGCCCTTACCTGCAAACAGGCCGTTACAGCCTGAGATTAATCCTCGTCAAATTCAATCATGACATCGACGTTCCTGCCGTCTGCGGTAAGGGCGTCGGGAAGAAGATAGGACTGGTCGTCCAGGGGGACGGCCATTTCTTCGCCATGCCAGGAGAAGGCCAGGAATTCGCCGGTGAATTCGATCACCTTGGCCTTGTCCTTCAGGCCCAGGCCGGCAACCAGGTCGCGGCCGGGGGCGAGGCGCGCACAAGGGATGTCCTTGCCACGGAAATAGGTCTCGTCGCCGTTATAGGAACGCGACGTTATGATGCAACGCGTCTTCATATTTCCTTAAAATACAAGCAGGTACAATGCAGCCGCCACGCAGGCGCCCGTAACGGGACCCAGCACCGGGACCCAGCTGTAGCCCCAGCCGCTGTCGCGTTTGCCGCGAATGGGCAGGAGGGCGTGGGCCAGGCGCGGGGAAAGGTCGCGCGCCGGATTCATGGCATAGCCCGTGGTTCCGCCAAGCGACATGCCCAGGGCCATGATAAGGCCCGTCACCGGGAAGGCGCCCAACGAACCCAGGCCCACTTCCGCGGTATTGCCCGATGTGGCAAAAGCCAGGATAATGAACACCAGCACGAAGGTGGCCAGCATCTCGCTGAAGAAATTCACCGTCCGGTGATCGATAGCCGGCATGGTGCAGAAACAGCCCAGCATCCCGTCAGGGTTATCGGCCGTGGCGGCAAAATGATCCACATAGAAGGCATAGACCAGCACCGCACCGGCGAATCCGCCCAGCATCTGGGCCGCCACATAGGGCAGCACGGCCCCCCAGGCGAACTGACCCGCAAGGGCAAGGCCTACCGACACGGCCGGATTCAGGTGTGCACCCGAATACGGGCCTGCAATGAACACCCCGCACATGACGGCAAGGCCCCAGGCCAGGGAAATCACCACCCAGCCGGCGCCCTGCGCCTTGGATTTGTTCAACGTGACGGCGGCGCAGACGCCATCTCCCATCAGCACGAGCACCATGGTGCCCAGAAACTCAAACACACATTTGTGAAAAAGCGTCAGTTCCATATCGTTATTGGTTACAGTTTACCGTTCGTCCAATGGCATCGGCCCAACCCGCACATAGGGAAGAGACCCGCTGCGGGTCTGCCTGGGGCGAGAAAGCCTTCTCCACCTGCCACTGGCCTTTGATTTCGTCAATGGAGTTCCAATAGCCCACCGCGAGGCCCGCCAGATAGCAGGCGCCCAGGGCCGTGGTTTCGGTCACCCTCGGCCGGATGACCGCGGCACCCAGGATATCGGCCTGGAACTGCATCAGAAGGTTGTTCCGGGAAGCACCGCCATCCACCTTCAGTTCCGACAGGTGCACACCCGCGTCACGCTCCATAGCCCGCACGATGTCCATGGTCTGGAAGGCAATCCCCTCCAGGGCCGCCCGGGCGATATGGGCCGCCGTCGTACCCCGGGTAATCCCATGGATGCCGCCTTTGGCATAGGGGTCCCAGTACGGGGCGCCCATGCCGGTCAGGGCCGGAACGAAATAAACGCCGCCGTTGTCGGGCACCGAGGCGGCCAGGGCCTCGACCTCCGAAGAGGACCCGATGATGCCCAGCCCGTCACGCAGCCACTGCACCACGGAGCCGCCCACGAAAATACTGCCCTCCAGGGCATAATCCGTGCGGTCGCCGATCTTCCACGCCACCGTGGTCAGCAGGTTGTTCGCAGACAGGATGGGCTTGGAGCCGCTGTTCATCAGCAGGAAACAGCCGGTTCCATAGGTGTTCTTCACCGAGCCGGGCTCGGTACACATCTGTCCGAAAAGGGCTGCCTGCTGGTCGCCCGCCATCCCGCTGATGGGGACCTCGCCTCCCAGCAGGGCCGTATGGCCGTACACCTCGCTGGAGGAACGCACCTCCGGCAGCATCGACGCCGGGATCCCGAAAAGATCCAGCAGCTCGGTATCCCACTGCAACGTGTTGATATTGAACAGCATGGTGCGAGATGCATTGGAGACATCGGTCACATGCACCTTCCCGCCGGTGAGGTTCCACACCAGCCAGCTGTCCACGGTACCAAACCGCAGGTATCCCGCATCGGCCATGGAACGCGCTCCGGGAATGTTCTCCAGGATCCACCGCACCTTGGTCGCGCTGAAATACGCATCGATGATCAACCCGGTCTTTTCCCGGATGCGGGCGGTGAGGCCCTGCGCTTTCAGGCTGTCGCAATAATCGGCCGTCCGCCGGTCCTGCCACACGATGGCATGGCAGATGGGCTCGCCCGAGCGGGCGTCCCAGACCACGGTGGTTTCCCGCTGGTTGGTGATGCCGATGCCTGCCACCTGTTCACCGGAAAGCCCGGCCATGGCCACGGCTTCCGTCATCACGGCCGCCTCGGTAGCCCAGACCTCACGGGCGTCATGCTCCACCCAGCCCGGTCGCGGGAAATGCTGGGTAAACTCCTTCTGCGCCACGCTGAGCACATTGCCGGCATGGTCAAAAACGATGGCCCGGGACGAGCTGGTCCCCTGGTCCAGGGAAAGGATACATTTTTCCATATTACACAAGTTCACAAAGCAGGGTCGCACTGGTACAGTCGGTCACTTTCACGGTAGCATAATCGCCCGCCTGATAGCTTCCCGCGGGGAAAACGCACATCATATTGTTGGAAGCACGGCCACACAGCCGGCCAGGGTCGCGTTTCGAGGGCCCCTCCACCAGTACCTCCAGGGTGCGGCCCACCTGGGCGCGGTACCGCTGCAGGCTCATCTCGTTCTGGAGGGCGATAATCTCGTTCAGCCGGCGCACCTTCACGTCCTGCGGCACGTCGTCCGGATAGTGGCGGGCGGCCAGGGTGCCGGGGCGCTCGGAATAGGCAAACATAAAGGCCGAATCGAAGCCTACCTCCCGGAAGAGGCTCAGCGTCAGGGCATGATCTTCCTCGGTTTCCGAGCAGAAACCTGCGATGACATCGGTCGTGAGGCCGCAGTCGGGCATCAGTTCACGGATTTTCGCCACCCGTTCCAGGTACCATTCCCGCGTGTAGCGGCGGCGCATCTTCTCCAGCATCCGGTCGCTGCCCGACTGGACAGGCAGATGGATATGCCGGCAGATGTTCGGCCGCGAAGCCATTGTTTCCAGGACGGCATCGGAAATATCCTTGGGATGCGAGGTCGCGAACCGCACCCGCAGTTTCGGGTCGATATCGGCCACCCGCGCAAGCAGCTGCGCGAAATCCACCACCTCCCCTTCGGGCGAAGTCCAGCGGTAGGAATCCACGTTCTGTCCCAGCAGCGTCACCTCCCGGTAGCCGCGCGAAAAGACGTCGCACGCCTCGCGGACAATGCTGTGCGGGTCCCGGCTGCGTTCCGCCCCGCGGGTATAGGGCACCACGCAGTAGGAGCAGACATTGTTGCAGCCGCGCATGATGGAAATGAAGGCAGACACGCCTCCTTTGTCGATGCGCACCGGGGCGATGTCGGCATAGGTCTCCTCGTGGGAAAGCAGGACGTCGATCTGCGGGTTTCCGGGCGATACGGCATCCAGCAGCCGCGGCAGCGAACGATAGGCGTCCGGCCCGGCTACGATATCCACCTTCCCGCTCTCCAACAACTTGTCTTTCAGACGTTCCGCCATGCAGCCCACAATGCCCACAATGACCCCGGGACGGGCCTTTTTCTGCTGGGCGAAGACGTCTATGCGACCGTGGATGCGCTGCTCGGCATTGTCGCGCACCGAACAGGTGTTGGCCAGGATGACATCGGCCTCGGACATTTCCTCCGTGCGGGCATAGCCTTTTCGGGCCAGGATCGAGAAAATGACTTCCGTGTCATTCACGTTCATCTGGCATCCGTATGTTTCGATATAGATTTTCTTTTCCATTGGCATGGTGCTTGATGTACAAAGATAGGATTTTTCAACGAATATTCGTATCTTTGCGTTATGCAAAAAGTCAAACATATCCTGCTCCTGGTGACGGCCGTGCTGCTTGTCGCCGGGTGTTCCCCGGCCCGGAAGTTCAAAGACATCCGCCTCACCTCGTGGGAAATCCGGGATGTCAGGCCGCAAGGCTTCCGCGGGTTGAACGCGACAATCGCGGTCGGCATCGACAATCCGGCCACGAGCGTCACCATCGACCGGCTGGAAGGCATGATCCACGCCGACGAGAAGGAATTTGCCCGTTTCGAGACCACCTCCGGCATCCAGCTGGCCGGGAAAAGCGAACAGGTCTATGAGGTTCCCTGTACCGTTTCCCTGTGCGAAGGGTTTACCGTCCTGCATGTTTTTGCCCTTATGGAGACCCAGAAGCTGGATGACCTGACCGTGGATGTAGTGGCACGCGTCCGGGTGAAAGGCATCCCCAAGACGCTTCGCTATACCGATATTTCCATCAAAGACTGGATAAAATGATGAAGAAACTGCTCCTGCTTGCCGCCCTGCTGCTGGGATGCGGCGCCCTGAAGGCCCAGGACCTTCCCGTAACGGCTTCTCCCGCCGATACGCTGGCCCCCCTGAACATCTATACCGTAGATTCCACCCTGGTGGGCCGCAGCATCTTCAACCTGCTGCCCGACCAGGTCAAGGTGCATCAGTCCGATGCCATCCGGGCGGCGGTCCTGCGCCGTGCCAACGCCCAGGAGGACAAGGCTGTCAGCGGTTACCGGGTGCGGATTTTTTTCGATAACAAACAGACCTCCCGCGCCGATTCCGAAGCGGCGCTGATCCGCTTCCGTTCCAGCTATCCGGATATTCCCGCTTACCGGAGTTTCTCCAATTCATTCTTCCGGGTCACGGTGGGCGATTTCCGGACCAAATCCGAGGCGCTGCGGCTGCTGTCCAAGATCAAATACGAATTCCCGGCCGCCTTCCTGGTGCACGAAAGCATTCATTATCCGGCCGTTAACCCCGTTCAGTAACGCATGACGCAAATCAAGCAAGGACTCGAACTAAAGCAGACGCAACGGCTTTCCCCGCTGCAGATGCAGACCATCCGGCTCATCGAACTCCCTGTCCAGGAACTGGAACAGCGGATCAAAAGTGAGTTCGAGGACAATCCTGTGCTTGACGACGACGCTCCTACCCGCGAAAGCGACGACAACGAGCCCAAGGACGTTTCTATCGACGAGATTGACGAGAACGATCCCACGCCCTCCTATCGGCTGCACGTGAACAATTACGGGAAGGACGAACGGCCGCAATACAACACCTTCTCCGTCAAAGAGAGTTTTACCCAGAGCCTGATGCGGCAACTGGGTTTCCGCGACCTGGACAAACACCAGCGTGAAGTGGCCGCGTTCATTATCGGCAGCCTGGACGAAGACGGATACCTGCGCCGGGACCTGGACTCCCTGGTGGACGACCTGGCCTTCCGGGCCGGCATCGAGACCACTTACGAGGAAGTGGAGAGCCTGTTGAAGGTGATCCAGGAGTTTGAGCCGGCCGGCGTGGGCGCACGGGACCTGCGCGAATGCCTGCTGCTGCAGCTCCGCAGTGAAAAACAGACCGAAGACGTCCGCCTGGCGGAACGCATCCTGGAAGACTATTTCCAGGA
The DNA here is from genome assembly GCA_900317925.1 of uncultured Bacteroidales bacterium. GTDB lineage: Bacteria > Bacteroidota > Bacteroidia > Bacteroidales > UBA932 > Cryptobacteroides. The sequence goes on along the minus strand of ONIQ01000013.1, from coordinate 77,941 downwards.
ATTCTCCAACCGGCATTTCCAGAAAATCATCTCCCGCGCCGGCATTTCCGAAGACCAGCTGAAAGCCGCCATGGGGCGCATCGTAAAGCTGAATCCCTCGCCCGGCGGCCAGATCGACGACAGTTACAACGACCAGGCACAGCAGATCATTCCCGATTTCGTACTGGACTATAACGGGGGGCAGTTTGAATTGAGCATGCCCCGGTTCAACATCCCGGAAATCCGTGTAAACCGCAAGTATGCCGACATCCTGGAAAACGCCCAGTACACCCAGGACCGCGCCCAGAAAGAGGCGGCGACCTTTGTAAAGCAGAAACTGGATTCGGCCAAATGGTTCGTGGAAGCCCTGAAGCAGCGCCACAACACCCTGGAAAAAACCATGCGGGCCATCCTGGACTTCCAACACGATTATTTCGTGGACGGGGACGAGAGCAACCTCCGCCCCATGGTGCTGAAAGACATCGCCGAGCGCACCGGTTTCGACATTTCCACCATTTCCCGCGTGGTGAACAGCAAATATATCGAAACGCATTTCGGCATCTTCCCGCTGAAGTATTTCTTCTCGGAGGGACTGGAGAACCAGGAGGGAGAGGAGGTATCGACCCGGGAACTCAAGAAGGCGCTGAAAGAGTGCATCGATGCCGAGGACAAACGCAAGCCGCTCACGGACGACCAGCTGGTGGACGAGATGACGCGGCGCGGCTACAAGGTGGCACGGCGCACCATCGCGAAGTATCGCGACATGCTGAATATTCCCAAGGCAAGGCTCCGGAAAGAGCTCTAAATGAATTCTTCCCGCTCGCGCATATCTTTCAGGCGGAGCTGGATGGTGGAATTACCCCGATAATAATTCTCTACGATGGAGTAGCAGATGTCCAGCGGATTGCCGGCCTTGATATAGTCGTAGTATTCCGACATATTGAAGGCGATGGCGGCAATCTGGTGGTAGGGCTGCGATTCCTGGATCAGGTCCAGTTTCATGTGCACGCCGCCCGCCCCCACTTTGCGGCCGTTGCCGGCATCGTACACATTCTCCGTGACGAATACGGGGTTGCTGTTGCCGGGTCCGAAAGGCTGGAACTGCTTCAGGATGCGGAAGAATTTCGGGGTAATCTGCGAAAAATCCAGCCGGGAATCGATCTCCGTGAACGGGGTCAGCATCTCCGGGGTGATCTTTCCGGCGATGAAAGCATCGATGCGGGCGGCGAATTCCGGCAGGTTCTCCTCCTTGAGGGTGAGGCCCGCGGCGTACACGTGTCCGCCGAAGTTTTCCAGCAGGTCGGCGCAGCTCTCAATGGCCTCGTACAAGTCGAATCCCGCCACGCTGCGGGCCGAACCGGTCACGAATCCGTTCGATTTGGTGAGCACGATGGTGGGGCGGTAATAGGCCTCTACCAGCCGGGAAGCGACGATGCCCACCACGCCCTTGTTCCACTGCGGGTTAAAGACGATGGTCGCATTCTCATGCGCCAGGCATTTCCCCTGGGAGACCATGTCCAGGGCCTCCTGAGTGATTTCCCGGTCGATATTTTTGCGCTCGTTGTTGTTGTCGTTGATCTGCTCGCCGATGCGGAAGGCGGTCTGGTCGTCCGAAGCCGTCAGCAGTTCCACCGCCAGGCGTCCGCTCTCCATCCGGCCCGCCGCGTTGATGCGCGGTCCGATTTTGAACACGATGTCGTCGATGCCCACGTGGCCGGGCTCCAGTTTGGAGAGGTTGATCATGGCCAGCAGGCCCTTGCGGGGATCTTCGTTGAGCCGGCGCAGGCCGAAATGGGCCAGCACGCGGTTCTCGCCCACCATGGTCACCAGGTCCGACGAAATGCTCACCACCAGCAGGTCCAGCAGCGGAAGCAGCGACTCAAACGGAATGTCGTACCGCTGGGAATAGCCCTGTACCAGCTTGAAGCCCACGCCGCAACCGGACAGGTCGTCGAAAGGATAGTGGCAGTCTTCCCGCTTGGGATCCAGGACCGCAACCGCTTTCGGAAGAGCCTCTTCCGGAAGATGGTGGTCGCAGATAATCATATCGATTCCCTTGTCGCGGGCGTATTCCACCTTTTCGATGGCCTTGATGCCGCAATCCAGGGTGATGATCAGGGTGAAACCGTTGTCCGAGGCCCAGTCGATGCCTTTGTAGGAGACGCCGTACCCCTCGTCATATCGGTCCGGGATGTAATAGTCGATCTGCTCCGTAAAACGCCGCAGGAAGGAATAGACCAGGGCCACCGCCGTGGTACCGTCCACATCATAATCGCCATAGACCAGGATCTTTTCGCCCTCGGTAACCGCCTTGCGGACCCGCTCCACGGCGGCGTCCATATCGGTCATCAGGAAGGGATCGTGCAGATTATCCAGGCTGGGACGGAAGAAGGAGCGGGCCTGCTCGAAGGTCTCTACGCCCCGCTTGACCAGCAATTCGGCCAGGACCCGGTCAATGCCGAGTTCGGCCGCCAGCGCACCGGCCTTTGCGGGGTCGGCCGCTTCTTTGATGATCCATTTCCGTTCCTTGAGCATACGGCAGTTATTAATCAGACAAAAATAGCAATTTTTTTGTACCTTTGCAAAATTGTAAACCAGTATAGAAGAATTTTATGGCAAACATCGAACGCAGCGAGCAGGAAATCTTGCGCCGGGAATCCCTGGCGAAAATCAAGGAATTGGGTATTGATCCGTATCCGGCAGCCTTGTATCCGGTTAACGAAACCGCCCGGGGAATCGCCGACAAATACGATCCCGAAAAAGGGAACCTGCAGGACGTCTGCATCGCGGGCCGCATCATGTCGCGGCGCATCATGGGAGCCGCTTCCTTTATGGAGCTCCAGGATGCCACCGGCCGCATCCAGGTATATGTAAAACGGGACGATATCTGCCCCGGTGAGGATAAGACCCTGTACAACACCGTGTTCAAGAAGTTGTTGGACATCGGTGACATCATCGGCATCAAAGGCTTTGCCTTCATCACCCAGACCGGGCAGCTGAGCATTCACGCCCGCGAGCTGGTGCTGCTGAGCAAATCGCTGCGCGTGCTGCCCATCGTGAAGACCGATGCGGACGGAACCGTCCATGACGGCTTTGCCGATCCGGAACTGCGTTACCGCCAGCGGTATGTGGACCTGATCGTGAACCCGCAGGTGAAAGAGGTGTTCGTCAAACGGGCGAAGATCATCGCCACCATGCGCGAGTACTTCAACGCTGCCGGCTGCCTGGAGGTGGAAACGCCTATCCTGCAGGCCATTCCGGGCGGTGCGACGGCCCGTCCCTTCATCACCCATCACAATGCGTTGGACATCCCGCTGTACATGCGTATCGCCAATGAGCTCTACCTGAAACGGCTCATCGTGGGCGGCTACGACGGCGTGTACGAGTTCGCAAAGGATTTCCGCAACGAAGGCATGGACAAGACCCATAATCCCGAATTCACCTGCATGGAGATTTATGTCGCCTACAAGGACTACCTGTGGATGATGGAATTCGTGGAGAAGATGCTGGAGAAGGTCGCCTTGGCCGTGAACGGCTCCACCGTGGTGAACATCGCCGGGAACGACGTGGATTTCAAGGCTCCCTACCGCCGGATCGGCATCCTGGATGCCATCAAGGAATATGCCGGCGTGGATGTCAAGGGGATGGACGTAGCCCAGCTGCGTGCCACCTGCGACAAACTGCACGTGGAATATGCCCCTTCGATGGGGGTGGGTAAACTCATCGACGCCATTTTCGGCGAGTACTGCGAGAAGCATTTCGTCCAGCCCACCTTTGTGATCGATTATCCGGTAGAGATGTCCCCGCTGACCAAGCGGCATCGTACCGACCCTACCCTGACCGAGCGTTTCGAGCTCTTTGTCTGCGGCAAGGAACTGGCCAACGCCTATTCCGAGTTGAACGACCCCATCGACCAGCTGGAGCGCTTTGAGGAGCAGGCCAAACTGAAGGCCGGCGGCGACGACGAGGCCATGTTCATCGACTACGACTTTGTCCGCGCCCTGGAATACGGAATGCCTCCGACCTCGGGCCTGGGCATGGGTATCGACCGCCTGACCATGTTCATGACAGGCCAGACGACCATCCAGGACGTCCTCTTCTTCCCGCAGATGCGGCCCGAAAAGGTGACCAAGAAAGAAGACGAAGAATAAATCTTCTCTGTATGAAAAGATTCTTCCCCTGCGCCCTGGCGTGCATCTTCGCGACCCTGCTGCTGATGGGTTGCCGGCCCAAGACGCTGGTTGGCGTCGCCTTCCCTGATCCGCCCGTAGAGATTGTATCCAACGCGGATTTCGGGATGGAACTGATCAACATGTTCAACATCATCCGGATTCCGGACGGCACCTACCGGCTGTATTTCATTGCCAATCCCAAGGACGGGATTGCGGAAAACGAGCATCTCCAGAACCTGTACTACGCAGAATCGAAAGACGGTTTCCACTATGAATTGAAGGGCAAGCTGATGGACGAACTGGTGGAGCAGTCGGTCTTTCTGGTAAAGGACAAGGAATATCCTTACCGCATGGTAGGCAACCAGTGGATCGGGGAAAAGAGCTGGGAACGCGGCATGTTCCTCTGGAAGTCGAAGGACGGACTTACGTTCACCGACAAGAAGATGCTATACGACTTCCTGCACGACACCCAGAACGTGATGATTCCCCGCGGCAACCGCTGGAAACTCTATTCCCGGGTAACCCAGGAGCATTTTAAGAACCGGCGGATGACCGTTGCGGAATTCGACAAGGACGGAGAGCAGATCAGCGATACGGAAATCCTGGCCGGCGATTTCCTATACAATACCGCGGCCTGCCAGGTGGACGAGCGCTATGACTTGCTGTTCCCCACGTATTACAATACCCACGGCGGCACCACCGATGCCTGTTTCTTCCGCTGCTATCTGGCCGACGGTCCCTTCGTCCGTGAATTGCCCTGCGCCCTCAACCGCTGGGTGGAAGCCGACGAAAAGTGGATGCTGGCGGCGCCGGGATTCGTCTATATCAACGGAGAACGATACCTGGCCTACAATACCCGGACCCGGTCGCATGAGACCAGCCAGACCGGCATGGTGAGCAAGTTCAAGCTAATCAAAGTGGTCCTCGAATACCAATAGACGGGCGCAAAGAATGATTGAGCGTATTACATCGGCCCAGAACCCGAAGATCAAGCACTTGCTGGCGCTGCAGGAGAAATCCCGCCTGCGCCGGGAGGAGGGTCTGTTTGTGGTGGAAGGCCGGCGGGAGCTCGAGCACTGCCTTGCCGCCGGCTTCCAGCTCGACACCCTCTTCCTCTGCCCCGAGATTTGTCCGGAGTTTGCAGCAAGTGTCCTGGGTACTCCAGTCGCTGATAGCGCTGCCGGTAGCGCCGCCGGCCGGTCTTTGCCCGCTTCAGACGTCTCGCTACGCTCGACCCCACCGATCACTTCGTTCACGGTCCCCCCTCTTCCGATGCCGAGGGCGGCACGGTCTTCGGCGGGCAAAGACCGGCCGGCACGCGTGTTCCATCTGTCGAAGGAATTGTATGCAAAGGTGGCGTACCGGGAAGGAACGGAAGGCGTCATCGCCGAGGTCCGTTGGAAGGAACGCTCGCTGGATGAATTGCTTACGGGGAAGGACTCCCCGCTGATTATGGTGATGGAGCGTGTGGAGAAGCCGGGGAACCTGGGCGCGGTGCTGCGCAGCGCCGATGCCGCCGGTGCCGATGGCGTCATCCTATGCGACCCGCTGACCGACCTCTACAACCCCAACCTCATCCGCGCCAGCATCGGCGCCATCTTCACGGTGCCGGTCGTGGCCTGCACCTCGGCCGAAGCCATCGCCTGGCTCAAAGCGAACAACATCCGCATCCTGACGGCCCAGCTGCAGGATTCCGCCCCTTATTACGACGTGGATATGACCTGCGGCACCGCCCTGGTGATGGGCACCGAGGCTACCGGCCTTACCGATGCCTGGCGCCAGGCTGCCGACGCCCACATCCTCATTCCGATGCTTGGCCGCCTGGACTCCCTCAATGTCAGCGTCTCCGCCGCCATCCTCCTCTACGAAGCCGTCCGCCAGCGCCAACGCTAACCCGCCCCGGTTGCCTCTTGCTGACACATATAGCTTCGTGCTGACACTTGCTTAATCCCCGCTTCCCCTCTGCTGTCGGGCCTTCCAGCCCCCCTCATAAGACTTACCGACAGCGCCAGAGGGCGACCGTCCGGAAAAATGGCCTCCAACCCGGAAGGTCCCTAACTGGAAATGATAGCCGTCCACCAAATGGGGCGTTTTCGTGGATGGCGAGGGCAGAAGGGCCGTTCATCCACCAAATGGGGCTTTTTGGTGGATGGCGAAGACGAACGGGATGGGATTGGCGGACGAAGGTCACGGAAGCGATGGAATATTAATTGGGTATTTTAGAGAAATAAGCTAAATTTGCAGCATGGCAGACAGTTCCATAAATAGGTTTGGCCTGATTGGGAATCCCGTATCCGGTTCTAAGAGTCCGGACCTGTTCAAGGCGGCATACGGGGGAAAGTATCCCTACGACTTAATCGAAGAGCCCGATTTTGAGACCGCATGGCAACGGTTCCTGGGCACAGACTCTCCCGCGCAGACGACAGACGGCGGACAGGCTGGCTATACGGCCATCAACGTAACGGCGCCGTTTAAGGAGAAAGCCTTTGCCAAGGTACTGGAAGCCGCCCGAAAGGGGCACGGCAGCATTGACGGACCCTGTTTCAAGATTGGCGCCACCAACCTGGTGGTTCGCAAGGACGGCGACGGCTCCGAGCCTGTTCTGGAGGCCCATAATTCCGATTTCACCGGCGTGGTCCTCAGTGTGGCGGAAGCCCTCTTCCCCGGCATCACGGATGAATTCTACCGCGAGTTCGGTTCCCGGGCCCCCATCAAAATCCATCAGTTTGTCCGCCAGCAGATAGACAACGTTTATCCCCGCGGTCCACAGGCCTTGATTGTGGGATGCGGCGGTGCCGGCCGGGCAGCGGCAGTAGCGGCGGCCGAGCTGGGGTTTGCCACGGCCTTGATGAACCGCACGCTCGAAAAGGCGCAGTCTCTGGCACAGGAGCGTCCCGAATACGGGTTCCTGCCGGTTCCCTTGAGCGATTTCCGCGGCGCAGTGAGAGAGTGTGACCTGGTCATTTACACCCTTCCGATGCCACTGGACGAAATCGACCGGCTCACGGTCGAGGACTTTGCCGGCGAGGACCGCGACACCTACCGGCGCCCCGCCAAGATCATCCTCGAAGCCAACTACAAGACACCCGCCTTTGCTCCGGTAACGGTTGGATGCCAATATGTCAGCGGGGAGCGGTGGCTGAAGGCCCAGGCCATCACGGGCTACGCCTTGATGACCGGACAAGCACCGGATATTGCCGCCGTTTTCGGTGCTGACATCAAGCAAGGAGCCGATTTATCATCAAAACAATAATGGTCTTTATGAAATACAGAAGCATTCTGATGGCGGCGATGGCCGCCTTGTGCCTTTTCCCGGCCGGATGGGCGGGCCTGGCGCACGCACAGCACCGGGCCGATCCGCAACGGCTGAGCCAGCCGGGCGGATCCACCCTCATCCTCTTCGGCGACCCACAAGGCTACATCAAATACGACCTCAACCAGCCGCTGTTCGACCTTTGCATGGCATGGGTGGCCGATAATGTCCGGCCTCTGAACATCCAGGCCGTCCTCTTCACGGGCGATATGGTGGAGCAGAACGACAACAACGCCCTGGACCGCCGCATGCTGAACCAGAGCAGCCGGCAGATGTGGGAAGCCGTATCGAACGGGATCCGCCGGATAGACGGAAAGGTCCCCTACATCATCTGCGGAGGGAACCACGACTACGGATTCAAGCACGCGGAAGACCCGCACACCTACCTGCCGGACTATTTTACCTTTGAGCGCCAGGGAGATGCCATCAAGGAACGCCTGGTGGCGGAGTATCCCAACCGCGAAGGCCGTGCCTCGCTGGAGAATTCGGCCTATGAACTCACCCTGCCGGGCTGGGACCACAAACTCCTGGTCATCACGTCGGAGTTCTACCCTTCGGACGGTGCGCTCGAATGGGCCGGAAAACTGCTCGCAAGTGACAAGTACAAAGACCATTACGGCGTGTACCTGACCCACTCGTACATGCGGTGCAGCGGTCGCTGCGGCAATGCCCTCCAGAAGCAGGAGAAATACGGCATCAGCCAGACACCCGGCAACAACTCCGGAGAGCAGATCTGGGAAAAACTCGTCCGGAAGAGCCCCAACCTGCGGCTGGTCCTGTGCGGTCACCATGGCCACGGCCTGGCCCCGGACGGCAGCGACGATTACCGCCAGAGCATCGGCTGGCGCGTGGACCGTAACGATGCCGGCAAGGAGGTCTTCCAGATGATGTTCAACGTCCAGACCCTGGGCGGCGGCTGGGAAGGCAACGGCGGCGACGGCTGGCTGCGCATCCTGGAGTTCCTGCCCGACGGAAAGACCGTCAAGGTACGCACCTACTCCCCCCTCTTCGGCATTTCCAAACTCACCCGGCACCTGGCCAACCGGACCGAGCCCTACGACCAATTTGATTTTAGCATCGAAAAATGAAAATGCGCTTCCAGATCCTCTCAACCCTTGCTTGCGTGGCCCTGATGACCGCCTGCAGCGGCAGCAAGGAAGAACCCGAAAAGCCCGTCAGCCAAGACACCATCAGCATTACCGATGAGGGCGGTCAGGCCGTCTCCACGCTGAAAGCCGCTGCCACCAACGCCCCCATCAACCTGAGCGTGACCGCCAACTTCGACTGGGCGGCATCGTCTGGCGACACGTGGGCCCGCCTGTCCCCCGAATCCGGAAAATCCGGTACCACCCGCCTCACCCTGACCCTGGACGCCCATACGGGCACGACACCCCGGTCCACCACCCTGTCCTTCAAGAAGAACGGCGCCCTGAAGGCCAAGATCAGCCTGGTTCAGGAAGGCGGCGGCAATGTCGTCCCGACCTACCGGAGCCTGAAACTGCGGCAGAGCAACATCAACCAGATGACCTTTACCGAATCAAACGGGACCTATTCGATTTCCACCACGGGCACCGACCCGTACGTATTCACCGAACTGATCGACGCCGACCTGGCTTCCGACCTGGCCGTCGTGGCATTTGAGTACACGGCCACCAAGGACATCGACGACATGCAGCTGTTCTTCTGCCCGCCGATGAGCGAGGAGCGGTCCGAGCACTACGGAAAAATGGCCAAGGCGTCCTCCTGGAAGGACATGTCCCTCCCGGTGATGGCCATCCGGAAGAAATTCGGCTGGGGCGCATCCAAGCACTATCTCCGCCTCGATTTCGGCCATACCGACAAAAATACCCTCCAGCTGCGCAACCTGCGCGTCCGTCCCTTCACGGATGCCGAGCGGGCCGCCTACGAAGAGCAAGAAGGGAAAGATGCCAACAAAGAAGTGGTCGCCGAGCACCTGAAAACCTATCTGAAGGCCACCTATGCCGCCTCGGTCACCCACGTGAGCGTGACGTCCGACAAGGTGACCATCCAGGGTACCGCCCCCGCCTCCGGCAACTACAGCCTGGCCGAAATCATGCCGTACGACAACCTGACGGAGATGAAGTCTTTCCCCAACAAGCAGACGCTTTCTTCATCGACGTTCAACGTAACCTTCGACCGCAAGGTGACCCGCGACGGCTTTACCTACGACCGGGCCCTCTCCCGATGGGCGGTCGTCCAGACCAGCGGCAGCAGCCAGGCTTTGGCTTCGCACGCCCGGTATGCCGATGAAATCGCCGCGCCATCCTCCCCCGCCGCCGTATCGCCCCGCAACAAGAAGGGACTGGGCGGATACTTCGCCCACAGCCTCCAGACCGGCGACCTGGACAATCTGGGCATTACCAGCGTCACCGTGAACATCGTCCTCAACCGGCTTATCAATACCGCCAGCGACGGCAACTATTCCGAAGCCTATTCCTACGGTGGCAAGACCTATTACATCAGTTCCTCGTACCGCAAGGAACTGGACGATATCCTAGGCCAGTGCCAGCAGCGGGGCATCGTGACCGAAGCCATCCTGCTCGTCGCCACGGCCGGTACGACGGCCGCCTCGTCGCTGATGAAGCATCCCGAGTGCACCGGCGGCCACTACAGCATGCCCAATATGACCACCGCTGCGGCGGTGAACCTCTACGCGGCTTCCCTGAACTATCTGGCCAAGCGCTACAGCCAGGCCAGTCCGGGCCGCATCCACCACTGGATCCTGCACAACGAGGTCGATTTCGGCAAGGAGTGGACGAATATGGGCGAGCAGCCGGAACTCTGCTACATGGATGCCTATGTCAAGTCCATGCGCCTGTGCAGCAACATCGCCCGCCAGTACGACAGCAACGCCGCCGTCCTGATCTCCCTCACCCATTGCTGGACCAAGGCGGAAGGGCAATATGCTCCCAAGAGCCTGCTGGAAGACCTGAAGGACTATTCGGCTGCCGAGGGAGACTTCTGGTGGGGCATCGCCCATCATCCCTATCCGCAGAACCTCACCCTGCCGGAATTCTGGAAAAACGACACCCAGGCCACCTACTCGCGCGACTCCAAATACGTTACCTTCAAGAACCTGGAGGTGATCGACGACTGGATCCGCACGCCGGCCAACCTGTACAGGGGCACCACCAAGCGCCTGCTTTTCCTTTCGGAGAACGGCACCAACTCGCCTTCCTATTCCGACACCGACCTGGCCAAACAGGCCGCCGGCGCCGCCTGGGCCCTGAAGAAAGTCTTCCGGCTCCAGGGGATCGACGCCATCCAGTGGCACAACTGGTGGGACAATCCGGCCGAAGACGGCCTGCATATCGGCTTGCGCCGCAATGACGGGAAGAATCCGTCCACCCCTAAACCGGTGTGGGATGTCTGGCAGGCCGGCGGGACCGCTTCTGAGAATACGGTCTTCGCCCCCTACCTTTCCACCATCGGCATCAGCAGCTGGGAAGAAATATTCCACAACGTGGAATAGGTTTTTAAAGAAAAAATTGCTACCTTTCGGAATTGAAAAAATACTTTACGGATATGGCACTCAACAAAGTCATGCTCATCGGCAATGTCGGGAAAGACCCCGAAGTCCGGTACCTGGACAGCGCTTCCGGCAGCGCTAACGCCACCAAAGTGGCAACGTTTACGCTCGCAACCACCGAACGCTTCCGCGATCGCAGCAACGAACTGCGCGAGAATACCGAATGGCACAACATCGTAGCCTGGCGCAATTCGGCCGATGTCGCCGAGAAATTTATCCGAAAAGGAACACAATTGTACATTGAGGGGAAACTTCGCACCCGCCAGTGGACAGACCAGACCGGCGCCAAGCGCTACACCACGGAAGTGGTCGTAGACAACATGCAGTTGCTGGGCAAACGGCCCGACGGCACCGGTGCACCTGCACAGGCTTCCTATCAGGCCCCGGCGCAGGCATCCCAGCCTGCTCCGGCCGCTCCCGTGGAGCCGATTGACATTTCCACCGACGGTCCCGCCGATGATCTTCCGTTCTAAAATGAAACTTAACAAATATGGCAAAAATTGATGTCGTTCTCGGCCTCCAGTGGGGCGATGAAGGTAAAGGTAAAATCGTAGATGTCCTGGCCGGACGCTATCCGGCCGTCGCCCGTTTCCAGGGCGGTCCCAATGCCGGGCACTCCCTGCATTTTGATGGGAAGAAATTTGTCGTCCGGAGTATCCCTTCCGGGATTTTCCGCGAAGGTAGCGAGAACATCATCGGCAACGGTGTCGTGCTGGATCCCGTCACATTCCGCGAGGAATGCGGCAACATCGCCAAGATGGGCATCGATGCCCGCAAGAAAATTGCCATTTCCAAGAAGGCACACTTGATCCTCCCCACCCATAAATTGATGGATGCCGCTCTGGAAGCGGCTGCCGGAAAGGGTAAAATCGGCTCGACCCTGAAAGGAATCGGCCCCACCTATACAGACAAAGTAGGCCGGCACGGCCTGCGCGTGGGGGACATCCTCGCCCCGGATTTCAAGGAGCGCTTTACCGCATTGAAGAATCGACACCTGCAGGAATTTGCCGCAATGGGCTTTACCTGCGACCCGGACAAGGACGAGGCCGAATGGATGGATGCCATCGACTTCCTGCGTTCCTTCCGCCTGGTGGATTGCGAGTATTTCCTGAATGAATGGCTGGAAGACAAGCCGGTGCTGGCCGAAGGCGCCCAGGGTTCCCTCCTGGACATCGACTACGGCTCCTATCCTTTCGTCACTTCGTCGAATACGACCATCGGCGGTGTCTGCACCGGCCTGGGCGTAGCTCCCTCAAAGGTAGGCAAGGTGTACGGCATCTTCAAGGCCTACTGCACCCGCGTGGGCAGCGGTCCCTTCCCGACCGAACTCTTTGACGAGACCGGCGAAAAGATCCGTCGCATCGGAAATGAATTCGGTGCCGTAACCGGACGTCCGCGCCGCTGCGGCTGGCTGGACCTTGTCGCCCTGAAATACACCGTCATGGTGGACGGCGTCACCGACCTGATCATGATGAAATCCGACTGTCTGGACGATTTCGAGACCATCCGCGTGTGCACCTCATACCGCATCGGCGGCCAGGAAACCCAGCAGTTCCCCTTCGACACGGCGGCCGAAATCGAACCGGTCTATACCGACTTCAAAGGCTGGAATACCGACCTCACCGGCATCCGCAAGGAAGCCGATCTGCCGGTCGAATTCAAGGACTATATCAAGTTCATGGAGGATTATCTCGGCGTCCCGATCAGCATCATCTCCCTCGGACCGGACCGCGAAGCCACCATCGAGCGCTAGTTCTTTACGTTCGGCAGTTCCAAGCCGTAGCCCTTCTTCTTATCTTCCACCTTCAGCAGGAAGGTCAGGAAGAAGGCCAGTACGCCAAAGGAGGAGAAGATGATCATCGGGGCCAGGTAGCCGCCAGTCGCCTTCAACACATAGCCGATGAGCAGCGGAACCAGGCACAGGCCCACGTTCTGCACCCAGAAAATCAGGCAATAGGCGCTGCCCAGGACCTTCTCATCAATGATCTTCGGGACACTGGGCCACAAGGCGGCCGGAACCAGCGAGAAACTAACGCCCAGGACCACGATGAGGGTCAGGGCCAACGCCTTGCTGGGGAAAGCCGGCAGCAGGAAAGCGAAACTCAGGTGGCAGGCGATCATGATGATAGAGCCGATCATGAGCATACTGGCGCCCTTTCCCTTGAAATCCAGGAAGGCCCCCAGGAACGGGGTCAGGACCATGGCCAGAATGGGGAAACAGCTGAACAGCCGGGCGGCAGCGGCCGCTTCGATATTCAACGTAACTTCCAGATAATTGGTGGCATAGCGCTGGAACGGGAAGATTGCGCTATAGTAAAGCACGCACATCAGGGCAACGATCCAGAACATCTTGCTGGAGAAAATCTTGCCCAGATCGCTCACCTTGAACTCATCCTCCGGATCCAGTTCCACCTTGTCACCAGCGGCGATGTGCTGCTTGTCCAGCCGCACATCCATCAAGCAGAATACGCAGTAGAAAAGAAGGCCGATCAAGGTAAGGGCAGCACAGAAAGAGACCGGAGCCACTATCGAATGATTGAAAGCCTTGGATACCATCGGGGCAATCCACATGACGCCGAACACGCCCAGACGGGCGATGGCCATTTCCAGGCCCATCGCAAGCGCCATCTCTTTCCCTTTGAACCATTTAGCAATGGCTTTGGAGACCGTCGTACCGGCCATCTCGCAACCGCAGCCGAAAATCATGAAACCCAGCGATGCCATCTTCGCGCTGCCCGGCATGGAAACCCACCAGGAATTCAGCCAAGCACAGAACTCCGTTGTCTGGAACCAATCCGAAATGCCGACAAACTTGATGGATGCGCCGATAAACATCATGGAGGCCGACAGCACACCGGTGAAACGGATGCCCATCTTATCCAGGATGATCCCCGCCAGGATCAGGAAGCCGCACACGTTCAGGATGTATTCCGATGCGGCATAGGTGCCGAACACACCGCTGTCCCAGCCGCGGGCGCTCTCTACGAGAGATTTCAACGGGGACATCACATCCACGAACATATAGGCGAAAAACATCATCGACGCCACCAGGACCAGCGCCGCCCAGCGGGCAGCCGGGTAATCATTCAGGAAGGTACGGGCTTTTTCAGTCATAACATTATCTTTTATCCATGTAAAGGTAACCATTTTTCCCAATAATCACAAAAATGCTTATCTTTGTCTGATTTATAGAAGCAAACGCATGCAGCATACGATTCTGGATACAATCAACAGCCCGCAAGATATCAAGGGGCTGGACATGGAAGGCTTGCGGCAGCTGTGCGCCGAGGTACGGGACTATATGGTCGCGTGCTGCGCCGTGAATCCGGGCCATCTGGGTTCGAGCCTGGGCGCAGTGGAGCTCATCGTAGCCATGCACTATGTATATGACACGCCGAAGGACAAGCTGGTCTTTGACGTGGGGCATCAGGCTTATGCACACAAGATCCTGACCGGCCGGCGCGAAGCGTTCAAGTCCAACCGCACCCGCGAAGGCATCAGCGGCTTCCCCAAAATGGATGAGAGTCCGTACGACGCCTTTGGCGCCGGCCACTCTTCTACAGCCATTTCGGCCGCCCTGGGCCTGGCCGAGGCCGCCCGCCTGCAGGGACGCCAGGAAAAGGTGGTAGCCCTGGTCGGCGACGGCGCCATGACCGGCGGGCTCTCTTTTGAAGGCCTGAACAACGCCGGTGGTTCCAAAGCCGACGTCCTCATTCTCCTGAATGACAACGACCAGTCCATCGACCGGAACCTGGGAGCCTTGCACAATTACCTGCTCAAGCTCACCACCGGTTCCACCTACAACCGGCTGAAAGCCTCGGTCTGGAACCGCCTGGGCCAGACCAAGCTCCGCGATACCATCCAGAAAATGACCAAGGACACAAAGTCCAACCTGGTCCGCAAATCGGGCGGCGCCCTCTTCGAAGCCCTGGGATTCCGGTATTTCGGTCCCATCGACGGCAATGATATCGAGCAGGTGGTCTTCGCCCTGCAGCGCCTGAAAAACCTGCGTGGACCGCGTGTCCTGCATGTCCACACCAAGAAAGGCAAAGGCTTCAAGGCCGCGGAAGAGGATCCGACCACCTGGCATGCCCCCGGAAAATTCGATCCGGAAACCGGCGAACGCCTTTCCAGCGGAAAAGGAGACCGCTTCCAGGATGTCTTCGGACAGACGCTCCTGGACCTGGCCCGCGCCGACAGCCGCGTGGTGGGCATCACCCCGGCCATGGCATCGGGTTGCGGGATGACATTGCTGGCCCGCGAGATGCCCGACCGCTTCTACGACGTAGGAATCGAAGAGGAACATGCCGTCACGTTCTCGGCCGGACTGGCCGCCGGCGGAATGCGTCCCTTCTGCAACATCTACTCCTCTTTCTCGCAGCGCGCCTACGACCAGATCATCCACGATGTGGCCCTGCAGCACCTTCCCGTGGTGTTCTGCTTCGACCGCAGCGGTTTGGTGGGCGAAGATGGCGCCACCCATCACGGATGCTTCGACCTGGCCGCCTACCGGAGCATTCCGGGCATCACCATCGCCATCCCGAAAAATGAAAAGGAACTGCGCGACATGATGCACCAGGCCCTTGTCACAGAAGGGGGCCCCTGGATCATCCGATACCCGCGCGGGAACGGAGAAGGAACTCCCTGGCGGGACCAGCCCTTCAGCCCCATCCCGACCGGGAAGGCGGAGCGCCTGACGGATGGCGGACAGATTGCCGTCCTGGCCGCCGGCCCCTTTGCCTGCCGGGCCGTCGAAGCCGCCGAAATCCTGAAACAAGAAACCGGCGTCTCTCCTATAATATATAATATACGTTATCTAAAGCCGCTGGACGAGGAGGCTCTGCGCGCTGCCGCCTCTTGCCGGGCCGTGGTAACCATCGAAGACGGATCGCTGAAAGGAGGCCTGTACGGAGCCGTGGCAGAATACATGGCCGGACTGGATTGTCCGGTGCCGGTTCACGGAATCGGTATCCCGGACCGGTTCATCGCCCAGGACACGCAGGCAGCACAACGCGCCGAATGTGGTCTGGATACCGCAGGCATTCTGGATATCCTTCGGAGACTGGTTAAAAAAGATTGAAAATTTTTTGTGTTTCCCGAATTATTATCTATCTTTGCAGTCCCTTTTGACGAAGGAGGATTTGAGCGAACGCCGATATAGCTCAGTTGGCCAGAGCACGTGATTTGTAATCTCGGGGTCGTGGGTTCGAATCCCTCTATCGGCTCAAAAAGGAAACATAACAGTTGGGGAGATACCAAAGTGGCCAACTGGGGCAGACTGTAAATCTGCTGGCGATGCCTTCGTAGGTTCGAATCCTGCTCTCCCCACATAACGCGATGCGGAAGTAGCTCAGTTGGTAGAGCATCAGCCTTCCAAGCTGAGGGTCGCGAGTTCGAACCTCGTTTTCCGCTCAACAAAATAAGCCGGTGTAGCTCAGGGGTAGAGCGCATCCTTGGTAAGGATGAGGTCATGAGTTCAATTCCCATCACCGGCTCTTTTTGTGTGAAACACATTAAAACATAATATTATGGCAAAAGAAACATTCCAAAGAACCAAACCGCATGTCAACATCGGTACCATCGGCCACGTTGACCACGGTAAAACCACTCTGACCGCCGCCATCACCAAGGTGCTGGCCGAAAGAGTTTCTGGTAACGCTGACAAAGTCAAGTCGTTCGACCAGATCGATAACGCTCCCGAGGAGAAAGAGCGTGGTATCACCATCAACACCGCTCACGTTGAGTACGAGACCGAGAAGCGCCACTATGCGCACGTGGACTGCCCTGGTCACGCTGACTACGTGAAGAACATGGTTACCGGTGCTGCCCAGATGGATGGTGCTATCCTTGTTGTTGCTGCGACTGACGGTCCTATGCCGCAGACCCGTGAGCACATCCTCCTCGCCCGTCAGGTGAACGTTCCTAAGATCCTCGTCTTCATGAACAAGGTTGACCTTGTTGATGACGCTGAGATGCTCGACCTCGTTGAGATGGAGATCCGCGACCTGCTCGCTTTCTACAGCTTCGACGAAGACTGCCCGATCATCCGCGGTTCCGCTCTGGGTGCCCTCAACGGCGAGAAAGTGTGGGAAGACAAGGTGATGGAGCTCATGAACGCCGTTGATGAGTACATTCCGCTTCCGGAACGTCTCGTTGACAAGCCGTTCCTGATGCCTATCGAGGACATCTTCTCCATTA
Source organism: uncultured Bacteroidales bacterium (assembly GCA_900317925.1). Lineage (GTDB taxonomy): Bacteria > Bacteroidota > Bacteroidia > Bacteroidales > UBA932 > Cryptobacteroides. The sequence goes on along the minus strand of ONIQ01000013.1, from coordinate 60,729 downwards.
CCGGTCGTGGTACTGTTGTTACTGGCCGTATCGAGGCTGGTACCATCCACGTGAACGACCCCGTCGAGCTCGTTGGTTTCGGTGAGAAACCCACTGCTACCGTCGTTACCGGTGTTGAAATGTTCCGTAAACTGCTCGACCAGGGTGAGGCTGGTGACAACGTAGGTCTCCTCCTCCGTGGTATCGACAAGAAGGCCGTTAAGAGAGGTGAAGTTCTGGCCAAGCCGGGTTCCATCACTCCTCACGTCGACTTCAAGGCTCAGATCTATGTTCTGAAGAAAGAAGAAGGCGGCCGTCACACCCCGTTCCACAACCACTATCGTCCCCAGTTCTTCATCCGTACGCTGGATGTGACCGGTGAGATCATGCTCCCGGAAGGTGTCGAGATGGTTATGCCGGGCGACAACGTCGAAATCACTGTCAAGCTCATCACCCCCGTCGCTATGAACGAGGGTCTGCAGTTCGCTATCCGCGAGGGTGGCCGTACCGTGGGCGCCGGACAGGTTATCGCAATCGTAGATTAATTCTACAACATAACGGGATGTCCCTCTCCGCGGAGGGACATCCTTTCCACAGGGGAATAGAACAAGGGTAGTTCAGCGGTCTCCAAAACCGTCGATGTGGGTTCGAATCCTGCTTCCCCTGCCAATAATAAATATCAAAGGTTACGATTTGGTAATTGTTTAACAGACGCCGTATCCGCTTCCAATTTACGGGGTCCATTAAAAACAAAGATGAGAAAGTTCATTAACTATCTTAAGGAGTCTTACGTCGAGTTGGCGCAGAAGGTTACCTGGCCCACTTGGGACAAGCTGCAGAGTTCTGCATTTCTGGTCCTGATTGCCACCGTGATCCTGGCTGCCGGACTCTTTGTCGTAGACTACGCTTTCGAAAATCTGATGAAATTCATTTACACATTGTAATTCGTTGATTACTATGGGCGAAAAGAAATGGTATGTTCTTCGGACCGCCGGAAGCAAGGAGAAGAAAGCCAAGGAATATCTTGAGAAAGAGATTGAAAGAAGTGGCCTTCAGGATCAGGTGGAACAGGTTCTGGTCCCGGTAAAGAAAGAGATTGTAACCAAAAATGGCAAGAGGAAGGCAGTGGACAAACTGCTCTTCCCCGGCTATGTTTTGATTCAAGCCGAACTTACCCCGGAACTTGAGTACATCATCCGCAACCTTGTCCCCGGAATGTCCGGCTTCCTTACGGAAAACCGCGGAAGCGGCGCCCAGGTCGAACGTGTCCCCGTTCCCCTTCGGGAAGAGGAAGCGCTCCGTATCCTTGGCATCCAGGACGAGAATATCGACAATGTTGCCGAGACCGAGGTCAATTATGAACTCGGCGAAGCGGTGCGCATCACGGACGGACCGTTCAGCGGATTTACAGGCACCGTGGAAGGAATTGAAGAAGATCGAAGCAAGATCAAAGTGATAGTGGTGATTTTCGGCAGGAAGACCCTGCTGGAACTCAGCTTTGCACAAGTAACTAAAGAGTAAAAAACAATCATGGCAAAAGAAGTTACCGGATTCATCAAGCTCCAGATTAAAGCAGGAGCTGCTAATCCTGCACCTCCGGTAGGACCGGCCCTCGGTTCCAAAGGCTTGAACATTATGGACTTCTGCAAGCAGTTCAATGCTCGCACGCAGGACAAGGCGGGAAAGATTCTCCCGGTTGTCATTACGGTCTATTCTGACAAGTCCTTCTCCTTCGAGGTCAAGCAGCCCCCCGTGGCCGTCTCGCTGAAAGAGGCCGCCAAAATCCAGAAAGCTTCGGGTGAACCGAACCGTAAGAAAGTGGCTTCCATTACCTGGGACCAGGTAAAGGAAATCGCCGAAGGGAAGATGCCGGACCTCAACTGCTTCACCATTGCCTCCGCAATGCGCATGGTGGCAGGTACCGCCCGCAGTATGGGTATCAAAGTAACGGGAACTTTCCCTGAGAACCTCTAAATCACATTCCGAAATGAGTAAGTTAACGAAAAATCAGAAAGCGGTCGTCGCCAAGTTCGAGTCGGCCAAGCTGTATTCTCTCGCTGAGGCGTGTGCTCTTATAAAAGAGGTTTCTTTCACCAAATTCGACGCAACAGTAGAGCTTTCCACCAACCTGGGTGTTGACCCCCGTAAGGCTAACCAGATGATTCGTGGCGTGGTCGCCCTTCCTCACGGAACCGGCAAGACCGTCCGCGTGCTGGTGCTCTGCACCCCCGACAAAGAAGCCGAAGCCCAGGAGGCCGGTGCCGATTATGTCGGTCTGGACGACTACATCGAGAAGATCAAGACCGGATGGACGGATGTGGATGTCATCATCTGCACCCCTTCCGTGATGGCCAAGGTCGGTGCCCTCGGTCGCATCCTCGGCCCCCGCGGCCTGATGCCGAACCCGAAGACCGGTACCGTTACGATGGAGGTCGGAAAGGCGATCAAAGAAGTCAAGGCCGGTAAGATCGACTTCAAGGTCGACAAGACCGGTATCATCCACGCCGGCATCGGCAAGGTGTCTTTCTCCGCAGAGCAGATCCGCGAGAACGCCGCCGCGATGATCGACGCGATCAACAAACTCAAACCCCAGACGCTCAAGGGTACGTACATGAAGGCCGCCTCCATTTGCTCCACCATGAGCCCGGGTATCAAAATCGATATCAAAGCATACTTAAACGGTGCTGAGAAATAAAATTCAAGGATTATGAAGAAAGAATTGAAAGACCAGGTCCTCGAGACCATCTCAGCCCAGCTCAAGCAGTATCCGAATTTCTACATTACGGATATCGCCGGCCTGAATGCTGAAGATACTTCCAAGCTCCGCCGTGCGTGCTTCGAAGAGGGCATCAAGCTCACTGTTGTGAAGAACACCCTCTTCCGTCATGTCATCAAGGGAATGGAGAATGAGGAACTCAACACGCTTTGCGACGTACTGAAAGGCAACTCCGCCATCATGTACTCGGAATCCCCGAACGCTCCTGCCAAGCTCATCAAGAAGCTGCAGAAGTCCGGTATGGAGAAACCGGTGCTGAAGGGTGCCTACGCACAGGAATGCGCCTTCATCGGTGCCGACAAGCTGGATGAACTCGTTGCCATCAAGTCCCGCGAAGAACTCATCGGCGACATCATCGGTCTCCTCCAGTCCCCGATGCGCAACGTTATCTCCGCCCTCGAAAACGCTGGCGGTACGGTGGCGGGCATCGTCAAGGCTCTCGAAGAGAAGAAAGCATAAGAATAACAATAACAATTTAAAAATAAAACAATTATGGCAGACATTAAAGCACTTGCAGAAGAGTTGGTAAACCTTACTGTAAAAGATGTTCAGGAACTTGCTAAAGTTCTCAAGGAAGAGTATGGTATCGAGCCCGCAGCCGCCGCTGTCGCAGTGGCCGCTCCCGCTGGCGAAGCCGCCGCAGCCCCCGCTGAGCAGACCGAGTTTGACGTAGTCCTCGTCAGCGCCGGTGCCGCTAAGCTCCAGGTTATCAAGGCCGCCAAAGAGGCCCTTGGTCTTGGTCTGAAAGAGGCCAAGGATCTGGTTGACGGTGCTCCCGCCACGGTGAAGGAGAAAGTTTCTAAGGCAGAGGCTGAGCAACTCAAAGCAGCCCTCGAAGAGGCTGGTGCAGAGGTCGAGGTTAAATAACTTCCCCTCTCCCACACTTCGGGAACAAAACAGGTTTAGAGCCAATTTTGGGCTCTAAACCTTTTTCGCGTCTTAAATTTTTCTCTTTTCCCCCAAAGGCAGAATATGTCAAAAAAGACTAATAATAAGCGAATTAACTTCGCAACTTCGAAGATTCTGGAGTACCCTGACCTGCTCGAAGTCCAGCTGAAGTCGTTCCACGATTTCTTCCAGCTGGAAACCACGCCCGAAAACCGTAAGGGAGAGGGCCTGTATCAGGTTTTCCAGGAAATTTTCCCGATCGAAGATACCCGAAACAACTATCGGCTGGAGTTCATCGACTATTTCATCGATCCTCCGCAGTATTCGATCGAGGAGTGTCTTGAGAGAGGACTCACCTACAGCGTTCCTCTGAAGGCAAAACTCCGCCTTTCCTGCACAGATCCCGAGCACGAGGACTTCGACACGAAAGTCCAGGACGTCTATCTGGGAAGCATCCCGTACATGACCCCGTCCGGCACCTTCGTCATCAACGGATCTGAGCGCATTATCGTCTCGCAGCTCCACCGCTCCCCCGGTGTCTTCTTCGACCAGAGCATGCACGCCAACGGCACCAAGCTGTATTCGGCGCGTATCATCCCGTTCAAGGGTTCCTGGATCGAGTTCGCGACGGACATCAACAACGTGATGTACGCCTACATCGACCGGAAGAAGAAGCTGCCCGTTACCACCCTGCTCCGCGCCATCGGTTACAACACCGACAAGGACATCATCGACATTTTCGGACTGGCCGACGAGGTCTCCTCCGACAAAGCCACCCTCGAAGAGAACAAAGGCCGCAAACTGGCCGCCAAGGTGCTCAAAACCTGGACCGAAGACTTCGAGGATGAAGATACGGGCGAGGTAATCCCCATCGAACGTACCATCCCCATCGTCGAACGCGGTGAGATCCTCGATGACGAAACCATCGAGAAGATCGGGGAAACGGAAGTGAAGACGGTTCTCCTTCAGAAGGATGAGGCCAATACCAACGAGTACGCCATCATTTTCAACACCCTTCAGAAGGACCCGACCAATACGGAAATCGAGGCTGTCAACTACATCTACAAACAGCTCCGCAATTCCGAACCGCCGGATGAGGCAACCGCCCGCGACGTCATCGAGAAGCTCTTCTTCTCCGAGAAGCGTTACGATCTGGGCGACGTAGGCCGCTACCGGCTGAACAAGAAGCTGTCCCTGACCATCGATCCGGCGGTCCGGGTGCTCACCAATACCGATATCATCGAGATCATCAAGTTCTTGATCCAACTCATCAATTCCCGGGCGATCGTGGATGATATCGACCACTTGAGCAACCGTCGCGTCCGCACGGTGGGCGAGCAGCTCGCCAATCAGTTCAGCGTGGGTCTGAGCCGCATGGCCCGCACCATCCGCGAGCGGATGAATGTGCGTGACAGCGAACAGTTTACCCCGGTTGACCTGATTAATTCGAAGACCCTGTCTTCCGTCATCAATTCGTTCTTCGGAACCAGCCAGTTGAGCCAGTTCATGGACCAGACCAACCCGCTGGCGGAAGTGACGCACAAGCGCCGTCTGTCCGCTCTGGGTCCCGGCGGTCTTTCCCGTGACCGCGCCGGTTTCGAGGTTCGAGACGTACACTACACCCACTACGGACGCCTCTGCCCGATCGAGTCTCCTGAAGGCCCGAACATCGGTCTGATTTCTTCCTTGTGCGTGTATGCCCGCATCAACAACCTGGGCTTCATCGAGACGCCCTACCGTGATGTGAAAGACGGAAAGGTTGACTTGAGTTCAAAGGGTTGGCACTATATGAGCGCCGAGGAAGAGGAGCAGAAACTCGTCTCCCTGGCCAACGTGAAGATGGACGACAACGGCAACATCCTGGAAGACCGTATCCAGTGCCGTCTGGAGGCCGATTTCCCGGTGGTAACCAAAGAGCAGGTGGATTATATGGATGTCGCTCCGAACCAGATGGCTTCCGTGGCTGCTTCCCTGATCCCCTTCCTGGAGCACGACGACGCCCACCGCGCCCTGATGGGTGCAAACATGATGCGTCAGGCCGTGCCGCTCCTCAGCCCCGAGTCCCCCATCGTGGGTACCGGTCTGGAAGAGCGCGTCTGCATTGACTCCCGTACCCAGCTCATCGCCGAACGCAAGGGCGAGGTAACCTATGTCGATGCCAAGGAAATCCGCATCAAATACGACCGGAACGAGGACGAGCGCTTCGTCAGCTTCGAGCCGGAAGAGACGGTCTATCAGCTTCCGATCTATCGCCGGACCAACCAGAGCACGACCATCACGCTGAAGCCGATCGTCCGCAAGGGCGACAAGGTAGTTGCCGGACAGGTGCTTACCGAAGGCTACGCTACCCAGGGCGGAGAACTCGCCCTCGGCCGCAACCTGAAGGTGGCCTTCATGCCTTGGAAGGGTTACAACTACGAGGACGCTATCGTATTGAGCGAGGAAATGGTGAAGTGGGATATCCTCACCTCCGTCCACGTGGACGAATACCTGACCGAGGTCCGCGAAACCAAGCGCGGCATGGAAGAGCTTACCTCCGACATTCCGAACGTCAGCGAAGATGCGACCAAGGACCTGGACGAGGACGGCATCATCCGGATTGGCGCCCACATCGAGCCGGGCGACATCATGATCGGTAAGATCACCCCGAAGGGCGAAAGCGATCCGTCCCCGGAAGAGAAACTCCTCAAGGCGATCTTCGGCGACAAGGCCGGTGACGTCAAGGACGCTTCCCTGAAGGCGAATCCTTCCCTGAGCGGCACCGTGATCAAGACCGCCCTCTACGCGAAAGTCGGCAAAGAGAACAAGCGCAGCGCCAAGGCCGAGCAGAAAGCCCGCCTGGATGCCAAGCAGGAAGCCTTCGATGCTTCGGTGGCCAAACTCCGCAACGAGTTCATCCAGAAGCTTACCGTCCTGACGAAGGGCCGCAAGAGCGTCGGTATCAGCGACCTCTACGGCGTGGAAATCATCCCGAAGGGCAAGGAAATCAAGGCCGACGCTCTCCGCGACATCGACTACAACAACATCAATTCCAATAAGTGGACCTCCGACGAGGCGACCAACGCCCTCATCCGCGAGCTTATCAACAACTTCTGCATCACCGTCAAGGTGGCGGAGGCTGCCTGCAAGCGGGAGATGGACAAGATCAAAGTCGGCGACGAACTCCCCAACGGAGTCATGCAGCTGGCCAAGGTCTATATCGCCAAGAAACGCAAGATCACCGTGGGTGACAAGATGGCCGGACGGCACGGAAACAAGGGTATCGTGGCGAAGATCGTCCGTCAGGAAGACATGCCGTTCCTTGAGGACGGTACGCCGGTGGACATCGTCCTGAACCCGCTGGGTGTGCCTTCCCGTATGAACCTGGGCCAGATTTACGAGACCGTCCTCGGTTGGGCGGGCAGCGAACTCGGCCTGAAGTTCTCCACCCCGATCTTCGACGGTGCCAGCATCGACGAGATCTGCGAATACACCGACAAGGCCGGCGTGCCGCGCTTCGGTAAGACCTACCTGCGCGACGGCGGTACCGGCGACTGGTTCGACCAGCCTGCCACCGTGGGTGTGATTTACATGATCAAGCTCGGCCACATGGTGGACGACAAGATGCACGCCCGTTCCATCGGACCGTACTCCCTCATCACCCAGCAGCCGCTCGGCGGTAAAGCCCAGTTCGGCGGCCAGCGCTTCGGTGAAATGGAGGTCTGGGCACTCGAAGCCTTCGGTGCTGCCAATGTCCTCCAGGAGATCCTCACCGTCACCCCGAATCCCTGAACGTGCTCCTGCATGAACTCAGGGGCCTGGGCCTGAAGGTAACCTTGGATTAATTGATGTAAGACCTTTTTATAAAACAGCATATGCCTACTTTCAACAATAAGGACAACAAGGCAAAGAACAACTTCCAGCGAATCAGCATTTCGCTTGCATCGCCCGAAGACATCACCGAGCGTTCCTGTGGCGAAGTCCTCAAGCCGGAAACCGTCAACTACCGGACCTATAAGCCCGAGCGCGACGGCCTCTTCTGCGAGAAGATCTTCGGTCCCACCAAGGACTACGAGTGCTACTGCGGAAAATACAAGCGGATCCGCTACCGCGGCATCGTCTGCGACCGCTGCGGCGTGGAAGTTACCGAGAAGAAAGTCCGCCGCGAACGCATGGGTCACATCACCCTCACCGTTCCCGTGGCGCATATCTGGTACTTCAAGAGCGCTCCGAACAAGATTTCCGCCCTCCTCGGCATTCCCGCCAAGAAGCTGGAATCGGTGATCTATTACGAAAAATACATCGTCATCCGTCCCGGAAAGAGCGGTCTGGAGAAAATGGACCTCCTCTCCGAAGAGGAATATGTCGATGTGACCGCCAAACTGCCCGACAACAGTCTGCTTCCCGCCGATGATCCGGACAAGTTCATCGCCAAGATGGGTGCGGAAGGTATCTATGATCTTCTGAAAGAGATCGATATCGATGCCCTGGCCAAGGATCTCCGCATCCGGATGCACACCGAGACCTCGCAGCAGCGCAAGACGGAAATCCTCAAGCGCCTGAGCGTGGTCAAATGGTTCCAGGAGTCCAAGGACAAGAACCGTCCCGAGTGGATGATCATGAAGGTGATTCCGGTCACGCCTCCGGACCTGCGTCCGCTGGTACCGCTGGACGGCGGCCGTTTCGCGACCTCCGACCTGAACGACCTGTACCGCCGCGTCATCATCCGCAACAACCGTCTGAAGAAGCTCATCGAAATCAAGGCTCCCGAGGTGATTCTCCGCAACGAGAAGCGTATGCTCCAGGAAGCCGTCGATTCCCTGTTCGACAACTCCAAGAAGTCGAGCGCCGTCAAGAGCGAGTCTAACCGGGCCCTCAAGTCCCTGTCCGACTCCCTGAAAGGCAAGCAGGGCCGCTTCCGCCAGAACCTGCTCGGTAAACGTGTGGACTATTCCGCCCGTTCGGTTATCGTCGTAGGTCCGGAGCTGAACATGCACGAGTGCGGTCTGCCGAAGTTCATGGCAGCCGAGCTGTACAAGCCGTTCATCATCCGCAAACTTATCGAGCGCGGTATCGTCAAGACGGTCAAGAGCGCCAAGAAGATCGTGGACCGCAAGGATCCGGTCATCTGGGATATCCTCGAAAATGTGATGAAGGGCCATCCGGTGCTCCTGAACCGTGCACCGACCCTGCACCGTCTGGGTATCCAGGCTTTCCAGCCGCGCATGATCGAAGGAAAGGCCATCCAGCTGCATCCGCTCGCCTGTACGGCTTTCAACGCCGACTTCGACGGTGACCAGATGGCTGTCCACCTCCCGCTGGGCAACGCCGCCATCATGGAGGCCTCCCTGCTCATGCTGGGTAGCCAGAACATCCTCAACCCTGCCAACGGTACCCCGATCACCGTTCCTTCCCAGGATATGGTGCTGGGTCTGTACTACATCACCAAGATCCGTCCGGGTGCCAAGGGTGAAAAGATGCGTTTCTACGGTCCCGAAGAAGTGATTATCGCCTACAACGAGAAGGCAGTGGCCATGCATGCCAAGATTGCCGTCCGCCTGCCGGTCGACAAGCTGGATCCCTCCAAGGGAACCCACATGGTCGAGACCACGCCGGGCCGCATCATTGTGAACCAGTTTGTTCCCGACGAGGTTCCGTTCGTGAACGAGGTCCTTGGCAAGAAGGCCCTCCGCAAGATCATCACCGAGGTCATCAAGCACACCGGTGTGACCCGCACGGCACAGTTCCTCGACGATATCAAGAACCTCGGATACGACCAGGCTTTCCGCGCCGGCATCTCCTTCAACCTGGGTGACGTGATCATCCCGGCCGAGAAGACCAGCCTCATCGATGCGGGTTACGCCCAGGTGGAAGACATCAAGAACAACTACGCGATGGGCTTCATCACCAACAACGAGCGTTACAACAAGGTCATCGACCTTTGGACCAGTATTGACAACCGCCTTACCGGTATCGTGGAGAAACAGATATCCGCAGACCAGCAGGGCTTCAACCCGGTTTATATGATGCTGGATTCCGGTGCCCGTGGTTCCACCCAGCAGATCAAACAGCTCTGCGGTATGCGAGGCCTGATGGCCAAGCCGCAGAAATCCGGTGGCGGCGGAGCTGAAATTATCGAGAACCCGATTATCTCCAACCTGAAGGAGGGTATGACGGTGCTTGAGTACTTCATCTCCACGCACGGTGCCCGTAAGGGTCTGGCCGATACCGCCTTGAAGACGGCGGATGCCGGTTACCTGACCCGCCGTCTGGTGGATGTGTCGCACGATGTGATCATTACCGAAGAGGATTGCGGTACCCTCCGCGGCCTCATCGCCACGGCCATCAAGAACAAGGACGAAATCGTCGAATCCCTCGGCGAGCGCATCCTGGGCCGTACTTCCGTCCACGATATCATCAACCCGCTCACGGGCGAACTGATCATCCCGGCCGGCGAGGAAATCAAAGAGGACGTTGCCGCCCTCATCGACAGCCTCCCGATCGAGCAGGTCGAAATCCGTTCCGTCCTCACGTGCGAATCCCGCAAGGGTGTCTGCGCGAAGTGCTACGGCCGCAACCTGGCTACCAGCCGGATGGTCGAGAAGGGCGAAGTGGTGGGCGTTATCGCCGCACAGTCCATCGGTGAACCGGGTACCCAGCTGACCCTGCGTACCTTCCACGTCGGTGGTACCGCTTCCAGCACCGCGGCCGATTCCTCCATCGAGGCCAAGTACGACGGCAAACTGGTCTTCGAAGAGCTCCGTACCATCCAGCGCGAGACCGAAAACGGTCCGCAGGACATCGTCGTGAGCCGAATGACCGAGGTGAGCCTGATCGATGTGAATACCGGTATCACCTACTCGCACTACGATGTTCCCTACGGCTCCATCCTGTACAAGAAGGACGGCCAGACCGTGAAGAAGGGCGACATGATCTGCGAATGGGATCCGTACAACGCCACCACCATCATCGAAACCGCCGGCAAGGTCCGTTTCGAGAACATGATCGACGGCGTAACCTTCCGCGAGGAAGTGGCGGATGAGTATTCCGTGAACCGCGACAAGGTCATCATCGAGGCCCGTGACAAGACCAAGAGCCCGGCCATCAACATCGTCGATGCCAACGGCGTTTCCCTCAAGCAGTACAACCTGCCGGTGGGTGCACACGTCATGGCCAACGACGGCGACATGGTGGGCGTGGGCGACGTGCTCATCAAGATTCCGCGTGCCATCGGTAAGTCCAGCGATATTACGGGCGGTCTGCCGCGCGTTACCGAGTTGTTCGAGGCCCGCAACCCGTCCAACCCCGCCATCATCTCCGAGATCAACGGCGAGGTTATCATGGGCAAGGTCAAACGCGGTAACCGTGAGATCACCGTCAAGAACAAGAGCGGTGCCGAAAAGCACTATCTGGTTCCGCTGACCAAGCAGATCCTGGTTCAGGAGAACGACTACGTCAAGGCCGGTACCCGGCTGTCCGACGGCGGTATCTCTCCGACCGACATCCTCGGTGTACTCGGTCCTGTAAAGGCCCAGGAATACATCGTGAACGAGGTCCAGGCGGTCTATCGTCTCCAGGGTGTGAAGATCAACGACAAGCATTTCGAGATCATCGTGCGCCAGATGATGCGCAAGGTGGAAATCACCGATCCGGGCGATACCGAATTCCTGCCTGAGGAACTCGTGGACAAGTGGACCTTCATGGACACCAACGACGAAATCTACGGCAAGAATTACATCCTGGATCCGGGCGATTCCCAGCGCTACATCATCGGAGACATCATCTCTTCCCGCGACCTGCGCAACGAGAACGCCTCGCTGGAGCGTCAGGGACAGAAAACGATTGTCGTGCGCGAAGCCAAACCGGCAACCGCCCGCCTGGTGCTCCAGGGCATCACCCGTGCGGCACTGAGAACCAACAGCTTCATCTCCGCGGCATCGTTCCAGGAGACCACCAAGGTGCTCAGCGAAGCGGCTATCCGCGCCCGTGAGGACAACCTCGAAGGCCTGAAGGAAAATGTCATCTGCGGTCATCCCATTCCTGCCGGTACGGGTCTGAAAGAGTACCAGGATATCATGGTGCTCAATACGAAAGAGTCGTATGCGGAAGAAATGAACGATTTGTAGTAGGTTTTTCCCTTATTTTTTGCTATATTCGTAGTCCCGTCCAGCAGGTCGGGACTACGTTGTTTTTTAACCCGGGTGACCAGGTCGCTGTAGGGGACATCCTGTTCGGTTATGAAACCGACAAGGCGACCTTCGAGGAAGAAGCAAAAGTGGCGGGAACCGTCCTTGCCGTCTTTTTCAAGGACGGGGACGAGATTCCCGTTTTGACGAATGTAATGGTCATCGGCGAACCCGGCGAGTCCTTTGCCGAATTCGCCCCCAATGCAGGTTTTCCCTCGACCAGCGTCTCGCAAAGCCCGACCCCTTCCAGCCAGGAGGCTGGGTCCCTCCCTCTTATGACGCCGAGGGTGGCACAGGTTGCTGCGGGAGAACCCTCCGGCGCTCCCGCATCGCCCCGCGCACGCAAGATAGCCGCTGAAAAGGGTGTGGATACCAGCCGCGTTGCCGGAACAGGCCCTCACGGACGCATCATCGCCCGCGACGTGGAAGCCGCCGCTGCCGCCCAGGGTACCCTGACGGGACTGGCCAAGGCCAGGATGGCCGACGGCGGACTCGCTTCTCCTGGAACGGGAAGCGGCCTGGCCGGAGCTGTTAAAGGTTCCGACCTGAAGGTCTGGAAAGCCAACCACACCGACATAGCCGGAGAAGGCGCCGAGTTCGAAGTGGTGAAGATGTCCAACATGCGCAAACTCATTGCCAAGAGCATGTACAATTCCCTGCAGAACTCCGCCCAGCTCACCCATATGCTGGGTGCCGACGCCCGCAAGGTCCAGGCGCTCCGCAAGAAAGCCAAGAAGGCCTTCGAAGAGGGCAAGGTGGATGTCAACATCACCATCAACGACTTTGTCTGCTATGCCGTCATCAAGGCCCTGCAGAAGTTCCCCAACCTGAATTCCCACTGCCTGGGAGACGCCATGCGCCTCTTCAAGAGCGTGAACCTGGGCCTGGCCGTGGATACGGAACGCGGCCTCATGGTTCCGGCCGTCCCGCATGCCGACGAACTGAACATCACCGGACTGGCCAAGAACCTCAAGAAGGTGGCCGAAGACAGCAAGAAGGGCAGCATCAATCCGGACCTGCTTTCTCCGGAAGCCGCTTCCTTTACGGTATCCAACCTGGGCGGATTCGGCGTGGAATGGTTCACCCCCATCATCAATGTACCCCAGAGCGCCATCCTGGGCGTGGGCACCATCGTCCCGCGTCCGAAAGACCTGGGCGGCGGTGTGGTGGCCTTTGTCCCCTATATGGGCCTGAGCCTCACCTATGACCACCGCGCCATCGACGGCGGCGAAGCCACCCGCTTCCTCAAGCAGGTTGCCACGGAAATCGAAAACCTGGATGTTGAATTTTAAAATACCACACGATAACCATGTATGATTTAGCCATTATCGGAGGAGGTCCCGGCGGATATGTCGCTGCCGAGCGCGCCGGTGCGCAGGGCCTTTCGGTCGTCCTCTTCGAGAAAAGGGAAATGGGCGGTGTGTGCCTGAACGAGGGCTGCATCCCCACCAAGACGCTGCTCTACAGCGCCAAAGTCTTTGACTATGCCCGCCACGCAGACCAGTACGGCGTAAGCGTGGACGGCGCTTCGTTCGATTTTTCCAAGATTATCGCCCGCAAGGACAAGGTGGTCAAGAAACTCGTCGGCGGCGTCAAAGCCGGCGTGAAGGCCGCCAGGGTCGAGACCGTCAAAGGCGAAGCTTGCATCAAGGGCCGCGGAGCCGACGGCATCACCCTCACCTGCGAGGGCAATGACTATACGGCCCGCAACCTGCTGCTCTGCACGGGCAGCGAGGCGGTGGTTCCGCCCATCCCCGGTTTGAAAGAGGCCGGCGACGTAATCGTAACCAACCGCGAAATCCTCTCCCTGCAGGAGCAGCCCAAGGAACTGGTCATCATCGGCGGCGGCGTGATCGGCATGGAGTTCGCCAGCTTCTTCAATTCCATCGGCACCAAGGTGACCGTGGTGGAGATGCTCCCGAAAATCCTCGGTCCGATGGACGACGAAATCAGCACGATGCTCCAGGGCATCTATGCCAAGAAAGGCGTTACCTTCTGCCTGCGCTGCAAGGTAACGGGCATCGAAGGCAATACCGTGGTCTATGAAGATCCGGAAGGGAAGGTCTGCCGCGTGAGCGGGGACAAGATCCTGGTGAGCGTGGGCCGTCGCGCCAACATTGCCGGCTTCGGTCTGGAGACGCTGGGTGTGGAGATGCTGCTGAACCGCGGCGGCAAGCCCTGCGGCGTGAAAGTGGACGAGCAGATGCGCACCAATATTCCCAATGTCTATGCCGCCGGCGACGTGACCGGCTTCTCCATGCTGGCCCATACCGCTTCTCGCGAGGGTGAGGTTGCCATCAACAACATCCTGGGCAAGAAAGACCGCATGCGTTACAACGCTATCCCGGGCGTGGTCTATACCAATCCCGAGGTAGCAGGCGTCGGCCTCACCGAAAGCGAGGCGGCCGCCAAAGGCATTGAATGCACCGTCGTGAAGCTCCCGATGGCCTATTCCGGCCGCTTTGTGGCCGAGAACGAGCGCGGCGAAGGCCTCTGCAAGGTACTCGTGGGTAAAAAGTACCACGAGGTGCTGGGTGTCCACATGCTGGGCAACCCTTGCTCCGAGATGATCCACAGCGCCTGCATCGCCATCGAGCAGGAAATGACTGTGGAGCAGCTCAAAGAGGTGGTCTTCCCCCATCCTACCGTATCTGAAATTTTGAAAGAAACCCTGTTTACCGTCAAATAATTATGCCCAAGTCATTGTATATCGACCCGAATGAGGTCCGCCGTCCGAAAGAACACAAAATCAAGTTCCCGGAAATTCCCGTGATGCAGTACAAGAAGAGCGTCGCGGACGAACTCAAAGAAAAGAATTTCACCAAGGAAGACCTGTTGCACATCTATCGCGACATGTTCACCATCCGTGAGTTCGAGACGATGCTGAATCTCGTCAAGACCACGGGCGGCTACAACGGCGTGGCCTATAACAACCCGGGTCCGGCCCACTTGAGCGCCGGCCAGGAAGCCGCCGCCGTGGGTATGGCCTACAACCTGGACACGGACGACTTTATTTTCGGCAGCCACCGCAGCCACGGTGAGATCCTCGCCAAGGGTCTGCGTTCCATCGAGATCCTTCCCGACAAGCAGCTGAAGAAAATCATGGACGAGTTCTGGGGCGGCGCAACCGTTGCCGTTGCCGGCAAAGGCTTCAAGGGCACGACCAAAGAGCTCGGTATCCGCTTCCTGATCTACGGTGCCATCGCCGAGATTTTCGCCCGCACGACCGGTTTCAACAAGGGTCTGGGCGGATCGATGCATACCTTCTTCACCCCGTTCGGCATCTACCCGAACAACGCCATCGTGGGCGGTAGCGGCTCCATCGCCGTGGGTGCAGCCCTGTACAAGAAGGTCAACCGGAAGAAAGGCATCGTCGTCGCCAACCTGGGCGATGGTGCCATGGCCCGCGGTCCGGTCCTGGAAGGCATGACCTTCGCTTCCATGGACCAGTTCAAGACCCTCTGGGAGGGAGACATGAAAGGCGGCCTGCCGGTGCTCATCAACGTGATGGACAACCAGTATGCGATGGGTGGCCAGACCCGCGGCGAGACCATGGGCTACACCTTCCCGGCCCGCCTGGGCGCTGGTTTCAATCCGGAAGCCTGGCATGCTGAGCGCGTGGATGGCTACAATCCGCTGGCCGTCATCGACGCTTTCCGCCGCAAGAAAGCCCTGCTGGAGAAAAAAGAAGGCCCTTGCCTGCTGGACGTGGTTACCTACCGCTACAGCGGTCACTCGCCTTCCGACCAGAGCTCGTATCGGACCAAAGAGGAAATCGCCGCCTGGGAAGCCGAAGACTGCATCCTCGGATTCGGCCGCGAGTTGATCAAGGCCGGTGTGGCGAAACAGAAAGACCTGGACAAGATCCAGGCCGAGATGAAGGAGGTCATCTTTGAGATGTACAAACTGGCCATCGATGAGACCGTATCGCCGCGCATGGACCTCGTGAAAGAGAATGAGCTCCTGGGCGACATGATGTTCTCCAACGGTAGCGTGGATTCCCTCGGCGATGCCAAACCGGAGGTCAACCACCCGATGGAAGAGAACCCGCGCGTAAAATCCATCGCCGGCAAGAGCCGCTTCTACCTGGATGCGGAAGGAAAGCCGGTGTCCAAGATGAAGATGTACAACATCAAGGACGGTCTCTTCGAAGCCATCGTGGACCGGTTCTATAAGGATTCTTCCCTCGTCGCCTACGGAGAGGAGAACCGCGAATGGGGTGGTGCCTTCGCCGTGTACCGCGGCCTGACCGAAGCCCTTCCCTACCATCGCCTGTTCAACACCCCCATCGCCGAGGCGGCCATTATCGGCACTGCGATCGGCTATGCGATGTGCGGCGGCCGCGTGATTCCGGAAATCATGTACTGCGACTTCCTGGGTTGCTGCGGTGACGAGATCTTCAACCAGCTGCCCAAGTGGCAGGCCATGAGCGGCAACATCCTCAAGATGCCGGTGGTAGTGCGGGTTTCCGTGGGTTCCAAGTACGGTGCCCAGCACAGTCAGGACTGGACGTCCCTGTGCACCCACATCCCGGGCCTGAAAGTAGTGTTCCCGGTGACCCCGTACGATGCCAAGGGTATGATGAACGCCGCCCTTCAGGGAACGGATCCGGTCATCTTCTTCGAGAGCCAGCGCATCTACGACAAGGGCGAAGAGTTCCACCAGGGCGGTGTGCCGGAAGGCTATTACGAGATTCCGCTCGGTGAACCCGATGTGAAGCGCGAAGGCAAGGACGTAACCTTCCTGACCATCGGCGCCACGCTCTACCGCGCCCTCCAGGCTGCCGACGAGTTGAAAGAGAAATACGGTCTGGAAGCCGAAGTCATCGACGCCCGCTCCCTGGTGCCGTTTAACTATGAGAAGGTGATTGCATCGGTCAAGAAGACCGGCCGCATCATCATCGCCGGCGACGCCAGCGCACGCGGCAGCTATCTGAACGACCTGGCCGCCAACATCGCCGACCTGTGCTTCGACGACCTGGATGCCGCCCCCGTGGTACTGGGTTCCCGCAACTGGATCACCCCTTGCCACGAGCTGGAGGCCGCCTTCTTCCCGCAGCCTTCGTGGTTCCTGGACGTCATCAACGAGAAGATGGTCCCGCTGAAGGACTATGTCCCCACCGGCAACTTCACGGCTGCCCAGCAGATCATCCGGGCCAAGAAAGGGGTCTAGCCTATGAGCACGATCATCGATGTAAACGCCCATTTGCACACGCCGTATTCCTTCAGCGCGTTCGATAGCATCGGGCAAGCCGTGGACATGGCGGCCCGCGAAGGCGTGAAGGTGGTGGGAATCAATGATTTCTATTCCATGGACGGTTATGGAGAGTGGAAAGAGGAATGCGCCCGGCGCAACCTCTTTCCCCTTTTCAATATAGAATTCATCTCGCTGAACCAGGAAGACCAGGCCGCCGGCCTGCGGGTAAACGACCCGAACAACCCGGGCCGCACCTACCTGAGCGGAAAAGGGCTTAACTGCCCTCCCACGCTCTCGGGCGCGCCGAAGCGCCAGCTGGAAGAGGTGAAAGCCGAGTCCAATGCACAGGTGGAGCGGATGTGTGCCAAACTCAACGACTGGCTGAAGGCTGACGGAAAGGACATCCAATTGGATATCAACGAGATAAAGAAAAACCTTACCAAAGGACAGCTGCGGGAACGGCATCTGGCCAAGGCCCTCCGCATGGCCCTGTATCCCGATGCCGAGAATCCCGCCAAGACGGAGAACGAACTGCGTTCCAAACTGCTCAAAGCGGGCGGTGCCGCCTTCGTCCCCGAGGATCCGAAAGCCTTCCTGCCCATGGAGACCGTGTGCGATATCATCCGTGCCGCGGGCGGCATTCCCACCTATCCCTTCCTGGCCGACGATGCGAAAGGCAACTTTACGGACTTCGAGGGCGACCTGATGAAAGCGGCCGATACCCTGCGCAAACGGGGCATCGGCAGCGTGGAATTCATCACCACCCGCAACACCACTGCGGTACTGGAGCAGTATGCCGGTTACCTGGAGGACGAGGGATTCATCGTGACCTTCGGTTCCGAGCACAACACCCCGGCCCTGGAGCCCATCCGGCTCCGTACCCGCGACAACGAGGTCCTGAGCGAAAAGCTCCGCGCCATCAACTGGCGGGGCGCCTGCAGCGTAGCCGCCCACCAGGCCGGCCTGGACAGCCCCGCCGCCGGAGAAGATCTAATCCTGAAAACGGTCTTGCAATAAGAATGAAACAAGGTCTTGTTACTGCTATCTTCGTTGCTGTGGTTGCTCTTTCGGCAAGCGCTCAAAATTACTATACGGGCAGAACAGATGTTTATAGTAGTGACGGAACACGATATCTCATTAAAGATTATTCAGAAAAGGACTGGCGAATCAAAAGCATATATATTAAAAACGAAAGCAATTATCTTAGTGATGATTTTCGCTATAAGTTGGATTCGACTTCCGGAGAATACTATAGTTGGGCTACCGGAATGGGGACCTTTGCGGATGTGAATGACAGTGTCTTCTATGCATGTGTGCGCCAAGTGTTTACCGAAGAGGAAATTGCACGTTATCGCGCCGTGCCGAGCAGCTCGATACTGGTAAAATTTGCAGTCAATCCGGAAACCGGACAAGTTTGGGAAGTAGAATACGATATTCATTTTGAAAATAATAGGACGTTCCTTTCCATTCCGATTGACAAATTTCACGCGCTGGAAAATGCCCTCAAATCGCATCCTGTGTGTTCTATCTCCGAGAAACTTCGGCAGGAAAGGCAATCTTACGCGATAACGAATTGTACTTTATTCTAGTTAGTATGAAAGAAATAGACAACCTCATTGCGGTATCCCGCAAATATGGTGCTGACAGCCGGTTTGTGATTGCCGGAGGCGGCAACACCTCCTATAAAGACGCCACCCATCTTTGGGTGAAGGCCAGTGGTCACGCCCTGGCCACCATTGACGAAGAGGGCTTTGCCGTCATGGACCGCGTCCGTCTGGACGCCATGGCCACCAAAACCTACCCGGCCGATGCAACGGAGCGTGAAGCCCGGGTCAAGGAAGACCTGGCCGATGCCAACCTTACCCGCGGACGCCGCCCCTCGGTAGAGACGTCTCTGCACAACTGCATGAATTTCAGCTATGTCGTTCACCTGCATCCCACGCTGGTGAACGGCCTCATGTGCTCCGTGACGGCCGAAAAACGCTGTGCGGAACTCTTCCCGGACGCCCTTTACGTGAGCTATACCGATCCGGGTTACACCCTCTTCAAGAAGGTGTACGATGCCATCGGACAGTGGAAAGCACAGCGCGGCAGCGAGCCGCAGGTCATCTTCCTGCAGAACCACGGCATCTTCGTAGCCGCCGATACGGTAGCAGAAATCGATGCTATTTATGAGGACGTAATGACAAAGCTGGAAGCCCTGGTGGCCCCCCTCCCGGAAGGGGAAACACCTGTGTGCGACTGCGTGAGCGAAGTGCTTCCCGCCATCCGGCAGATCCTGTCCCGCGGCGGACGCGGCCTCAAGACCCTTCAGGTTACCAAAAACGCCCTGGTAGATGAATTCCTGGCCAACCCGAAAGGCGTCCTCACACCCTTCTCGCCCGACGGCATCGTCTATTGCAAGAGCGAATACATCGTCATTGACTCCGACGACAAGGCGGCCGAGGCCGAAGAAAAAATCGAAGCCTATGTCACCCGCAGGGGCCACACCCCCAAGGTGCTGCTAATCAAAGGCATCGGCCTGGTAGCCGTGGGTGACAACGCCAAGAACGCCCGCGTCATCACGGAAGTCTTCCTGGATGCCATGAAGGTGGCTTTCTACGCCCGCTCCTTCGGCGGAGAACACGGCATGGAGCCTGCCTGGATAGACTTTATCGATAACTGGGAGGTGGAGAATTACCGCCGTACCGTGGGGGCTGGCGGTGCCCGCGGACGCGTAGAAGGCAAGACCATCATCGTCACGGGAGCAGCCCAGGGCTTCGGCGAGGGCATTGCCCGCGAACTGATGAAGGAAGGTGCCAACATTGTGGTGGCCGACCTGAACGAGGTTACCGGCGAGAAGACGGCCGCCTCCTTCAACGAACTGGCCCGCAGCAATCGCGCCATCTTCGTAAAGACGAACGTAGCCGACATGGACAGCCTGAACAACCTCATCAAGACCACCATTTGCAACTTCGGTGCGCTGGACACCTTCGTCAGCAATGCTGGCGTGGTGCGGGCCGGAGACCTTGAAGCCATGACCCCCGAGAACCTGGAGTTCGTGACCAAGATCAACTACAGCGCCTATTTCTACTGCGCCAAGGTGGCCCAGCATGTCATGAAACTGCAAACCGCCGCAGACCCGGATTATTTTGCCGATATCGTCCAGGTGAACAGCAAGAGCGGCTTGGTGGGCAGCAAGGCGAATTTTGCCTACGCCGGCAGCAAGTTCGGCGGCATCGGCCTCACCCAATCCTTCGCCCTGGAGCTGGCCCCCTTCCGCATCAAAGTAAACAGCATCTGCCCGGGCAACTACCTGGACGGACCGCTGTGGAGCGATCCGGAGAAGGGCCTGTATGTCCAGTATCTACACGCCGGAAAAGTTCCCGGTGCCAAGACGGTAGAAGATGTGAAAGAGTATTACCTCTCCAAAGTGCCCATGCACAAGGGCTGCAATCCGGTGGATGTGACCAAGGCCATCCTTTATGCCATTGAGCAGACCGGAGAGACCGGCCAGGCCATCCCTGTTACCGGCGGTCAAGTTATGCTAGCATAAATCACTAATAATCAAGAATATGCAGACAAAAGCTGTCAGAATCCACGGGAAAGACGACCTCCGGCTCGAGACCTTCGAGCTTCCGGAGCCGCGCGAAGACGAAATTCTCGCCAAAGTCGTCAGCGATTCCATCTGTATGTCATCCTACAAGGCCGCCCATCAGGCCGATACCCACAAGCGTGTGCCCCGCAACATCGCCGAGAAACCGGTCATCATCGGCCACGAGTTCGCAGGCGAGATTATCACCGTGGGCAAGAAATGGCAGGGTCAGTTCAAACCCGGAGACAAGTTCTCCATCCAGCCGGCCATCAACTACGAAGGTGGTCCTGCGGGCCTGTACAGCGCCCCGGGTTATTCCTACCCGTATGCGGGCGGCGATGCGACCTATATCATCATCCCGAACGAGGTGATGGAAAAAGGCTGCCTGCTGCAATATACCGGCGAAGGCTTTTACCCCGCCTCGCTGAGTGAGCCGCTTTCCTGCGTGATCGGGGCGATGCACGCCAACTACCATACGCATCCCGGCTCCTATGTCCATAGCATGGAGATCAAACAGGGCGGCAAGATGGCCCTGCTGGCGGGTGTGGGTCCGATGGGCCTGGCCGCCATCAACTATGCCCTGCATCGGGACGACCGCCGGCCTTCGCTGATGGTGGTTACCGATATCAACCAGGAACGCCTGGACCGCGCCGCAACCTTGTACACGGTGGAATTCGCCGCATCGCGCGGAATCGACCTGCGGTACATCAACACGGGTGGCGTGGAAGATCCGGCCGCCATGCTGATGGAAATTTCCGGCGGAACCGGCTACGATGACGTATTCTGCTTTGCTCCGGTGGCCCCGGTAGTGGAGCAGGCCGACGATATCCTGGCCTTCGACGGTTGCCTGAATTTCTTTGCCGGCCCTTCCAAGGCCCCGTTCAAGGCTCCGTTCAATTTCTACGACGTGCACTACAACCAGTCGCACGTAGTGGGCACCAGCGGCGGCAACAACGACGACATGAAAGAGGCCCTGGTGATGCTGTCCGCCGGACTGGACCCGGCCGGCCTGGTCACCCATATCGGCGGACTGAATGCCGTTATCGACACAACGCTCAACCTGCCTTCCATTCCGGGCGGGAAGAAGCTGATTTATACCCATATTGAAATGCCGCTTACGGCTATCGCGGATTTCGCCGAGAAAGGCAAAACCAGTCCGGTTTTTGCCCGCCTGGCCGATATCTGCGCCGCCCACAACGGCTTGTGGAGCGTAGAGGCCGAAAATTACCTCCTCGCCCACGCAAACGAACTGTAACATTTAATTAAAGTTAATGAAACAACTGGATGTAAAACTCATGCATCCCGCAGAGCAGATCGCCATCATCATCGGGCGTATCTATCGCAGCGGAATGACCACCACCTCGGGTGGTAACGTGTCCATCATGGACGACAACGGGGACATTTGGATTACCCCTGCCGGTATCGACAAGGGTTCCCTTACCCCCGCCGACATTATTTGCGTGAAACCGGACGGCACCGTCATCGGCCCCCACCGGCCTTCTTCCGAGTATCCTTTCCACCGGGCGTTGTACAAGATCCGCCCGAAAATGCACTCGGTGATCCACGCCCATCCCCCGGGACTGGTTACCTTCAGCATCGTCCACCAGATTCCGGACACCAGCATCATCCCGCAGGCCCGCAGCGTTTGCGGCCCCGTGGGTTTCGCCCCCTATGCCCTGCCGGGCAGTGAGCTGCTGGGCGAGAAGATTGCGCACGAGTTCAAGAAGAACCCGGACTACAAGGCCGTCATCATGGAGAACCACGGCGTGGTCCTGATGGGCGAGGATATCGCCGATGCCTACCAGCGGTTTGAAACCCTGGAGCTCTGCGCCCGTACCATCCTGAATGCCAAGACTTTGGGCGAGCCGAAATTCCTTACCGAGGAACAGATTCTGCGGCACGAGCAGGCCATCAACACCAACCTGCGGCCCTTCATGAACGTGAAATATCCGTCCGACGAGCGGGCCATCCGCACGGAAATCTGCACCATTGTACGCCGCGCCTGCTCGCAGGGCCTCATGTGCTCCTCCTATGGAACCGCATCCATCCGCTGGCGCGGGGACGACTTCCTCATTACTCCCTCCAACGTGCAGCGCTGGGACATCGAACCGGGCGACATCGTCCAGGTGAAAAACGGGATGGTGGAAGCCGGCAAGATGGCCAGCCGCAGCGTGGCCCTGCATCATGAGATCTACCGTCGCAATCCGAAGATCAACTCCATCATCCTGACGCAGAGCCCTGCTTTGATGGGCTACTGCACCACGGGCGTGGAGTTCAACGTGCGGACCATTCCGGAGAGCTGGATTTTCCTGCAGGATGTGCCGCGCTTCCCCTTCGGCAGCCAGTACGACAACCTGGAAGGGGTGGCCGAGGAGTTCAAGACACGCCCTTGCGTGCTGCTGGAAAACGACTCAGTGATCGTGACGGGAGACAAGCTTATCAACACCTTCGACCGGCTGGAGGTGGCGGACTTCAGTGCCCGTTCCCTCATCATGGCCGCCCCGGTAGGCAAGCTGCATCCCATCAACGACGAACAGGTGGAAGAGCTCCGCAAGGCCTTCCACGTGGGCGAGTAGGCTTTTTGAAGGACTTTACGGGATGATTACCGTATAGGTCTTGGCCGCTTTATTGGTCAGTTTATCGGACCGGAGCCACAGATTGGCTTCGCGCAATTTGGAATAGGTGGTGCCGTTCGCCTTGGCAAAATCGACCAGGCTCGGCACCGCCTCTTTTATTTCTACCTTCTTCCGGACGGTGCGGGCCGGATAATAATCCTTCTCCGGGACATGGAAACCGAAGCGCTCGGGGCGCTCGAAAAACAGCTTGGCTGCCAGGATGCGGAACATGTAGCGCGCCGTTTCCTCGGGGAGCCAAAGTTCCAGGGCCGATTCTTCCTGCTGTTCTTCCAGCCGGCGGCTGATTCCTGCCTGACCGGCATTGTAACTAGCCGCCACCGTCATCCAGTCCCCATATTTGGCGTAGGCCTCGCGCAAATACTGGCACGCGGCCCGGGTGGCTTTTTCGGGATGATAGCGTTCATCCACCTCGTCTCCCACTTCCAGGCCGTAATGCCGGCCGGTGGCCTTGGTAAACTGCCAGAATCCGGCAGCACCCGCACTGGAAAGGGCCTTGGGGTCCAGGTTGCACTCAATGGCGCAGAGGTATTTCAGGTCTTCCGGAATCCGCTCTTTTCGCAAGATGGGCACAATCTGGGCGAACACCCTTTTAGAGCGTTTGAGCATCAGGACCGAAATGGTGTGCATGTTGGTGAAAGACAGCAGCTCGCGGTCCATCCGCTCGATGCGTTCGGGGGTATCGATCCGGATGGTATCGCCCGCAAAAACGACATAGGCCGGGACTTTCGGTGCCGGCACATGGAACTGATCTACCGTCTGGGCGTCCAGAGAGACGGCTGCCAAAAACAACAGGATAGTGATTGTAATTCTACGCATACGAAACAAATATACAAATCTACGTGGTCTTTCGCAAATTCGTACCACGCCAAATAAAAAGGAACTTGATTGTCATTCGCGGAATAATTCCGTATCTTTGTTCCTACAAGTAGGTAAGTACGATGCTTTATCTGACGAACCAGTCCACCGATCCACACTGGAACATGGCGTTTGACGAGTTTATCCTGGAACAGTTTCCATTGGACGAGCCCGTGTTCTATCTGTGGCAGAACCGGCCTTCTGTTATTATCGGCTTTAACCAGAATGCCTTTGCCGAAGTCAATCTGGATTACTTGGCCCAAAAAAACATCGTCCTGGCGCGGCGGGTAACGGGTGGCGGGGCCGTATATCACGACCTGAACAACCTGAATTATACCATCGTGGGCCGTTCGCGTGACCTGGACAGGGATTACCCAGACTATCTGGATTTTATCGTGAACGCCCTCCGGCACCTGGGGGTCGCCGCCGAACTTACCGGCCGGAACGATATCCTGGTGGACGGCCGCAAATGCTCGGGCTATGCCAAACGGGTCTGGAAGGATCGGCTGATGGTGCATGGTACCCTGATGTTCGATGTAGATCTGACCGAGCTGACCGCCGCACTGGCTGTGCCAGGCAGCAAACTTTCTGCCGCGGGCGTCGCATCGGTCCGCAGCCGGGTAGCCAATCTGAAGGATTATTTGCCGCAATTTACTACAATCCAGGCTTTCCAGTCCGCTCTTCAGCAAATTCTCTCGGCGGGCGATGGTCTCCTTTCCCTTACACAGGAGCAGTTGGGAGCCATTTCTCGCGAAGCCGATACCAAATTCCGTACCTGGGAATGGAATTACGGCCGCTCGCACCGGGCCGATTTCTCTGCGAGCCGGAAGTTCTCCTGCGGCACGGTCCTGGCTACTTGGCGTATTGACAACGGATGCATCCACAGCTTGCAGTTTGGCGGAGATTTTCTGGGGAACCTACCGGCCGAGGGCCTTTCCGCAGCGCTGGAAGGCTGCCGATTCGATCGGTCGGCCCTCTTAGAACGCCTCGTCAACGCTCGTCCTACCCTCTATTTCGACGGTCTATCACCCGAAGAATTGCTTTCCCTCTTCTATTAACAACAGACATTCCTAAATAACTGTATATCAGCATTTAATCAGAAAGGTCTGGAACTCAACTACTTAAGAATGCAGTACCCATTCAACCCACCAGGGCTTGCAGGACGGGCAGGATGAACTGCTTGGTTTCGGGGTAATTGGGCAGATGGGTGCCGGGATAGTCCACGCGGGCAGCGGCGCCGTAATGAAGGGCAAACTCATCCCCGCAGTGCACCAACTCATCCTCCGTGGCAAAACAGCCGCGGGTCAGCGCGCGCTCAGCAGCATCCAACCCATCGAACTGAACCGCCTCCAGGGCCTCATAGGCATCGCACAGTTCCGGGCTGATCCAAAACGACCGGGCTCCGTCGGCACGGGGCGATAGGTAGGCGACTTCCCCCAGTTTCGAACGCATCAACCGCGAAACGTGAAAATCGGGGTTCACGAGGACCTTCTTCAACCCCCGCAACTTCTGCGCCCAAAAACCGCCCCAGGACAGTCCCACCACCAGGTCGGGATGCTCCGTAAGGCAGATGTCGGCCAACAACGCTTCTACACGGTCCGGTTCGATGGGAAGATCGGGCGCGAGGACCTCACACCGCAGGAGAATGCGCAGGGTGGACGCCATCTTATAGGCACCCGACGAGGCCAGACCATGCAGAAACAGGAGTTTCATCGCGCCACGCGATTCAGGAAGCAGGCGATGGTGTTCTCCATCAGGCAGGTAATGGTCATGGGACCCACACCGCCCGGGACCGGCGTAATGACCGATGCCTTCGGTTCTACGGCATCGTAATCCACATCGCCGCAAAGCTTTCCGGTGGCTGCATCGCGGTTCACGCCCACGTCGATCACCACCGTTCCCTCGCTCACCATATCGGCCGTCACAAATCGCGGGCGGCCGATGGCGACCACCAGGATTTCTGCCTGACGGGTCACTTCGGGAAGGTTCTTTGTCCTTGAGTGGCAGATGGTTACGGTCGCGTTGCGATCCAGCAGAAGTTTTGCTACAGGCAATCCCACAATCTGGCTGCGACCGATCACCACGGCCCGTTTGCCGGAAATTTCCACCCCCGCCTCGTCCAGCATCCGGATGATGCCTTTCGGGGTACACGCAACCGTGCAGGGCTGTTTCATCCACAGCGCCGCCACGTTCAGCGGATGGAATCCGTCCACGTCTTTTTCTTTGTCGATGGCGGCAATGATGCGGTCTTCGTTGATGTGATCCGGCAGCGGCAACTGCACCAGGATGCCGTCCACGCCCTCATCGGCATTCAGGTCAGCAATCAACGCCAGCAATTCCTGTTCGGTAATGGTAGCCGGACGCAAGATCGTGGTATTCTTGATTCCCACGACCTCGCAGGCCTTACCCTTGCCCCGCACATAGGACTGGCTGGCCGGGTCCTCCCCTACCAGAATCACCACCAGATGCGGCACGCGGCCATATTTCTCCGGGAACAGGGCCACCTGCTCCGCCATTTCGGCCTTCATCTTGGCCGAGAGTTCTTTTCCACTGATTATCCTTGCCATACTCACGATAAATTATAGGACGCGCCAGCCGATATCGGACCGATAGAACAGGTTGTCGCACTGTATGTTACGAACGGTTTCCAGGGCAAGGTCGTGCGCCTCCTGCAAGGTCTTTCCGCTGCCGACCACCATCAGCACGCGGCCACCCGCCGTCTTCAGCACACCCTCCTCGCACTTCGTTCCCATATGGTACACCCTAACGGCAATCTCCGGCAGGACAATCGGGAAACCTTTCTGGTAGGAGCCGGGATAGCCTTTGGATGCCATCACAAAACCCATGGTCACCTCCTGCGACCATGCGAGTTCCGGCATCGGCGTTCCATCGGCCACCGCACTGAACACGTCATAGATATCGGTCAGCAGGCGCGGCAGCACCACCTCCGTCTCGGGATCACCGAAACGGCAGTTGAATTCGATCACCTTCGGGCCGTCCGCGGTCTTCATCAGGCCACCGTACAGCACGCCCTGGAAGGGGCAGCCTTCGGCGACCATCGCAGCCGCAACCGGCTTGAGGATATGTTCCAGCGCGAAATCGATGTCTTCCTGCGGGATGATGGGAACGGGCGAATAGGCGCCCATTCCTCCGGTATTGGGACCTTTGTCCCCCTCGAAGGCACGTTTGTGATCCTGGGAAAGGACCATCGGCGTTACCACAAGACCATCCACAAAGCACATGAAACTGAATTCCGGGCCGGTGAGGAATTCTTCCACCACCACCTTGCCCTTGCCGAAGCACTCATCCAGCAGCATGTCTTTCAGCGCCTGTTCGGCCTCGGCGGGCGTCTCGGGGATAACCACGCCCTTGCCGGCGGCCAGGCCGTCGTATTTCAGGACCACGGGGAATTTGCCCTTCCGGACATACTCCCAGGCAGCGTCGAAATCGGAGAAGGTGCGATAAGCGGCCGTGGGGATGTTGTGCCGGGCCATCAGCGCCTTGGCGAAATCTTTGCTGGCTTCGATGCGCGCGGCAGCGGCCGAAGGGCCGAAGATGCGCAGACCCGCGGCGCGGAACTCGTCCGCAATGCCCGCCGAAAGCGGCACCTCGGGTCCCACCACCGTCAAGTCAACCTCATGGGCGATGGCAAACTCCTTCAACTCAGCGATTTGCAATTCTTTCAGGGGAACGCATTCCGCCAGTTCGGCGATACCGGCATTCCCCGGTGCACAATAAATCTTGCCCACCTGCGGACTGCGGCTGAGCGCATCCACAATGGCATGTTCGCGGCCTCCGCCGCCGATGACGAGAACGGTCTTCATCATACAATGCTCCAGGGTGATCTCCCTGACTTGCTGATCAAACTTTTTTCTGGGAAAAATATAAACGCTGTCCATGGATCAATGCTTGAAGTGACGCTGTCCAGTGAAGAGCATCACGATGCCGCACTCGTCGGCTTTCTTGATGGAATCTTCGTCACGGACGCTGCCGCCGGGCTGGACGATGGCGGTGATGCCGAATTCGGCCGCCAGGGTGACGCAGTCGTCGAAGGGGAAGAAGGCGTCAGAGGCCAGCACAAGGCCCTCGGTGCGGATATCCTTTCCGGCTTCCTTAAGGGTTGCCGCGGCTTCTTCCAGCGCGATCTTTGCCGAGCCGATGCGGTTCATCTGGCCGGCACCGACACCCAGGACCATGCCGTCTTTGCCAACGAGGATGGCGTTGGATTTTACATGCTTGACCATCTTCCAGGTGAAGTTCAGGTCTGCCAGCTGCTTGTCCGTGGGCTTTTTGGCCGTCACGCACTGGCCGGCTTCGACCGGGACGATGTCCAGGTCCTGCTCCTGAACCAGCAGGCCGCCGTTTACCGATACCAGTTGCATCTGCTTTCCGGCAGCTGCTCCTACTGCCGGCATGTCGACTTCCAGGAGACGGAGGTTTTTCTTGGTACTGAGGAGTTCCAGGGCATCGGGGGCGAAGGAAGGCGCCATGATGATTTCCAGGAAGATGGGTTTGAGGAGTTCGGCCACGGCGAGGTTCACCTCGCGGTTGAAGGCCACGATACCGCCGAAGATGGAGGTCTTGTCGCCCTCGTAGGTCTTGGTCCAGGCTTCTACCACATCCTTGCCCGTACCGGCGCCGCAGGGGTTCATGTGCTTGAGGCCCACGCAGAAGGGCTCGGAGAACTCGCGGACAATGTTCAGGGCCGCATTAGCATCCTGTATGTTATTATAAGACAACTCTTTACCGTTTAGCTGACGAGCCGTGGCCAGGGAATAGGGTACGGCAACCGGACCCCGGAAGAACTTGGCGTTCTGATGGGGATTCTCGCCGTAACGCAGGGGCTGTTTCTCGTCGAAGGCCAGGAAGAGCTTCTCCGGCAGGCCGGCCTGGGCACGCATATAGGTCGAGATGGCCATATCGTATTCAGCCGTGTGGGTATAGGCCTTGGCGGAAAGGGCCAGGCGGGTTTCGCGGGTGGTGTTGCCGGTCGATTCAATTTCCTGAAGCACAGTGGCATAGTCGGCCGGATTCACGACTACGGTTACGCTCTCCCAGTTCTTGGCGGCGCTGCGCAGCATGGAAGGACCGCCAATGTCGATATGCTCCACGGCATCTTCCATGGTCACATCGGGTTTGGCGATGGTCTCGCGGAAGGGATACAGGTTCACACAAACCAGGTCGATTATCTCGATGCCGTTTTCCTGCAGGGCCTGCATGTGGGCCGGCACGTCGCGGCGGGCCAGCAGGGCACCGTGAATCTTGGGATGCAGGGTCTTCACCCGACCGTCGCAAATCTCCGGGAAACCGGTTACATCGCTCACGCTCGTCACGGGAAGACCCGCTTCGCGAAGCAGTTTCATCGTGCCGCTCGTGGACAGGATCTCCCAGCCCGCGGCTACCAGCCGACCGGCGAATTCTACCACGCCGGTCTTATCACTAACACTGATTAAAGCTCTCATATCTAAATAATTATAAAAGTTCGATTTCTACGCCCGGCGTGCCGGTTACCTCGCCGATTACCGTGGCCTTGTCGCCATGGGCAGCCAGGATTTCAATGGCTTTGGAGGCCTCGGATGCATCCAGGGCCAGCACCATGCCCACACCCATGTTGAAGATGTTGAACATCTCGCGGTGCGGGATCATGCCATACTTCTCCAGGAAGCGGAAGATGGGCAGGATCTCCCAGGAACCCTCCTTGACGCGGATGCCCTGTCCTTCGCGCAGGATGCGGGGGATGTTTTCATCGAAGCCGCCACCGGTAATGTGGGCCACGCCGTGTACATCGCACTGGCGGATGACATCCAGCACCTGCTTCACGTAGATGCGCGTGGGCGTGAGGGCCACCAGGCCGAGGGGCTCGCTGCCCAGTTCGGGATAGACCTTGTGGAGGTCCAGACCGGCATCGGTGAAGATCTTGCGCACCAGGCTGAATCCGTTGGAGTGGATGCCGGTAGAGGCGATGCCCACCAGCACGTCGCCCACTTTCACCTTGGTTCCGTCAATGAGTTTGGATTTCTCCACCACGCCCGTGGTGTATCCGGCGATGTCATATTCGCCATCGGCATACATGCCCGGCATTTCGGCGGTTTCGCCGCCTACCAGCGCGCAGCCCGCCTGCCGGCAGCCTTCGGCCACGCCGGCCACAATCTGCTCCACCACTTCGGGATAGGTCTTGCCCTGGGCCACATAGTCCAGGAACACCAGGGGTTCCGCCCCCTGCGCCAGCACATCGTTCACGCACATGGCCACGGCATCGATACCGATGGTGTCGTGCTTGTCCATGGCAAAGGCGATTTTCAGTTTGGTACCCACGCCGTCGGTGCCGCTCACCAGGACGGGTTCCTTCACGCCCAGGGCGCTGAGGTCGAACATGCCGCCGAAGGAGCCGATGTTGCCCATCACCCCCAGGCGGTCGGTAGAACGGACGTGCTTCTTGATGCGCCGGACCACGTCGTAACCGGCTTCCAGGCTCACGCCTGCTTTTTCGTAATCAACTGCCATATCGTAAATTAGAATTTTCCGTCTTTGTTTGCATTTTCAATGGCCGTAAACAACGGCGTAGGATATTTCCCGTTGAAGCAGGCCAGGCACAGGTCGGCCCGTTTTCCGGCATCGAACAAGGCTTGTTCGGACAGGAAGGCCAAGGAATCGGCCTCGATGGCCTCCCGCGCCTGTTCCACCGTCCGCGAAGCGCACAGCAGCTCCTCGTACGTGCTGATGTCCACGCCGTAGAAGCAGGGAAATTTGATGGGCGGACTGGCGATGCGCACGTGCACCTCGGTCGCACCCGCTTCGCGCAGCATCCGGACGATCCGCAACGAAGTCGTCCCCCGGACGATGGAGTCGTCAATCAGCACCACCCGCTTTCCGGCGATGATGCTCCGCACCGGCGACAACTTCATTTTCACGCCTTTATCGCGCAGCTCCTGCGAGGGTTGGATAAAGGTCCGGGCGATATACTTATTCTTGATCAGGCCCATTTCGTAGGGCAGACCGCTCACATCGGAATAACCCATGGCGGCACTGAGCGACGAATCGGGTACACCCACCACGATATCGGCATCGGCCGGAGCCTCCGTGGCCAGCAGGCGGCCGGTTTCGCGGCGGAAGGTGTGCACGTTGCGGCTTTCGATGTCGCTGTCGGGGCGCGAGAAATAGATGTATTCCATGGCACACATCGCGTGTCGCATCGAATCGGAATACTTGCGGCAACGCAAACCGTGGTGGTCGATGGTGACCACCTCGCCGGGTTCCAGGTCCCGGATGAACTCGGCCCCCACCGCCCCGAACGCACACGTCTCGCTGCTCACCACGTATCCATCGCCCAGACGTCCCAGCGACAACGGCCGGAAACCGTATTTATCGCGGGCCGCGTAGATGCGGTTTTTGGTCATGATGAGGAAGGCAAAAGCTCCCTCCAGGCGGTTCAGCGCCTCTACGATGGAGAAGATGCGCGGATCGTTCTGCGAGAAGGTGCTCTTTTTGATGAGGTGCGCCAGGATTTCGCTGTCGGAGGTCGCGTGGAACAGGCTGCCCATGTCTTCCAGTTCTCGACGCAACTCGTAGGAGTTGACGATGTTGCCGTTGTGGGCCAGGGCGAAATCGCCCGTATGGTGCCGGAAGAAGAAGGGCTGGACGTTTTCGATCCCGCCGCCGCCCGCCGTGGAGTAGCGGACATGGCCGATGGCGCAGTCGCCCGGGAGCTGGGCCAGATGGGAGCCGTCGAAGACCTTGGACACCAGGCCCAGGCCCTTGACACGGCGCAACTGACCGTCCTCGCCCACAGAAACGATGCCACAGCCTTCTTGTCCCCGGTGCTGAAGCGAGTGCAAGGCGTAATAGGTCAGTTCAGCGGCATGGGGAACTCCCCAGACGCCAAATACGCCACATTCTTCGTGAAGACCGCCGATCATTTTCCGCGGAAGTAGTTGACGGCGTTCCGGAACAGCGGCTGCTCCAGGTCGTCGTCAATGTTCTTGAACAGATTCTTTTCGTACCGTTCCGAGTGGCCCATCTTGCCCAGGATGTGTCCATCCTTGCTGATGATACCCTCGATGGCATAATAGGACCCGTTGGGGTTCTCGGGCGAGGACATCGTAATCTCATCGGAAACCGCATCCACATATTGGAATGCGACCTGGCCGTTCTTGAAGAGTTCTTTGGCCAGTTCCTCGCTCACCACGAACTTACCCTCGCCGTGGCTCACCGGGATGGCGAACTCCTGGCCCACCGTCAAGCCGGCCAGCCAAGGGGAATTGGTGGTGCTCACACGCGTGGTAACCATCTGGGAGATGTGGCGGTTGATGTCGTTGCGGAAGAGGGTGGGCGATGCCTCGGTCACCTGGCCCAGGCGGCCGTACGGCAGCAGGCCGGATTTTACCAGGGCCTGGAAACCGTTGCAGATGCCCAGGATGAGGCCGCCGCGATCCAGCAGGGCGTGTACCTGTTCGGCAATCTTGGGATTGTTGAGCACGTTGGCAATGAACTTGCCGCTGCCGTCGGGTTCGTCACCGGCCGAGAAACCGCCGGCCAGTGCCAGGATGTGGCACTGTTTCAGGGATTCGGCCATTTCATCGATGGACCGGAAGATATCTTCCTGCGTGAGGTTGCAGAACACGCCGAAACGGACCTCGGCACCCTCCTTGCGGAAGGCTTTGGCGGTATCGTAGTCGCAGTTGGTGCCCGGGAAAACGGGAATATAGACCACCGGCGTTTCCACTTTCTCGCCGGGATATTTCAGATCGGCCTTGCGGGCCTTGAACGGCTTCTCCCCCTCCATTCCTTTCGGGAGGATGCGTTTGAAATCGGCCTTGCTCCGGTCGGGATAGACCTGCGCCCAACCGGAAAGGTTGGCGTTCATCAGCTCGAACAGATCCACAGACGTTCCGTTGATGTGCAACATGCCGTCCTCGCCGGAGGTGACATGGCCGAGCAGGACCGCGTTCGGATAATCCAGCGTGCCTTCCGCCTCAACGACGATGCAGCCGGGTGCGCCGCCGAAGAGATCTTCCTCGGAGGCTTTGACCTCCACGCCGAAGGCATTGCCGAAGGCCATTTTGCAGAGGGCTTCCGCCGCACCGTTAGGACCTGTAGCAAAGGCAGATACGATGTTTCCTGCCTCGATCTCGCGGTGTACGAAGTCCCAGTTGGCCTTGAGCTGCTCCACATCGGGCATCCGGTTGTCCAGCGGGGTGTGGCGGATCAGGTAGAGGTTGTTGCCTTCCCATTTCAGTTCCGGCGAGATAACCGTTCCGGCATTCACCGTGGTGATACCGAAGGCCACCAGAGTGGGCGGAACGTGAATGTCTTCGAAGGTGCCGCTCATGGAATCCTTGCCGCCGATGGACGGAAGGCCGAAGGCCACCTGCATCTTCAAGGCGCCCAGCAGGGCCGCCAGCGGCTTGCCCCAGGTGTGGGCATCGGCCGTCATCCTTTCAAAATATTCCTGGTAGGAGAAGCGCATGCCTTTCCAGTCGCCGCCGGCGGCCACCACCTTGGCGCAGGCTTCCACCACCGCATAGGCGGCGCCGTGATAGGGGCTCCAGGAGGCCAGCCAGGGGTTGTACCCGAAGGCCATCATACTGGCCGTGTCGGTGTAGCCGTCGGTAGGCAGTTTCTGGACCGATACCTGGGTCTCCGTGGTCTGGAGCATGCCGCCATAGGGCATCAGCACGGTAGAGCGGCCGATGGTGCTGTCGAACATTTCCACCAGGCCTTTCTGCGAGCAGACCTGCGGGTCTGCCATCAGGCTGAACAGTTTCTCTTTCAATGTCTTGCCATCGAACTCTTCGCGCGGGAGGAAAGGTTCCTTGTCTTCCACGGTACCGACGATGGCGCGGGAATAGTGCTTGGCGCCGGCGCTGTCAATGAAACTGCGGGCCAGGTCGGCCACGCACGCTCCGTGGTAGTACATGCGCATGTGAGCGGTATCCGTTACCTCGGCCACATGGGTGGTTTCGATGTTTTCCTGGCGGCAGAACTCGCGGAAGGCCGCTTCATCCTTCGCTTCGATGACCACGGCCATCCGTTCCTGGGATTCGCTGATGGCCAGTTCCGTGGCGTTCAGGCCGCTGTATTTGGTAGGCACGCGGTCCAGCCAGATGTCCAGGCCGTCGGCCAGTTCGCCGATGGCGACGCTCACGCCGCCCGCACCGAAGTCGTTCGATTTCTTGATGAGCCGGGTTACTTCGGGACGGCGGAACAGGCGCTGCAGTTTGCGCTCTTCCGGCGGATTACCCTTCTGGACCTCGCTGCCGCAGGTTTCGAGGGAGGCCTCGGTATGCTCCTTGGATGATCCCGTGGCTCCGCCGATGCCGTCCCGACCGGTCCGGCCGCCCAGCAGGAGGATAATATCGCCCGGGACCGGGCTCTCGCGGCGGACGTTTTCCGCTTTGACGGCTCCCACCACCGCTCCGATTTCCATGCGCTTGGCGGTATAGCCGGGATGGATGATTTCGCGTACGTGCGTGGTTGCGAGGCCGATTTGGTTGCCATAGGAGGAATATCCGGCAGCCGCCTTGCGGGAAATGACTTTCTGCGGGAGCTTGCCGGGGAGGGTCTCCGGAACCGGTTTCCAGATGTTGCCCGCACCCGTGACGCGCATGGCCTGATAGACATAGCTGCGGCCGCTGAGCGGGTCGCGGATGGCGCCGCCCAGGCAGGTGGCTGCGCCGCCGAAGGGCTCGATTTCCGTCGGATGGTTATGGGTTTCGTTCTTGAACATCAGGAGCCATTTTTCCACGACTCCGTCGTTGTCCACGTTTACGTAGATGCTGCAGGCGTTGTTTTCTTCGCTGACCTCCATGTCGTCCAGCAGGCCTTTGGCCTTGAGGTAACGGGCGCCCACGGTAGCCAGGTCCATCAGGCAGATGTCCTTGTGGGTGCGGCCCAGTTCTTCGCGGATCTTGGCGTACATTTGCAAGGTGCCGTCGATGTCTTCTTTGATGAAGGATTCATCTACGTCGATGCTCTGGAGCTGTGTGGTGAAGGTCGTATGGCGGCAATGGTCGCTCCAGTACGTGTCCAGGATGCGCAGTTCCGTTTCGTTCGGATCGCGGCCTTCCTCCCGGAAATACTTCACCACCTCTGCCAGGTCGTCTGCATTCATGGCCAGCCCGTACTGCTTGCAGAAGGCTGCCAGAACGGCAGCCGGCTGCTTGCCGGACTGCTTGCCTTCAGCGGCGGCAGGACCTCCTTTCGCTGAGCCTTCTGCGCCAGCGGCGGCAGGGTGCCCCTCGTTCGCTGAAACGAGGGGATATGCTCCCTCGGGGCACCCTGCTGCCGCTTCGTTCGGAAGCGGGAGGTTGCGGAAGCCGTCCAGAACGGGGACGGGGCGCACCGGCGCCTGCTCGGTATCGGTCAGGCGGGACAGGTCCTTCTCGCGGCACTCCACCGCATTGATCATATAATGGCGGATGCGTGCCATCTCATCGGCAGACGCGCCCTCTGCAATAACCAGTTTCGCACTCTTGATGCGGATATCGGCCGATGGATCCAGCAGCTTCACGCAGGCTTCAGCCGACGCGGCGCGCTGGTCGAACTGGCCGGGGAGGTATTCGATGGCCAGCGCATCGGCCTCCCGGAAGAAGCCGGCGGCCGCATCCCCCTCGGCCACGGTCACATCGTCCGTCACCACCTCTCCGAAAACGGAATACTTCGACTTTGCGACAAGTTCTGCCGAAAAGCCGAAGAGGTCATAGACGTTGAGTAACCGTAGTTTGGGGAGAGAAAGTTGCAGGTTTTCATTCAGTTCTGCTCGGAGGCTTTCGGCCTCAACCCGGAATGCGGGCTTCTTCTCAACAAAAATACGGTAGAAGGGCATATCGTCTGTTATATTTGCGTTTCTTTGATTTTCTGTGCCTGTCGCACAC
This sequence comes from uncultured Bacteroidales bacterium, assembly GCA_900317925.1. GTDB lineage: Bacteria > Bacteroidota > Bacteroidia > Bacteroidales > UBA932 > Cryptobacteroides. The sequence continues at coordinate 24,787 of ONIQ01000013.1, read as the reverse complement.
GGTCTTCATTCAGTTTCTCCGTCAGGGCCGGGTCGCTCAAGGCGAGCATCTGGATGGCGAGCAGGGCGGCGTTCTTGGCCCCGTTTATCGCGACGGTCGCGACCGGGACCCCGGAAGGCATCTGCACCATAGATAAGAGGGAGTCTAACCCGCCGAGGCTCTTGGTCTGGATGGGGACTCCGATGACGGGAAGTGTCGTGAGTCCGGCGGCCACACCAGCCAGGTGGGCGGCACCGCCGGCGGCGGCAATGATAACGCCGATGCCCTTTTCGCGGGCGCTGCGGCAGTATTCAACCATGAGGTCGGGGGTTCTGTGTGCGCTGATTACGCGCTTGTCATACTCTACGCCGAAAGCGGCGAGCGTCTCCTCCGCGGCGGCCATGACGGGCCAGTCGCTGGCGGATCCCATGATAATGGCAACTTTCATGTAAAGTCCGTTTTATAAAAGTCATGCAAAGATACTCAGTCTTTTTGACTCCGGCAAGATTTTCCGCCGATAGTTATCCTCGACTTTTCAACAATGTTGAACAAGCTATCTCAACCCTCCCTGCAAACCCTACTGATGCTGGCTGTCTGACCATGGAGGGCTGGAAGGAGCACGCGAAGGGGCAAGGGGCGGAGCGGTTTTTTTGGTCTTTGTCGGGGAATTGTGTATATTAGCAGGTTAAAAGAATAAAGAAGTTATGCGCGATTTATTTCTGACCAATACGATGAGCCGGCAGAAGGAGCTTTTCAAGCCCATTCAGCCCGGCCATGTAGGGATGTATGTGTGCGGCCCGACAGTCTATGGCGATGCCCATCTGGGTCACGCGCGCCCGGGCGTTACGTATGATGTTTTGTTCAAACTGCTCAAGTATCTGGGCTACAAGGTCCGCTATGTGCGGAATATCACGGATGTGGGTCATCTGGAGCACGATGCCGACGAAGGCGAGGACAAGATTGCCAAGAAGGCGCGGCTGGAGCAGCTGGAACCCATGGAGGTGGTACAGACCTATACCAACCGCTACCATGAGGCTATGCGGATGCTGAATGTGGCGCCGCCGTCCATCGAACCGCGCGCATCGGGCCACATCATCGAACAGATCGAGACCATCAAGACCATCCTGGATGCCGGATATGCCTACATCAGCAACGGCAGCGTGTATTTCGATGTGGAAAAATACAACCAGGAGCACCGATACGGCATCCTTTCGGGCCGGACGCTGGACGACACCCTGGAGGGTACCCGTACGCTGGACGGCCAGGGCGACAAACGCGCCCCTTACGACTTTGCCCTTTGGAAAAAAGCCGAGCCGCAGCACATCATGAAGTGGCCCTCTCCCTGGAGCGAAGGGTTCCCGGGCTGGCACCTGGAGTGCTCGGTGATGGGCGAAAAATACCTCGGCCGGGAATTCGACATCCACGGCGGCGGCATGGACCTGATGTTCCCGCACCACGAATGCGAGATTGCCCAGAACGTTGCTTCGCGCCACACGCAGGGCGTGCACTACTGGGTACACAACAACATGATTACCATCAATGGCCAGAAAATGGGCAAGAGTCTGGGGAATTTCATTACCCTGCCGCAGCTGTTCAGCGGGGATCATCCCAAGCTGGACCAGGCCTACACGCCCATGACGGTCCGTTTCTTCATCCTGCAGGCACATTACCGCGGGACGCTGGATTTCAGCAACGAGGCGTTGCAGGCGTCCGAAAAAGGGTATAAACGGCTGATGGCCGCATGGCGGGAGCTAAAAGCCTCGATAGGGGCGGCGGGAGAAGGCTCCCTTCCTTCTGCGTCGCTTTGCGACCCTGTCCGGGAAAATGCTCCAGGAAGGGAGCCTTCTCCCGCCGTTGCAGCCATCCGGGAAGCTGTCCTGGACGCCCTGTGCGATGATTTGAATACGCCGATGGCCATCGCCCACCTGTTTGAGGCAGTGAAACTCATCAATGCTGGCAACCTCTCCGAAACCGACAAGGCCGCGCTGGCAAAGCTGTTCGATGAAATCGTAGGCGGCGTGCTGGGGCTGGTGGACGAGGAAGCCGCCGGCGGCTCGGGTAAGGCCGAAAAAGCCCTGGAAGGCGTCATGGAAATCGTGCTGGAAGACCGCCGCAAGGCCCGTGCAGAGAAAAACTGGGCCGAGAGCGACCGCATCCGCGACCTGCTGGCCCAATACGGCATCACCGTGAAAGACGGCAAGGAAGGCACCACCTGGAACCTCGAATAACATGAAATTCATATCCTGGAATGTCAATGGCCTGCGGGCCGTGGCTGGCAAAGGGTTTGCGGATATCTTCGTAGATCTGGACGCCGATTTCTTCTGCCTGCAGGAGACCAAGATGCAACCGGGCCAGCTGGACCTGGAGTTCCCCGGCTACACCTCCTATTGGAACTCGGCCGACAAGAAAGGCTACTCCGGAACGGCCATCTACAGCCGCCACCTGCCCCTAAACGTCACCTACGGCATCGGCATCGACGAACACGACCACGAGGGCCGCGTGATCACCCTGGAAATGGAAGATTTCTTCCTGGTATGCGTGTACGTTCCCAACAGCCAGGACGGCCTGCGCCGCCTGGACTACCGGATGCGCTGGGAAGATGATTTCCGGGCCTATCTGAACGGCCTCGCCGCCCGCAAGGGGGTGGTGGTATGCGGCGACCTGAACGTCGCCCACCGCGAAATCGACATCAAGAACCCCGCCGCAAACCGCCGCAACGCCGGTTTTACCGACGAGGAACGCGAAAAGTTCTCGTCCCTGCTGGAAACCGGGTTTACCGATACCTGGCGGGCCCTGCACCCCGACGAGGTGAAATATTCCTGGTGGTCGTACCGTTTCCGCGCCCGCGAGAACAACGCCGGCTGGCGCATCGACTACTTTCTGGTGAGCGATGCCCTGAAGGGGCGTATCGCATCGGCCGACATCCACAACGAGATTTTCGGATCGGATCACTGCCCGGTGGAACTGGTGCTGAAATAGCCTATGGAAGCACGCCCCCGCACTCCCTGGTTGAAATACCTGCTGTCGCTCGCCGTGGCGGCCGCGCTGCTGTACGTTTCGTTCCGGGGCGTGAAATGGGCCGACCTGCTGGCCGCCCTGGGCGCGTGCCGCTGGGGCTTTGTGCTGCTGGCGATGGCGGTGGGTGCCCTGGCTTTTCTGCTGCGCGCTCTCCGCTGGCGGATGCTCCTGCGCCCCATCGACCCGTCCCTCCGGCTCCTGCCGGTCGTAAATGCAATCAATATCAGCTATTTGGCCAACCTGGTCCTGCCGCGCATCGGCGAGTTTGTCCGCTGCGGCTACATCACCAAACATTCCCTCCCCGGCCCCGACGGGCACAAACGGGCTTCGTACGACAAGACGCTGGGGACAGTGGTGGCGGACCGGCTGTGGGACATGCTTTCCCTGTTCCTCCTCACCCTCGTGCTCCTGGGCCTGTTCTGGAGCCGTTTCGGCGGTTTCTTCCGCGAGCGGATCCTGACCCCGGTGTCCGGCAATTCCGGCCATACCGGGCTGATGCTGGCGGGAGCCGTCCTGGTAGCGGCGGCCCTCCTCTGGCTCGTCTGGCGCCTGCGGGAACGCAGCGTCCTCTGCGGAAAGGTCTGGGGCTTCGTTGCCGGCATGGGAACCGGCCTGCGGGACAGTCTGCGCATGCAACATCTCTGGTTCTTCCTGCTGCTCACCGTCCTGGTCTGGGCCTGCTACTGGATGCAGTGCCAGGCCATTATCTGGGCCGTGGACAGCCTGCTGCCGGAAGGTGTCCGCCTGGGTCCCGGAGACGCCCTGATCCTCATGGTGGTAGGCGCCCTGAGTTCCCTGGTGCCCGTACCGGGCGGTTTCGGGGCCTTCCACTACCTGGTAAGCCTGGCCCTGACCAGCCTGTACGGCATCCCCATGGAAACCGCCGTCATTTTCGCTACCCTGTCACACGAATCCCAGATTTTGACCCAGATCCTTTGCGGAGGCGCCAGCTACGCCGCCGAGAGTTTTACCCACTAAACCCCCTCATTGTCGCATGAAATCTATTCTTGGAATTGGCAACGCCCTCACCGACATCCTGGCCGTCCTTCCGGACGATTCGCTGCTGGAAAAATACCATCTGCCCAAAGGCAGCATGCAACACGTCGACATGGAAACCGGCGACCGCATCTGGACCTCGCTGAAGGAACTGGGCGTGAAATACGTCCCGGGCGGATCGGCCGCAAACACCATCACCTGCACCTCCATTTTCGGCATGCCGTCGGCTTATATCGGCAAGATCGGCAACGATGAACTGGGCAGCCTCTTCAAGAGTACTATGGAGCAGAGCGGCGTGAAAACGACCATGCTCTACGGCACCAAATCTTCCGGCCGGTGCATGGCGTTTATTTCCGGTGCCAACGCCGAACGCACCTTCGCCAACTACATGGGCGCCGCCCTGGAGATGCAGGCCGAGGACCTGAAGCAGGAATATTTTGAGGGGTACGATTATTTCCACATCGAAGGCTATCTGGTTCAGGACCAGGAGCTTATCCGAACAGCCGCCCAAATGGCCCACGAAGCCGGAAGCCTCATTTCCATCGACCTGGCCTCCTACAACGTCGTGGAATCCAACGACGCCTTCCTGCACAACCTGGTGGACCGGTACGTCAACATCGTATTCGCGAACGAGTCCGAGGCGCGCGCCTTTACCGGAAAGGGTCCCGCCGAGGCCATCCGCGATCTTTCCCAACTGTGCGACATCGCTGTCGTAAAGGTGGGCAAAGACGGCTCCATGGTCCGCTGCGGGGACGAAGAGTTTTTCGTGGAGCCCTGGCCGGCCAAGGCCATCGACGCCACCGGCGCGGGCGACACCTACGCCGCCGGCTTCCTCTATGGCCACTCGCTGGGCCTGCCGCTGAAAACGTGCGGTGAAATCGGGTCCATCCTCGCCGCCAAAGTCGTGGAAGTGGTGGGGACCAAGATCGATGTGCCCCGCTGGCGCGAGGCAAAGGCCGAAATCCGCGAACTCATAGCCGCCAACGGAGGGGAGCCGCATGTTTGAGTTTCTGAAAAATTCCTTCCGGCGCCGCAGTCTCCGGCGCCATGCCTGCAACGAACCCACGGGCATCCTCCCGCTGGGCGAAGTCCGCACCGTCGCCGTCATCCTTGATGCGGCAGACCCGTCCTTCGAAGACTGTCGGCAAGCGCTCCGGGCCTTCTTCAGCGAACACAAGATGAAGGGGGATCTTTTCATCAACGGTACCGACGATAACAACCGGAAAAAGGAACAGAACTGGTTCGGCCAACCCTCCGCACAAATCATTTCCCACCTCCGGGATATGCGGGCCGATCTCTGCATCTCGCTGCTGCGCGATGCTTCTTTCCCGGTGGAGTTCATGGTAAAATGCACCCCGGCCCGATTCAAAATCGGCCGCGTCCAGCTACCCGGGAGTCCCTTCGACCTGGTGGTCAGCGACCCTGCCGGTCAGGCTCTCTCCCAACTGGAAAGTTTCCGCTCCATCCGGCAGATGCTGGAAAAAATCATCTAAATCTCTACGGACAGGTCCGGGTCGTCCGGCTCGTTAAAGGGCTGCAGGAAGGGATTGTGCGTGCGCTCGGTGGCAATGTCTGAAACGCCGCCGTGACCGGGCAGGATTTCCACGTCGCCGTCCAGCCCCATCAACTTGTCCATGATGGAGACGATAAGGTCGTCGTATTCCCCGCCGGGCAGGTCCGTACGGCCGATGCTGCCGGCAAACAAGGTGTCGCCCGTGAGCAGGATCCGCTCCTGGGCAGAATAAAAGGAAACGCCGCCGGGCGTATGGCCGGGTGTGGTGATCACTTGGAAGGTCATCCCGCCCACGCGCAATTCCTCACCGTCGGCAAGGTCCACCGTAGGGAATCCCTCTCCCGGAAAGTCGATGCCGAAAGCCGCCGCCATCAGGCGGGCCCGCTCCAGCTGCGGCCGGTCGGCCGGATGCAGGCGCACCGGAACCGGATTCTCCCGCACCAGCGCCGTCACGCCCAGGATATGGTCGAAATGTCCGTGGGTCAGCCAGATTTCTTTCAGGCGAATGTCGTTCTCTTTCAGGAAAGTACGAAATCGCGAAAGCTCGGCTTCGCCGTCAAAGCCCGGATCGACGACCACCCCCTCCCGGGTGTCGTCCCACAGCAGGTACGCATTCTCCTGCAGCGGATTGCAATGGAATACTTGAACCATATCAACCGCAAGTTAGCAAAAACTTTTCATATTTTTTCGTATCTTTGTCATTAATGTCCTCATATATTAAAATACGGGGAGCGAAGGCGCATAACCTGCAGGGGGTGGATGTGGACATCCCCCGCGGGAAGTTCGTGGTGGTGACGGGCCTGAGCGGCAGCGGAAAGTCGTCGCTGGCCTTCGATACCCTGTATGCAGAGGGTCAGCGGCGGTATATGGACACGCTCAGCACCTATGCCAAGCACTTCATGGGCATCCTGGAAAAGCCCGAGGTGGAAAGCATCACGGGCCTGAGTCCCATCATCGCCATCGAGCAGAAAACCACGGGCAACAACCCGCGTTCCACGGTAGGAACCATCACCGAAATCTTCGACTTCCTGCGCCTGCTGTTCGCCAAAGCCTCCACAGCCTACTCGCCCGAAAGCGGACAGGCCATGGTACGCTATACCGACGAGCAGATCATCGACCTCATCCTGACCAGCTTCCGGGGACGGAAATGCTACCTGCTGGCTCCGCTGGTTCGCGGCCGCAAAGGCCACTACCGGGACCTGTTCGAGCAGCTGCGCAAACGCGGCTACACCCAGGTGCGCATTGACGGGGAACTCCATAACCTCAACGAAATCGACGCTCTGGACCGTTACAAGGCCCATTTCATCGAATTACTGGTAGATAAACTCAAGCCCTCGCCGGACGATGGCAAACGGGTGCGCGACTCGGTCATGACCGCGCTGAACGCCGGCAAAGGATCCGTGGCCGTGATGGATTTGGAAACCGGAGAACTGACGCATTACTCCAAACATTTCGTAGATCCGGTCAGCGGCATCTCCCTGCCGGAACCGCAGCCGCACACCTTTTCGTTCAACTCGCCCGAAGGCTACTGCCCGCACTGCAAGGGACTCGGGATGATCGTGGACGTGAACCTGGACACCCTCATCCCCGACCGCAGCCTTTCCATCGCCGAAGGCGGCATCGTCCCGCTGGGGAAGGTGCGCGAGACCCGCAAATTCGACGTCATCCGGGCGATTGCCCGCAAATACAATTTCTCGCTGTACGATCCCATCGCCGCCATCCCCGACGAAGCCATTTCGCACATCATTTTTGGCTCCGACGACCTTTTCCGCGTGGGCGAAGGGAATCTGTCCGAGATGGTCACCTTCGACGGCATCGTGGAAGATATCGACGAAAAAGTGGTCTGCCCGGTGTGCGGCGGAACCAGGCTGGGCAAGCATACCGAATGTTTCCGGATCAATGGAAAAACCATCGCCCAGGTGGCCTCGTGGGAGATGACCGAGCTGAAAACGTGGCTGGAAGGCCTCCCGGAAAAACTGAATGACCGGCAGCGCCGCATCGCCCGCGACATCCTCAAAGAACTCAACGACCGGGTGGGATTCATGCTGGACGTGGGCCTGGACTACCTGTCGCTGGACCGCGCCACGGCCTCCCTGTCGGGCGGCGAGAGCCAGCGCATCCGCCTGGCGACCCAGATCGGTTCCAAACTGGTGAACGTCCTTTACATCCTGGACGAGCCCAGCATCGGCCTGCACCAGCGCGACAACCGCAAACTGATTGCCTCGCTCAAGGAACTGCGCGACGAAGGGAACTCCGTCATGGTGGTGGAGCACGATGCCGAAACCATGTTCAGCGCCGACTGGCTGGTGGACGTAGGTCCCGGGGCCGGTGCGGAGGGCGGACGCATCTGCCTGAATGGCCCGGTAAAAAACCTGCTGGACGGGACGAAACCCGCCAAAGACGTGCTGGAGCACTGTGTACTGGGTTCCTCCATTACGCTGGACTACCTGCAGGGGAAACGCACCATCCCCGTTCCGCCTCACCGGCGCCGGGGCAATGGCCTCACCCTGGGCCTGCGGGGTGCTACCGGGAACAACCTCAAGAAAGTGGATGTAGATTTTCCGCTGGGCTGCCTGATCGGGGTGGCCGGCGTGAGCGGCAGCGGAAAGTCATCGCTCATCGGCGAGACCCTCATGCCCATCCTCAAAAATAAATTCTACCGCGCCAAACTGCGTCCGCTCCCCTATCAAGAGGTGGTGGGTATCGGCAACATCGACAAACTGATTGAAATTGACCAGAGCCCCATCGGACGCACGCCCCGCAGCAATCCGGCCACCTTTACCGGCGTGTTCAGCGACATCCGCGACCTCTTCGAGGATACGCCCGACGCCAAGGTGCGCGGCTTCAAGGCCGGCCGGTTCTCGTTCAATGTTCCCGGCGGACGCTGCGAGGAATGCAAGGGCGCGGGCATCAAGGTCATTGAAATGAATTTCCTGCCGTCCGTTCACGTGGTTTGCGAGGAATGCGGCGGCAAACGATACAAGGAAGATACCCTCGCGGTCCGGTACAAGGGCAAAAACATCAACGATGTGCTGGAAATGTCCATCGCCGAGGCGTACGAATTCTTCCGGCCGATCCCCAAAATCGCCCAGAAACTCGGGGCGCTGGTGGATGTAGGACTGGGATACGTGCACTTGGGGCAGAGCGCGGTAACCCTGTCGGGCGGTGAAAGCCAACGCATGAAACTCGCGGCCGAACTCTTCCGTCCCGCCACCGGAAACACCCTCTACATCCTGGACGAGCCCACCACGGGCCTGCATTTCGAGGACATCAACGTGCTGATGGGCGTGCTCCAGCGGCTGGTGGACCAGGGGAATACGGTGATCATCATCGAACACAACCTGGACGTGCTCAAAAGCGTGGATTACCTGATAGACCTGGGACCCGACGGAGGCCGGGCGGGCGGTTATATTGTTTCCCAAGGCACCCCGGAGGAAGTAGCTGCCGACCCGCATTCCGTCACCGGACCTTTTTTGAAAGCATTATTGTAGCGTATGAAGACGAAAATCCAAATCACCTGCGTCAACAACGGACAGACGTACTCCGTAGAAGCGGGAACTACCCTGGAAGCATTATCCCGGAGCATCGGGGTGACCACCCTGGAAGAGCCCAAGACCGGTGCACAACTGCCGGTGCTGGCGGCCATGGTGGACCACAAACTGAAAGAACTGGATTATCCGGTCATTTTCCCGCGGACGGTGGAATTCATCAGCTACTCCCACGAAGAGGGGCGCCGCTGCTACATCCGTTCCCTGTGCTTTGTGCTCCAGAACGCCGTACGGGCCGTTTTTCCGGACAAGATGTTCTTTGCCGACCACGCCCTTCCCAGCGGCATCTACTGCGAACTGAAGGACAGCACGCCGGGAGAAGACGGCCATCATCCCAACTATTTCCTTACGGATGACGACGTGGACCGCCTCAAGGAGAAGATGCAGGAAATCATCGACCGGGACCTCCCCTTCACCAAGGAGAAAATCCGGGCCGTGGACGCAGAGAAAATCTTCCTCGACAACATGCAGCCTTTCAAGGCCGAGCTCCAGCGTTCCCTGGGCCGCTTCACGTGCAGCATCTATCACCTGGACGGCCAGTCGGACACCTTCCACGGACCGCTCGTCCCCTCCACGGGCGTATTGACCAAATTCGACCTGAGCGCCTTCTCGAAGGGTTTTGTCCTGCAACTCCCCTCCCTCAACAACTTCAACAAGGTTATACCGATGCGGCGTCAATCGAAAATTGCCGCCACCCTGGAGGAGTATTCCCACTGGTGCGACGTGATGGGCGTCGTGGGCATCGGTACGCTGAACGAGCAAATCCTGAAAGGGAACGCCATCCGCATCATCAACCTGTCCGAGTGCCTGCATGAACGGAAATATGCCGCCATCGCCGACCAGATCTACGCCCGGCGCAGCGAAGTGAAGGTGGTCTTCATTGCCGGCCCTTCGTCCAGCGGCAAGACCTCGTCGTCGCTGCGGCTCGCCAACCAATGCCGCATCCTGGGCCTGAATCCCAAGGTGATCGAGCTGGACAACTACTTCCTGAACCGGGAGGATACGCCCAAAGACGAAGACGGGGAATACGACTTTGAATCGCTCTACGCCATGGACCTTCCCTTCCTGAACCAACAGATCAACGACCTGCTGGCGGGCAAGGAAGTGGAAATTCCCAAATTCGATTTCAAAGCCGGCCGACGGACCCATACGGGGAGCCGCATGCACCTGGGCGAACGGGATATCCTCATCATGGAGGGCATCCATGCCCTGAATCCGGAAATGGTTTCCGAAGTGGACCAGAGCCGTGTTTTCCGGGTTTATGCATCGGCCCTCACCTCGCTGAACATCGACGAGAACAACAATATTTCCACCTCGGACAACCGCCTGCTCCGCCGGATTGTCCGCGACAACCGCGTACGGGGCATCACCCCCGAGGATACCCTCCTCCGCTGGCACAGCGTGCGCCGTGGCGAGGCTCGCAACATTTTCCCGTTCCAGGAGAATGCCGATGCCATTTTCAATTCGGCCCTGTTGTTCGAACTGCCCATGCTGAAGTATTATGCGGAACCGCTGCTGCGCCGCATCCTGCCTTCGTCGCCCGCCTATGGCGAGGCCATCCGCCTGTTGAAGTTCCTGGACTATATCGTTGCCCTGCAACCCTCTGAAATCGAGGCCATTCCGCCCACTTCCATCATGCGCGAGTTTATCGGAGGACAAACGCTATAATATGGATTTTCGCATTCAATATATGACGGAATGGGGCGAGAGCCTGGCGGTGGTGCTGGAAGGGCGGAAGTACCCGATGGCATGGCAGGATGGCGGCATCTGGTCCGTTTCGATACCGGACTGCCCGGCCGAAGCCCTGAAAGACTACACCTACGTGGTCCTGCGCGACGGTCTGGTCTGGCGGACGGAATGGCAGCATCACCATCGCTCCCGCATTCCCGCCGGACACCGGTGCGACGACGCCTGGATAGACTGTCCCATTGCCGGCTGTCCCTTCCCGCGAGCGCATCAGGCCGACCTGTTCGACCGCCCGGGATTCCGCGGAGCCGGTACCGCCGTACCCGTTTTCTCGCTGCGCACCGCCGACGATTTCGGGATGGGCGATTTCCGCGACCTGCGGCCGCTGGTCGATTGGGCGGTGGCTACCGGCCAATGCATCATCCAGCTGCTTCCGGTGAACGATACCACCCGCCGCGGCGAATGGGAGGATTCCTACCCGTACAGTCCCATCTCGTCCTTTGCGCTGCACCCCCTGTACCTGCGCCTGCAGGACCTGGGCATCCGCAAGAGTGCCGCTTTCACCGCCGAGCAAACGGCCCTGAACGCCCTCCCGGAGATTGACTGGCCGCGTGTGGCCAAGGCCAAGATGGCCTGGATCCGCAAGGCCTACCTGGCCCGTGGTGCCCGGGACCTGGCCGGAGCGGCCTGCCGGAAGTTTGCCACCGAAAACGCCTTCTGGCTGGACGAGTATGCGGCATTCTGCGCCCATCGCGACGGTCTGGAGCCCGAATACTACGTCTGGATGCAGTACCATCTGGATAAGCAATTGAGCGAAGAGGTACGTTATGCACGTGCCCACGGGGTCTATTTCAAAGGCGACCTGCCCATTGGCGTGAGTGCCGACAGCGCCGAGGCCCATTTCCATCCGGAGCTATTCAACCTGGACTGCTCGGCCGGGGCTCCGCCCGATTATTTCAGCGCCGACGGCCAGAACTGGGGCTTCCCCACCTATAACTGGGAGGCCATGGAGGCCGACGGGTACGCCTGGTGGAAGAGCCGCCTGCGCGTCATGAGCCGGTATTTCGATGCCTTCCGCATAGACCACATCATCGGCTGGTTCCGCATCTGGGAGATTCCCCTTTCCTGTCGGAGCGGCCTGATGGGGCATTTCAACCCCGCCCTGCCGTATAGCGCCGAAGAACTGGACGGCCTTGGCTTTGGCCGGTTTATCCGGTGCTGCCGAGGAGCGTTTTCCCCAGTTCCCTGCGACGAGGGTGTCCAGGCCGTCGCTGCCGGCAAGCCGGAGGCCGGCCTGTTCCTGGAAGATCCGCACCGGGCGGGATGGTATCACCCGTTTATCGGCGCGCGGGAGACGGAGGCATACCGAAGCCTTCCGGAGGACCTCCGCCGCCGTTTCGACGAACTGTACGTGGACTTTTTCTATCATCGGCACGACGCGTTCTGGTATCGGAATGCCGAAAAGAAACTCCCCGAACTGCTGGGTGCGACGGGGATGCTGGCCTGCGGCGAAGACCTGGGGATGGTGCCAGACTGCCTGCCCGGCGTGATGGAGCACGAGAAAATCCTCTCCCTGAAGATGCGCGGCTACGACGGTCCCACCCGCACCTTGAGCGTCTGCGCCACCTCCAGCCACGACACCGCCACCCTGCGGATGTCCTGCCCCGAGGATCCCTCGCCCGAAACCGTGCGCGACATGCTGGCCGAGGTGCTGGCCTACCCTTCCATGCTGGCCATTTTCCCCATCCAGGACTGGCTGGCGCTGAGCGGGGAGCTGCGGAATCCGGACCGGAACGAGCGGATCAACGAACCGGCCGACCCGCATCACCACTGGCGCTGGCGGCTGCACCTGGACCTTTCCGTCCTCTCTTACCCTTCTGCGACCGCAGCGTTCCATTCGACCCTCCGGGAACTGCTGGCGGAGAGCGGACGGCTTTACACAAAAGAATGATTGATATTTAAGTATATATGATTACTGAAATACACATTGAACAGGCTCTGAAGGAGCTGTTTGACAAGATTGAATTCACGAAGGAACCGGTGGGATTATACGACCCGCTGCGGTACATGATTGCCATCGGCGGCAAACGCATCCGTCCGCGGCTATGCCTCACCACGTTCGGCCTGTACAAGGACACCTTCGACCCGAGCATTCTGCAACCGGCGGCCGCACTGGAGGTTTTCCACAGTTTCACCCTCATCCACGATGACATCATGGACCGTTCTCCCCTGCGGCGCGGCGTGCCCACGGTGTGGAAAAAGTGGAACGAGGATACCGCCATCCTGTCGGGTGACGTGATGAACATCGATGCCTATAAAAGAATCGCTTGCGCGCCCGCAAACGTGCTCCCGCAGGTGCTGAAGCTCTTCAGCGATACCGCCGCCCAGGTGTGCGACGGCCAGCAGCTGGACATGGATTTCGAAAGCCGGACCGATGTTCCCATGGACGAATACATGCAGATGATCGGCCTGAAAACCGGCGTGCTGATTGCCTGCGCGGCCAAGATGGGCGCCCTGATTGCCGGCGCATCCGAGACCGAATGCGAGGAATTGTACGCCTACGGATATAACCTGGGCCTGGCCTTCCAAGTGGCGGACGACTACCTGGATGCCTTCGGCGACGAGGCCGTATTCGGCAAACCCATCGGCGGAGATATCGTGAACAACAAAAAATGCTGGCTTACGACGCATGCGCTGGAAAAGGCCGGAGAAGCCCGCGAAGAACTGCTGGAAGCCCTGGCCATGCCGGCGGAAACCGAGGTGGAACGCGTCATGAAGATTGCCACCGTCAAGGATATCTATACCGACCTGAGCGTGGACGAAGACGCCAAATACGAAATCCTCCGCCTGAACAACCTGGCGCTGGAACATGCGGCAAAGATTTGTAACGGAATCCGTTACGAGCAGCTTCGCCGCTTTGCCGACAAACTGGTGGGACGTACGAAATAATCCATGGAGCGGAAGGAACTGGAAGTGATGGCGCCGGCGGGCAATTTCGAATGCCTGCGCGCGGCCATACAGGGAGGCGCCGACGCCGTCTATTTCGGGGTCGGACACCTGAACATGCGGTCCCATTCCGCCAACAATTTCGCGCAGGAGGACCTTCCGGCGGTCGTGCGCATCTGTCACGAAGCCGGGGTGCGGGCCTACCTGACCCTCAACATCGTCATTTATGACGAGGAAATCGGGCCGATGCAGGCGGTGCTGGACGATGCCGCCCGCTGCGGGGTGGATGCCGTCATCGCATCGGACCTGGCGGTGGTGCAGGCCTGCCGCGCCCGAGGATTGGAGGTACATCTGTCCACCCAATTGAATATCAGCAACATAGAGGCGCTTCGGTTCTATGCGCAATTTGCCGAGGTTGCCGTGTTGGCGCGCGAACTGAAGTTGGAGCAGGTGGCGGCCATCCACGAAGCCGTCCTGCAAGAAGGCATCTGCGGACCCTCCGGCCGGCCGGTCCGCCTGGAAATGTTCGTCCACGGAGCCCTGTGCATGGCCATCTCGGGCAAATGCTACCTGAGCCTGCACACCTACGGAACCTCGGCCAACCGGGGCGGATGCTACCAGCTCTGCCGCCGGGGCTACCGGGTAACCGACCTGGAGACCGGCACGCAACTGGAAGTGGACAACAAGTATATCATGTCTCCCAAAGACCTCTGTACCATCGAGTTCCTGGACAAGCTAGCCGCTGCCGGCGTGCGCGTATTCAAAATTGAGGGGCGTGCGCGGAATCCGGAATACGTAAAACGCACCACGCAGTGCTACCGGCGGGCGGCCGATGCCGTCGCGGACGGGACCTTCACCGCAGAGCTGGGCGCGGCGCTCAAAGAGGAACTGGCCGATGTGTTCAACCGGGGCTTCTGGGACGGCTATTACCAGGGCGCGCCGCTGGGCGAATGGAGCGCGGTCTATGGCAGCCAGGCCCGCCGTCACAAGGAGTATTGCGGGAAAGTGACCAACTGGTACAGCAAGCTGGGCGTGGCCGAAATCACCGTAGAATCGGCCACCCTGCACGTGGGCGATGAGATTCTGTTCATGGGGCCCACCACCGGCGTGGTGGAAACGCGTGTGGAGGAAATCCGGCTGGATCTGGCACCGGTCCCCCAGGCCGTCCGGGGAGACATTTGCTCCATCCCGGTACGGTCCGATGGCAACGCCGGGGGTTCCGGAGAAAACGGCAACGCCGGGGGCTCCGGGGACGGAATCATCCGCCGGGGCGACAAGGTCTATCTGTGGGTGGAGAGTTAGCCCTGCGCGCCGCTAGAACCGGGCGCCGATACCCAACATCAGGTTATTCGGGTTCTTGAAACGGAAAACCTGATATCCGATATGCAGGAAAAAGTGGCGCGACACATGCGCCTTCAGCGCCAGGATCTGATAAAACGAATCCGTGTCCCGGCCGCTGCAATAGATATTCCGACCGATGCCGGCATTGATGGAGAAAATGGGCATCGACAATTCCGCGCGGACAGAAACGCCCACCGAGAACTGCTCTTTAAAAGGCGGCCGGAAGAAAACAATTTCCTTTGTGTACAGATTGGTGCCGGCGATATGGTCCTGGATATTGGCGCTTTCGTCGTACTGGGCATCCAGCGAAAGACCCGCTGCAAAATGCCGGTTTACATGATATAACGGATTGATATTCAAGCCCGCAATGCCAAAGGAGCCGGGGACCAGCAGGGCATCCTCATCATTGATCATAATGCCTTTTTTCCGCACCGCGCCGTATAGGACAAGGTCCCAGGTAAGATGGCGGCGGAAGGGCTCCGAATGATCGGCAAGCTCGCGGGCGCGACGCACGGCAGCCGGGTCCTGGGCGTGCTGCAAATCCCACAGAAGGCCCACCGAGAGGCCCGCCGCATTCACGCCGCCGTTGGGATAGCGGGTGTTACCGTTGGAAAAATGGCTAAAGACCGCCCCCGTCTGCAGGGTTAGCCCGGGATTCAGATCCCAGTTCAGATACAGGCCCAGGTTGATATAGGCATTCCACGGTGAGCCGACGGTCGTATTCGCCGGATTCGTCTGGCGGTCGTAGGGCTTCCATCCGCCCGAAAGGCCGAAGTTCCACTCGTAATCCAGGCTCACCCGCTCCGTCAGCGCGGCGATACGGGCCGATTGGAAAACGTAAAAGGCGATGGGGGTTCCCACCTCTTTCCCGTTGAAAAACGTATTCACGGCCACCCCGATACCCTGTATCGCATAGGGGTTCAGCGCGCCCATCTTCGTTTCCGGCGAGAAACGGAATCCCACCCGGGCGTGTGCGGACAGCAACTGGTTGGAAGGAAAATCGCTCCCGCAAAAGACCCCCGAATGCCGCGTCTGCCACCCAGCCACCGGTAGCAGCGAGAGTGCCTTTGAGGAGGTATCCGCCTCGGTCGCCGTGAGCGGGAGGATACCCATCGAAAGAGACAAAACTATGATTATCAGCCGAATCCGCATCACATTACTTTGATTCCGGCACCACGGGGAGGGTGAACGGTATGGTCTTTACAACCCCATTCTTTCTAATGACAAGCTCCCGATGCATGGGCTTCCCTGTATTGTAATAGACCACAATATCTACCGCATGATAAGACCAGCTTACCGAGAACTTATAGTCTTTGGAAAAAGCCAGGACGGCATACTGAACAAACATAAGGGATTCTGAAGAATACGAATCCACCCCCACCTCGAAGTTGTCTACCGGAATTTCCACGTGCGCCTTGCCGTCCACGAACACCACTTCCGGGATGTCCGGGAGGAAATCCTCCACAAATACATCCGGATTGCACGCACCCAGCAATACAAGCAGGAAAACCAGAACACGCTTACCCATATCCTCCTCTGTTCGTCCCGCAAAAATAATAATTTTATGCTGAATTTTCGTAATTTTGCAGGACAAGCAGACAGAGAAAAGAAACAATAGATGAAATTGATATTTGCAACGGGCAACCGGGGGAAACTGCGCGAGGCGCAGGAGATTCTGGGCGAGGGCTTCACGCTGGTGACGCCGGCCGCCATGGGAATCACCGAGGAGATTCCCGAAACGGGCAACACACTGGAAGAGAATTCGTTACAAAAAGCGGAATACCTGTACAGCCGGGCAAAGGAAGTGCCGGGATGTTTCGCCGACGACACCGGTCTGGAGGTCAATGCCCTGGGCGGGGCACCGGGCGTCTATACGGCACGCTATGCCAGTTTAAGGGGCCGCGCCGGCAACGGCGACCACGATTTTGAGGCGAATATGGACACGCTGCTGCAAGAATTGGCCGGCTGCACCGACCGCCGCGCCCGCTTCCGCAGCGTGGTCACCCTCATGCTGGACGGGCAGACACACGTATTCGAGGGCGTGCTGGAAGGCCGCATCGCCACCGCGAAAGCGGGCTGCGGCGGTTTCGGCTACGACCCGGTCTTTATCCCGGATGAACTCCCCGGCGCGATTCCCAATACGAGTGCCCTCACGCTGGCAGAAATCACAGAAGAAGAAAAAAACGCCATCTCGCACAGGGGGAAGGCCCTGCGCGCCATGGCCGCCTGGCTACAGGAACATCACGGGAAATGACCTACTCGACAGAGCTCATCGTATTGAACCACACCAAGTTCGGAGAGAACTCGGTGGTGCTGCATACCCTGAGCCGCGCATACGGGCGGCGGAGTTTTCTCGTGCGGACCGGCTCCAAGGCCGGAATGGCCCTTTTCCTGCCGCTGAACCTGCTGGAAGCCGTCATTTCCGAAAACCCGCGGGCCACCCTGTGGCACGCCCGCTCCCTGACCGTCCGGCATCCGCTGGCTGGTATCCGCGGAAACCTGTTGAAAAACACCATCACCCTCTTTATGAGCGAGGTCCTGTACCGGACCATCCGCGACGGGGCCGATCCGGACGGACTTTTCGACTGGTGCGAGCGCGCTATCCTTACGCTGGACGCCCTGGAGAGCGATTTCAGCAACTACCCCATCCGTTTCCTGCTGGAACTGGCGGTGACGCTGGGCTTCCAACCCACGGCCGAAGACATGGCGCCCTACGCCGAAAGCCACCTTTCTGAACTCCGGACCTTCCTGCAGGCGCCCTTTGGCGAATCCATGCTCCTTCCCTTGTCGGGCAGCGCACGAAACGAAATAGCGCAGAGCATCCTGCGCTATTTGGAACACCATACGGAATCGGCCATCCAAATCCGGTCACTGGCCGTACTCCGCGAACTCTTTTCTGAAACCGGGAAGTTTTAGGCCAGGCAACTGTCCATCAGGGCCGTAATGCCCTCCTTGTCCAGGTGCTGCCCGATAAACACAATCTTCTGCATGCGGTCGCCATAGACCGGATCCCAGTCGCGCCGCAGGATGTGGTCGCGCTCCATCATCTGCTGCAGCTCTTCCTCATCCATCGTGGCATACCACAGGCCTGCGTCCCGCAGGGTTTTCTGTTTGCCCGCCTGCTCGAAAAGCCAGCATTTGTCTTGATCGTCCGCAAAGTAGCACATCCCCTTTGCACGGATGATCCCGGCAGGCCAGCGGCGGGTAATCATAAAGTCGAACTTATTCAGATCCAAGGGCTTCCGGTTAAAATAGACAAAGGTATCGATGCCGTATTCCAAGGCTTCGCCCTCGGCCTCTTCCTCTTCGTCCTCCCCCTCGATGGCGGCAATCCAGGCGGCCGACGTAGCCACGCGGTCGAAATCGAACATGCCCGTGTAGATAATCTCGTCCAGATCAATGTCCCCGTAGTTGCACGGCAACACCTTCGCCCCGGGATTCAGGCCCTTGACAATACCCGTAAGCTTGCCCAGTTCCTCCGCGGAGATCTCGGCGGCCTTGTTCAGCAGCACGATGTTGCAAAACTCAATCTGCTCGATAACCAGGCGTTCCAGGTCGTCCTCGCCGATATCCTCGCGGCCCAGGGCATCGCCGCCGCCGAACTCGTCCCGCATCCGCAGGGCGTCCACCACCGTCACGATGCTGTCCACGTACGGGACAGCTCCCAGCATAGCCGCCGGCACAATTTGCGGCAACGTGCTGATTGTCTGCGCGATGGGGGCCGGCTCACAAATCCCGCTGGCTTCTACCACGATGTAGTCGAAGCGGCCGGAACGCGTCAGGTCGGCCAGCTGCGAAGCCAGATCCATCTTCAACGTGCAGCAGATGCAGCCGTTCTGCAATGCCACCAGGGAAGAATCCGTCTGCCCCACGATGCCATCTTTCGCGATGAGGGAAGCATCGATGTTCACTTCGCCGATATCGTTCACCACTACTGCGAACTTGATCCCCTTGCGATTGGCGAGGATCCGGTTCAGCAGCGTGGTCTTCCCGCTGCCAAGGTAACCGGTGAGCAGCAGCACCGGAATCTGTTTTTTTTGCGTATAGAGATTCATAATCAACCCATTATAAATTTTCCAACCTTCGGGATGCGCTGCAGCGCGATGCTGCCGGCTCCCACCACCACAAAGCAGGCCACAGCCGAAAGGACAATCTCCGCCGGCGTGGTCCAGAAGCCCAGGATGCCGGCGTCACCGCTGCCCAGCCAGCCACGCACCCAAGTGCAAATGGGCACCAGCACCAGCAAATGGCTCAGATACATCCCGTATCCCGCGCGCGAAAGCGGCAATGTTATCCGGCGATAGAAACCGCCCGCCGCCTGTATCTTCCGGAACAGCAGCACCCAGGCGATAGCCATCAGGGCCACGCCCAAGGTATCGTTGCACCAGGTGGTCTCCCACCAGACGGCCTTTTCCACCAGGCCGCCCACAGGGAACTCCCCGCCCGAAGTAAGCCATACCCGGCGGAGGAAGCCGCCGAAACTCAGGGCAAAACCTGCGGCGAAACACGGCAGGGCCACCGCCAGCGTTTTGCGCCAGGACCACGTTCCCAGGAACTTGCGCACATACAGGCCCAACAACAGATAACCCACAAAACCACTCAGGTAGTAAAACACGCCATAGGCATTCCAACTGGCCTCGCCCCACAGGGGGAAGAGTGCCTGCCGCGGCAGGCCCGACACGCCATAGACCACCGGGGGCGCCCCGAAAACCCAGTCGCGCAGCAGCGGAATAACGGTGGTGAACAGCCACAGTCCCAGGTAGATGCGAAGTTCCGTGCGCCCCACCCGTTCGGCCCAGGGAGAAAGCAGCGGCATCAGCAGATAGACGCCCACCAGCATATACACGAACCACAGATGCCCGGCGGCGTAGTTAAAATTCAGCAACAGGTCCTTGAAATTCTGCACCGGGCTACCCCACACCAGGGCATAGACCACCGTCCACAGGACAAACGGCACCAGGATGCGCACCGCCCGGCGACGGAAGAATTCTTCCGAGGAATAGTGCAGGGGAAACTGCAGATAACTGGACGCAATAATAAATAGAGGAACGCACGCGCGCACGAAGCTATCGAAGAACGATGCCCAGAAGGCATCGGTCCGCGTCAGAATGAGCGATCCATCGCCTCCCAGGTAGAAAGGCTCCGTGGCGTGGACGACAATCACCATCAGGCAGGCCGCCACCCGCATCCAATCAAGCCAGATTACACGTTCAACTTGCATATTCATTCTTTCAGATTTGTATCAAAAATAGCAAAAATTTCAATAAAAGCCCAAGTCTGACCGGTTAGTTTTTTTTCAAAAATCAGAAAAAGTTATTTATCTTTGCAATCCCAACCAAGGAGAGGTGTCCGAGTGGTTGAAGGAGCCTGTCTCGAAAACAGGTGTGCGGGGAACCGTACCGGGGGTTCGAATCCCTTCCTCTCCGCGAATAATCAGAACCGCCAGGTAATGGAGGCGCGGGAAAAGATGCTGTTATCCATCGTGAAATAGCCGTGTTCCCGTTTCGGAACGGGGTTTTCCGTTATCAAGATACCCGCATAGAGACGTTCTGAAAAATTGTAGAACAGGCCCAGCCGGAAAAGATTGACAAAGGAATACCGATCGGTATCCATTTTTTTATAGTCCTCCTCGCCCTTTCCCTTGTACAAATCCCGGTCCAATAGATTCAGCATCGGAATCAAAGAGCCATGAACCAGCAGCTTCCCGCCATGGAAAGCCCAGTTATATCCATATCCGACCCCCAGCGACAAGCGTCCTTCCAGCGAAGAGGCCGTCTGGCCATCCGAAGGATCCACCAAATTGACGCCCAACGCACTGAAACAGAATCCGGCCAGGATACTGCCGGCACTCCGCTTCTGGACTTTGGACTGGGACAGCGCCGCAGGATACGAAAACTTCCGGTGATTAAAGGCATAATAACCATCCACCAGATACACGAATAGTTCCGCCCCCTTGGCATCAACGCTCACCGGGTCCTGCCCGTCTGCGGCAACTTTCAGGTTGATGCGGTCGCTGCCGTGGAACTTGATCTCCACTCCCATCTGCCGGCCATACGCCTGGATACTCATTTCCATTTTCTGCTTCGAGCCCAGGCGGTAGTTGTAATTGAAGGCAAGTCCCTGATAACCAATACCGAAAGAAAGGCGATTCGTCATCTTGGTCGTGACATACAAGGAATATTCCTCCACATACGCCAGACTCCGGAAATGGGAGGCATTGTACATAAGGGACAGACGCCACGGTCTGGTGTAATTGCCAATATAATTCGTATCCACCTTGGTCAGGAACCGCCGTTGCAGGCTATCCAGGACGAAACCGGCGGTCCTGACCACCTTTTTATGAATCTGGGCCGACGATGGTAAGGAAGATGCCGCGAACAGCACCGTCAGAAACAGAACCAGTATGCGCACGCCTTTCCTCATACGCGTTTATTTCTTGGGGACAAAGATCGCGAAGCAGGTCAGGAGTTCGTCCTGCTCGGCATCGGTAAGGGGTGGATTGCCGCTTTTGGCCAGGTTGAACGCCCGGAAATTCCACGCGGCCCACCAGGAGTCGTCCACCGTTACAATGGAAGTGGTCACATTTCCGGGACGCGCAGAACCGGCATTCTTGGTGGAGAGGGTTTTCCAGCCTTCGGGGCGATACTGGAAGCCCTCCTTGAGCACAATCACGGAGCCATTCGGAATCTGTCCCTTGCCAAAAATCTGCGTGGCGGCAAACTGGACCAGGTTGCTGGCCGTACTGCCATTGGCCGCGCAGGTAAGCGTGGACCCGCCCGTAGAATTGTAGTAGGCTTTCTGTTCAATGGTCAACGGGAGCGCATTGTATTGGCCGGGATCATATCCTGCATTCCGGAACAGGGTCACCAATTCATCCGGAAGAACGTACGGCTTGGGGGCATACTGCGACTGCGTAACCGCCAGCGGAGTCCGGAAGGCATTCTCGACCGATTCCCACAGCGCCGCCATCACCTCATCGGTATAGCTGTATCCCGATGGACGATAGGTGTTTCCCACGATGGAAGAGCCCGTCAGGAGACGCGCCCACATAAGGCCCGTAACAAAACGGCCCTTGTCGTACGACATGTGATAACCGTCACGGGTAATGGTATCGCCGATGAAACTGGTACGCAGGTTCTGCACCGCCGTACCGCACGGAATGACGTCCAGGAACTGACCGGTAGGCAGGACCCGGGTCTGCACGGCTGATACAATGGCATTGTACATGGTCATCTGGTCGCTGTTGTATTTCGGGAATTCGCTATGCGTTGAATTCTGCTGATAGGCCCAGGTCATGTGCCAGAGCAGTTTGGCGTTGGGACGTTTCTCCTTGACAATGGAGATCAGCTGCGCCAGATACGGATCGTATGTACTGGCGATGCCCGATGAGCCGCTGGCCTGCTGCATGGTAATATAATCCCATTCCCGTTCCTCAAGAGCCGACAAAGGCTTAAACGAATTCGTGCTGGTCCATGTGCCGGAGGTGTTTTTCCGATACTGGTATTCGGAAGCATTATTGGCAAAATGTCCCGCATGGGTCTGCAGCGTGCAACCGCCGATATACAGATTCCCCAGCACAACGGTTTCCACGCCCGCAGCCTTGAGGATGCCGTACAGGTATTCCATCGCATCCCATGAGAAACTGTTGCCGATGGCCAGGATGCTCACGCTCTTGGGCGTGACAGCCATCGCGCCGGCCATATCGACGGAGAAAGATGCCACCTTGCCCGCCTGGAAGGCTTTCCCCGAAGGGAAGGTCGTACTGGCCTCATAGGCTCCGCCAGCCGTTACCACCTTGACCTTCAATGTTTTGCCGCCCACATCAACCGGTTTGGTCGCAAAAAAGACATTCTGCGCAGAGGTGGTTTGGATCATCAGCGGAGCGATGGCATCGCCCGAAAGTTCAACGGACTGGACGGCCTTGGTCGTAGGAAGGTTGTTCAACGTCAGTTTCCCATAGGCGTTCACGTGTTTGAACTGCAAGGACACATCACCGGTAGGGAGGGCATCCAGCGTGGTTTCCGCCTTGACGAAGATGGCCGCAGGATCGGGAGAAGCGCTCAGCGGGATTTGAAGGGCGGGGATCGCAGTCACCCCGGCGGGAGCCGTTGCCGTAATGGTGAAGGAGCCCGTCGAAGGGAGGGTCAGGGTGGCATCGAACATCATCGTAGTGCCATCCGGAGCCGGATTGATCCGGACCGATACCGGCTCTGTCGTGCCGGCATCGGATGTAACCGAGAGGCTGACCTTGTCGCCCTCTTCCCACTGCACAGAGTAGCTGCTGCCGGATTTGGGGCCGAATTGGGATTTGGTTTCCGGGTCAACCGGTTCCGCGGGAGCCGTGAACGATACCTGCACTTCCGTCGAAGAAGACTGCTGGGAAGCAGATTCTTTCCGGCATGCTGCAGACAGCAGGCTCGCTACCGCAATTGCAAAAAACACTTTTTTAAGCATAAACGATTCTTATAAACGGACCGTTAAGGATAATTGTCCAAAAAAACTATTGTTCAAAATATACCTGTCAGACTGGTTCTTGAAAATGGGATTGTTGGTCATCAACAAACTCATATACAGACGGTCTGTCCAGTTGTAGATAAAACCCAGCCGCACCACCGATATCAGGGACAGGCGCGTAGAGGTGGTAACCTCCAAAGAACTGCCCTCGATCTTGGTAAAGCCCCGGTCAAGCAGATTCACCATGGGAATGGCGGAAGCATGCAACAGGCAGCGTCCTTCCTGGATGGACCAGTTATAACCATAGCCGCAACCCAGCGAAAAACGCGATTCCGCCCATCGGCTGGGAAGCCCGTCCCTGGCCTCCAGCAGGCCGAAGCCCATGATACTCAGTCCCGCCGCGGCCAGGATACTGCCCGCACTCTTTTTCTGGATGTTGGACTGGGAGAGGATGGCCGGATAAGAGAATCGCCGGTGATTGAAGGCATAATAGCCATCCACCAGGATCGAGAGCAGCTCCGCCGGCTCTCCGGTGTTCAGGAAGGCATAACTGCCGGAGGCCGGGGATGAAACATCCAGATGGTCGCTGCCGTGAATCTTGATCTCAATTCCCATGCGGTTCCAGAAGGCGCCCAGATTGAACTCGGTATTGTATTTCGAGTTCAGCCCGAAGTTGTAGCTCAGGTTGAGCTCACGGTAACCGACACCCAGGGCAACCCGACTCGTCAACTTGGTCTGGAGGCGGACCGTGGCGTCATCCGTAATCATCCGTCCCCGGAAATGGGAAGCGCCGTACCGGACCGATACCCGCCACGAACGCGGCAAAAGTCCTATATAGTTGGTATCTACACGACTCAGGAGAATCCGTTCCTTTCTGTCCAGCGACTCATTCAGGTGCTCGCGTGCATCCATGTGGAGCTGCTCCAGTTTTTCCTTTTGGGCCTGGAGCGTCTCCTGGAGATGATTTGTCTGAGCCTGAACGGCCATCGGTATCACCATAGACAACAGCAAAGACAAAAGTAAACGGCTTCCTTTTATCATAACCTACAAATATAATAAAAATACAACAGGGCAACAAAAAAAGGGACCCTCTACCAACTAGGGCTGTTCATCCACCAAAAGAGGCGTTTTGGTGGATGGCAAGGGCAAAGCGACGGTTCATCCACCAAAAAGAGGCATTTTGGTGGATGGCAAGGGCCGGAAGCGGGTAAGCATTCGGACAACTACAACTGTTAGCATGTGTTAGTGGTATGTAACTTTGCAGCCACTAACACAACTTTTATATGCTTACACGAGAACAAATCGA